>DATECF010000047.1:0-24025 GCA_035287045.1 Gemmatimonadales bacterium | reverse complement strand
TCGACCAGATCGTGCCGGAGCCACCCGGCGGCGCCCACGCCGACCCCCAGCAGACCGCCCGGGCCCTGGGCGACGCGCTCGACGGCGCGATTCGCTCGCTGGACAAGCTGTCGCCCGAGAAGCTGCGGCGGAAGCGCGCCGAGAAGTTCCGGCGCATGGGCAAGTTCGCCGAGAGTTGACCATGCCGGAACTCATCGAAGTCCGGTTCAAGGGCAACCGGAAGGACATCTACACCTGGGACAGCGGCGCGGCGCTCGTGGTCGGGGACCCGGTCGTCGTCGAAGCAGAGCGCGGGCTGGACCTGGGTGTGGTGTCGGCCGTGGGCGAGATCGCCCAGAAGAAATGCGGCATCGGGTGCAGCGGCTGCGCGATCGCGGCGCCCAAGGAGCCCAAAGGCAAGGTGGTCCGCGCCGCCGCAGCCGAGGACGCGCACCTGGGCCGTGAGCTCCGCAAAGCGGAAGAGGACGTCCGCCGCAAGGTCATCGAGCGGGTCCGCGCGCATAGCCTGCCCATGAAGGTGTCCGACGCGGAGTGGCAGTGGGACCGGCGAAAGCTCACGATCTATTTCACGGCCGAGCAACGCGTGGACTTCCGCACCCTGGTGCGCGAGCTCGCCGCCCTGTTCCGCACCCGGATCGAGCTGCGGCAGATTGGCGCGCGGGACGAAGCCAAGCGGCTCGACGGGGTGGGACGCTGCGGCCGCCAGTTCTGTTGCTCCTCGTGGCTCCCCGAGCTCAAGCCCGTCAGCCTGGCGCTGGCCAAGGACCAGCGGCTCTCCCTCAATCCATCGCAAATCTCCGGCGGCTGCGGACGGCTGCTGTGCTGCCTCCGGTACGAGCACGATTTCTACGTCACCAGCCGCAAGCGCTTTCCCAAGGAAGGCAAGGTGCTGCGGACCGCGCGCGGCGAAGAGCGGGTCCAGGCCGTGGACATCTTCCGGGAACGGGTCCTGTTGCGGGCCGCGGACGGCTCGGTGCAGGTCGTCCCGCTGGCCGAGCTCAAGGCCGAGGTGGCCACCCTGGCGGGCGAACCCCGGCCGGCCGAGCCCGCTCCGCCGTCTTCGCTGGTGACGTTCGACGAAGGCCCCACCGTCGTGACCACCGAGCGGGCGGCCGAAGCCGTGAGCCCGCACCGGAAGAGCCGGCGCCGCCGGCGCCGCCGCAAGGACCGGGGTGGCCGGTCCCCCAATCCCCCGGGGGGCGACGCCACCACCCCGTCCGACGAGGCCGTCGAGGACCACCCCACGGAGCCGCCGCCGAGTGAGTGACCGGTTCTACCTCACGACGGCCATTGACTACTCCAACGGCGAGCCACACATCGGCCACGCGTTCGAGAAGATTGGCGCCGATTGCATCGCCCGGTATCACCGGCTGCGGGGCGATCAGGTGCACTTCCTCATCGGGATGGACGAGCACGGCAAAAAAGTGGCCCAGGAGGCCGCGGCCCGCGGTCTGTCGCCCCAGGCGCTGGTGGACGACGTTGCCGCCAAGTTCCAGGACGCCTGGCGCACGCTCGCCGTCTCACATGATCAATTCATCCGCACCACCGAGGCCGCTCACCAGGCGGGCGTCAACGCCCTGATCCAGCGGATCTTCGAGGTGCGGCCGGACGATCTCTACGAACGCGCCTACCAGGGCTGGTACTGCGTGGGGTGCGAGCAGTTCAAGCGGGACAGTGAGATCGAAAACGGGCGATGCCTGACCCATCCCACCCGCGAGCTCGAGTGGAGCGAGGAGCGCAACTGGTTTTTCCGGCTCTCGGGCTATCAGCCCTTCATTCGCCGGCTGCTGGAGGAGCGCCCGAACTTCCTCCAGCCTACGGCCCGCCGAAACGAAATCCTGGCACTCCTGGACCAGGGACTCGACGACATTTCGGTCACGCGGGCCGGGCTGACGTGGGCCATTCCCTTCCCCCGCCCGCTCAGCACCGGTGAGCAGCAAGGGACCTGGGTGTGGTTCGATGCGCTGCCCAACTACCTCACGGCCACGGGATACCCGGACCCGGCCCACACCCGGCGCTGGCCCGCCCAGCTTCACATCATCGGCAAGGATATCACGCGCCTGCATTGCGTCATCTGGCCGGCGATGCTCGAGGCCGCCCAGCTGCCGCTCCCGGAGTCCGTCTGGGCCCACGGCTTCGTCAACTTCTCCGGCAAACGCTTCTCCAAGAGCGCCGGCGTACGGCTCGACCTGGCGGACGCCATCGGCCGTCACGGCCCGGACGCGTTGCGTTATTTCCTCTTGCGGGAAGTCCCCTGGGATGGGGACGGTGACTTCACATGGGAGCGTTTCGACGCCCGGTACGAAGCCGACCTCGCCAACGGCTACGGCAACCTCGCAAGCCGGGTCCTGGCCATGACCGCGCGCTATCTGGGCGGCGTCATCCCGGAAGCGGGCGAGGCGACCAGCCTCGACCGCGAGGGAGAGACCCTGATCGCCGAGTATCGCCAGGCCATGGACCGGCAGCTGCTGCACGAGGGAGCCCGGCAGGTCTGGCGGCTGGTGGACCGGGCCAACGGGTTCGTGGAGGAGACCGCCCCGTGGAACCTGGCGAAGCAGAGCCAAACAGACGCGCTGCGCTCAACCCTCGGCGCCCTGGCCCGTGCCCTGGCACGCATTACCCTCCTGGCGAGTCCTTTCATGCCCGGCAAGACCCAGGTGGTCTGGACCGCGCTCGGCCTACCTGGGGCGGTCCATGAGGCCGGGTGGGGACCCCTGGATGTGCCGCTCGTAGGGGGTCGAACGGTTCAGAAGCCAGCCCCGCTGTTTCCGAAGGCCGCGGGCGACATCGTAACTACTTAGTATACAATTACTTACGATCTTGTATTTCCCTGTTGACAGATTCGTGACAAGCGGCCTATGTTTGCCCCTCTTGTCTGACGGACCGGAGCAGCCAGAAACCCGGCTCCGGCGCTAGCGCGAGGCGTGATGGACGAACGACACCGCTGGACCATTCTGTGGGTGCCGCACGGCTCTGGTACGACCCGCTCCTTTGGAGTGTCGTATCGGGCGGTGAAGCTGATTGGGGGCACCGCAGCGGTTCTGCTGGTGGTCGGATTGGGATTTGCCTACGGGGCCATCCGGAAGGGGGTAGATATCTCCCGGCTGGAGCGCCTCGAACGCGCCAACCAGCTGCTGGCGGAGCAGGTGATCCAGACCCGCACGCGGCTCCGCGAAGTGAACGACACCGTCACCACCATCATGAAGCGGGATCAGCTGGTCCGGCTGCTCGCGGGCCTGCCGCCCAACGACCCGGACGTGCAGCGGGCGGGTATCGGTGGACCGGCGGGCGTGCCCTCCGAGCGCGAGCAGGTCCTGGCCGAACAGCCTCTTGGACGCGAAGCCCTGCAGATGCAGGATGACGTCGAGGGGTTGATCCGCCGGGCCAACCTCCTGGCGCGGTCCTTCACCGAGGCCATCGACAGCCTCGAAGCCCACGGCGAGCGGCTGGCCCGGACGCCGTCCATCATGCCGACCCGCGGGTGGCTCACCAGCATGTTCGCGCAGGCGCGGATGCATCCGATCTTCCACGAAGCGCGCCGGCATGACGGGATCGACATCACCGCGCCGCTCGGCACGCCCATTGTGGCGCCGGCGAGCGGGTGGGTGGTCGACGTCAACACGGGCGACGCCTATGGCGATGGTTACGGGCAGTACGTCAGGATTGACCACGGCAACGGCATCGTCACGCTGTACGCGCATTGCTCCAAGGTCAACGTCCGCAAGGGGCAGCGAGTGCGCCGCGGCGAAGAGATCGCGCTGGTGGGCAACACCGGCCTCTCGACCTCGCCGCACCTGCACTACGAAGTGGAAGTCAAAGGCAAGACCGTCGATCCCCGGAAATACATCTTCCCCGAAAGCATCATCGTAGACTGATCCTGACGATCCACCGTTCCACCCGAAGAACGCGGCCGCCCGCACGCGCCCGCGGGCTCTGGCTCACGCTGGTCGCCGCCGCGTCGGTCGGCTGCGCCGGCGAAGCGGAGCTGGTGGTGCGGCTGGTGCGGCAGCCGGGCATCCCGCTCGCGGGGCTCGAGATCACCTTATTCCCAATAGACCCGGATGCGCTGCTGGACTCTCTCGCCACCCAGGCGCGAAGGCCCCGGCCGCAGTTCGCCGGGCTGGACGCGGAGATGGCAGCGTTCCGCGGCGGTGGGTCGCCGGACACTACCGGATCCACCAACGCGCTTCGTGCCTGGGACGCTACCCGCGACAGCGTCGAGGCCCTGGGCGACACGTTGCGCGCCATGGACCGCGCATCGCTGGCCTACCGCGAGACCTACGGCCGGCTCCGGGCGCTGTACGACCGCCTGGGCCAGCGGGCCGCGGAGCGCGATCGTGCCCTGCGCGGCGGACTGAGCGGCGAACGGGACCTGGCCCTCCGGGTCGCCCGGGCCGCCGACTCGCTGCGCCGGTGGGAGCAGGTCGCGTACGCCGACCTCGCCAATCGGCTGGAGCGCGCGGTGCGGCAGGCCGGCCGCGACGTCCATCAGGTGTCCACCGATTCGTCCGGCGTGACGACGATCAGCCTTCCGCCGGGCCGGTGGTGGATCCAGGCGAGCGTCCGGGATCCCAGAAACCCGTTCCTGGAGCGGTACTGGAGCGTCCCGGTGACGCTCACGCCGCTGGTCGCCGTCGTGGTGCCCTTGATGGAGCAGACGGCGGTAACCCGATGGCGCCACTGACCGCGCGCCACTTGCGCGCGCCGCAGGCGGGGTACAGGTTGCCCCGATGAACCGCACCGTGGTGGTGGGCGCCGCCGCCGGGGTGGCCCTCGTGGGCCTCGCGGCCGCGAGCGTACTGAGCAGCCGTCGCGACGCCGCCCCGGTGGGCGCGCCGCCTGCCGCGGCCGCCGTCGCCTCCACGAACCCGCTGGGACGTCAATCCAACGAGCTGATGCTCGCGGCGCGCACCAAGGGCTCCAGCCAGGCGCCCATCGTCATTTACGAGGTGAGCGACTTCCAGTGCCCCTTCTGCCGGCAATTCTGGGAGGAAACGCTTCCGGCGCTGGAGCGGGAGTATATCAACACGGGCAAGGCACGACTCACGTTCCTCAACTTCCCCATCCCCCAGCTGCACGCCAACGCGCAGGCCGCGCACGAGACCGCCATGTGCGCCGCCCAGCAGGACAAGTTCTGGCGGATGCACGACCTGCTGTACCAATACCAGCAGGCCTGGGCGAGATTGCCCGACCCGGGGCCCTACTTCCTGGACCTCGCGGACTCGGCGCGCGCGGACCGGCAGGTGGTGGAGGCCTGTTTGAAGGGCGGGCAAGTGCGCGAGCTGGTGCAGGGAGAAGCCCAGGCGTCGTGGAACGCGGGCGTGCGGAGCACGCCCTCGTTCATCGTGCAGGGTTTGCTGCTGGCCGGCACCGCGCCCATCGGAGACTTCCGGCCGATCCTCGATTCGATCTACGCCGCGCGCACCGAAAGTCGGTGAGGGGGACCGGCAACACCCGCCCGTCTAGAACCGCCCCACCAGCGCCAGGCCCACGTCGTACAGCGCGTGGGTCCATGCCGTGATCCCGAATCCCCGCGCCGCGAACAGCCCGCTCAGCACCAGACCGGCCACCGCCCGAAAGGTGAATGAGGCAAGCGTCAGCCGATCGCCCAGCGGCCCGATGTAATGGAATCCGCTGAAGATCACGGCGCTCAGCACGATGGCGACCACGAGCGTCGCCGGACGCCGCAACCCAATGAATGTCCCCAGCGCCACCAGGCCCGAGACCAAGAGCACGCGAAACAACAGCTCTTCGTAGATGCCGGCGCCCAGTGAGACCACCAGCTGCGACGCCATGGGCAGGGTCGTGCGCCCCGGCGCCTGGACGGCGGCCAGGCCGGCGCCGCCGAGCGCCGCCGCGGTCAGCGTCGCGACCACGAAGCCGAACGCCGCGGCGTATACCACGCTCTCCCCCAGCATCGCCGCAAGCACGCCGGGCCGAAGCGGCCCCGGATGCCGGCTTCGATCCCGCCACACCGCCCAGGCTCCACCCACCAGCAGCAGCAGCCCGAACGCCGTGACGCCGTTTCGCCCCCCGAACGCCACGAACACGGTCTTGAGCAGCACGTCGGCGCCGTTCCGCACGCCGGCCAGCTGGGATGGAGGCAGGAGCGCCGTGAGGCCCTCGTACAGCAGGAGCAGGGGCAGCGCGAACGTGACGCTGTAGCGCGACTGCCGGCTGGCGGCGAGGTATTCTTGTAGCGACATGTCGGTCAAAGCTAGCGTCCTGGGGCCGGCCACTACAGCGGCCTACCGAGCGGCGTCGTGGACGGGTCACCGATTCGCCCCGGAAGGGGCCAGCCGCCGCGCGGCGCTGGCGCGGTGGCGCGCGTGGGCTTCGTCCCGCGGGCCCGGCCCGCTGATCTGGGTCCACGCCGCCTCGGTGGGCGAGGCGCTCACGGCGCTGCCGGCCTGCCACCGGCTCCGAGCGGCCACCGGGTCGGCCATCGCGCTGACGTACACGTCGCCCTCGGCGGAGCGATGGCCCGGTGGCTGGCCCGTGGACCGCGCCGACTATCTCCCTCCGGACCTCCCCGGACCAATGCAGGCCATGCTCACCGCGCTCCGGCCTCGCCTGGTCGTGTATTCGCGCGCCGATGTCTGGCCGGCGCTCACCGCGGAGGCCATCGCACGGGGCGTTCCCGTGGCCATCCTCGGCGCCACCGTAGGACCGCGCAGCGGCCGCCTTCACTGGCCGGTTCGCTCCATGCTCCACGCTCTGTATGCGGCGATGGCGTATGTCGGCGCGGCCTCCAGACCGGATGCGGAGCGGCTCGCTCGGCTTGGGGTGCGCCCGGCCGTGCTCGACCTGACCGGCGACCCACGGCACGACCAGGTATTGGATCGCGTGCCGGACGGGACGATTCTCCGGCAACTGGCGGACTGGGCGGCGTCAGGCGACGTCCTGGTCGCCGGCAGCACCGAACCGACGGACCACCCTCTCCTCCTCCAGGCGTTCTCCGCGGTCGTCCTGCGGCGACCCCACGCCCGCCTCCTGATGTGCCCGCATCATCCCAGCCCCGACCGCTGCCACCGGGTGGCCGCGGACGCGCGGCGTCTGGGGCTGGGCGCGTCCGTGTGGCAGGGCGGGCCGGCGCAGGCCTCGACGTCCTGTCTCATCGTGCAACGGGCCGGCGCGCTGGCGGACCTCTACGCGCTCGGAACGCTGGCGTATGTGGGAGGGGGTATGGGGTCACACGGACTCCACGCCGTGATCGAGCCCGCCGCCTATGCCGTCCCGGTCATCGTCGGCCCGCGGGGACACAGAGCCGACGCTGGGGTCCTGGTCCAGTCCGGCGGCGCCGTGGCACTGCCACGGCGCCAGGCGGCGCGCGCCCTGGCTCGTTGGTGGGAGACGTGGCTGGCCGACGGTGCCGCGCGGGCACGCGCCGGCCTCGCCGCGCGCGCGGCCCTGAGCGGCGGCGCCGCTCAAAGAACCGCGACACGTCTGCTGGAGCTGATGGATCCTGGCTGACGGCTGACCGTAGATGGCCGAAGGCCGATTATTGCCCGACCACACACCCCTCGAAGGACACGCTGCGAGGCGAGATCAGACCGACGGTGAGGCCGGTGATCAGCAAATCCGTAAACCGGGCACGGACCCGAATGCGGAGATTCGCCACCGACTGGGTCCCCGTCACCTGTCCGGCGAGGGCCCGCTCCAGGGACGGGCTGGACGCGGGTACGAGTCCCCACAGCAGGTAGACCGCCTTCCCCGACCGCCGAAACTCGGCGGTGCACGGGGCGTTGTCCGGCGGCGACGCGACGGTGACGTTGGCGCCCAACGTGCCGGCATCGAACGTCAGGGCGCACCCGGTCAATCCGAAGAGTCCCACGGCCAGAACGACACTCGTCGCGGTGCGCCAGTACCAAGGCAATGACACGGATCCTGATCCAGGGGGTGGGGTCTGGCCAGCAAGAACGGTGCGAAAGCTAGCGGGCCCGACACCCTTCCGGTACCGGCCGGGGCGGGCCGAGCTCACGGCGTCCCGGTGAGCTGCACGTGAACGCCGACGCCCGCGGTCATGCGGTGACCGCCGAGCAGCGTGATCCCGGGGGCCGCGCGCTCGAACGTCCGGAGCCAATCGAGCGCCACGTGCAAGCCGAGCCGGCCCTGGATGGCGGCCGCCACGCCGCCGGAGACCCCCACTCCGTTCTGCGTCGCCCGAACCGTGGAAAACGACGTCTGTGCGATTTCCAGCCGCGACGTGACCCACGGCGTGACCGCGCCACGGCCGGTGCGGAGCCCGGTATGCGTGGCGGCGATGCCGAAGGGAAACGTCCAATAGCTCGCGACCGTGTCGGCGGGACCCGCGCGGGTGTACCCGGCGCCGGCCATTGCGTGCAGGGCCAGTCCGCCGGAGCGACCGCCGAGCACCCGCACGAGTGCCGTGCCTCCGAACTGCGCGCTGGTGGATGCCCCGGCATCCCACGCGCCGGCCCCGGCGATCAGCTGGATGGCGCCTACCCCGCCGCCGATGCGGACGCCCAGGTGACGGGCGTGGCCCGAGGCATCGTTGAGCCCCAAGCCGTAGTCCAGCGCCCCAGCCCATCCCTGCCGGGCCGCCACGAGCGGAGAGATCGGAACGCTCTTGAGCTGCGCCGCGAGAGGCTGCCACCCCCACAGGAGCAGCAGCGCGGCGGCTGCGGAATGGCGCAAGGTCACTCCAAGCGGCGGCCCGGCGGGTTGGACCCACCGAACCTCCGAACCGTCAGATGATGGGTACGATCGGCAGACCCGGGATGGTGAACGTGTAATGCAGCCCGGCGCCGAACACCATTGTCTGAGTCTCAGGAAGCGTGAGGCTGCCGGTGCCGGCGGACGCCTTGGCGCTCAGCTTGGCGTAATCCACCGCCAGGTGCAGCCCGAGGCCCATGGGCATGCCCAAGTTGACGCCGCCCGACGCGCCAATGCCCGCCTGGGCCCGGCTGCCGCCACCGGTCACGCTGACGGCGTTGAATTGCAGGCGTGGCGCGCCCCAGACCTCAACGGAGAGACCCGGCGTGGGTGGCTTAATGGCCACGCCAAGACCAATGGGCACGCTAATGGTCTTGACCGAACCCGCCTTCAAGTAGCCGGCTCCCACCTGCAGGCTGAGCCCGATGGGCACCAGCGGCGGACTGAAGAGCTTGAGCGCCGCGTTGCCCATGAACTGGGTTTCCTTGTCCGCGCTGATGCCCGCTACCGTGACGTCGGGACTGTAGATGCCCACCCCCACGCCGATGGTGATCACCGGAAGGCCGAGTGTGGCTCGGGCGCCCAGGTTGTTGGGCTTCACCGATTCCCCCCCGACCACGTACTTCACCCCGTCGTACTTGAGATTCAGGGTGGAGCCGAAGTCCAGCGCCAATGTCAGCCCCGTGGGTTGCTTGGGGGAGAAATACACCGGGTTCCCGAGAAGCTGCGCTCCTGCGGGCCTGGCCAGTGCGCCGAGGACGAGCGCGGCGGTGCCGAGCCGAGCGACGTAGTGTTTCACGTTGGTCCCTCCTGAAAGATGCGGTGGATACCCTGTTGTCCAATCCGAGTTCACTTGCGGGCGGACGCAACAGCGGGGCGCTTCCGGTCACCCAGAGGCGCCCCGCCAGGCATGGTAATGCGTGAGGCGGCCAGCTTACATCCCCACCGGGCCGAGGCTGGGGATCTTGATCGTGTAGTGCACGCCCGCGCCGATCGTGATGGGCGCGCCGCCGTCGGCGTTGATCCAATCGGCAGCGAGGTGGAATCCGAGCCCCGACGGGAGCCCGACGTTCACACCACCCGAAGCCCCGATGTCCATTTCGGTGTCGCCGCCCTCGGGCTTCGTGATATGCAGACGAGGCGCTACCCACGGCTCCACCGACGCCCCCGGCGAGTTCACGTTGAAGGCCAGAGCCGCACCAACCGGGATAGTCATTAACCTAGTGGTTCCCACCTCGATGGACCCTACGCCAGCCTGGAGGCTGACCGTCACGGGTACCATTGGGCCTTTGACAACCGTAACGGCTACGTCGGCGCCGAAGGTCATTTCGCTCGTCCCGAATTCTGGCTTGACAGAACCCCCGCCCACCGTGATCGCGAACATGGGCAGACCGAGGGTCGCCCGGCCGCCGAAGTAGTTACCCTTGCCTGACTCGTCGTTCAGACCACGGCCATAATCCCCCGCGATCGTGAGGCCCACCCCTTGCTTCGGGGAGAAGTACACCGGGTTCCCGAACATCTGGGCCAGCGCCGGGCTGGCGAACAGGCCGAGGACCCCCACCATGGCAGACAACCGTGCGTGCTTCGCCGTCATACTCTCCTCCTCAAAAAGAGGTAAGCAGACCCGGGGCTTGGACCTCCAATCCGCCTATGCGGGCCCCGGAGGGCGCACCAACTACTAGAAAGGTCGGGGTCCGGAGTCAATAGCGCGCCCCCGCCACGAGCGGCCTACCACATTGTCCGAAATCGGGACTTAATGTATCCAAACCGCCCCGATGGCGATCCCGTCGAGGTCGCCTACGCCGATGCTCAATCGGGCATCGAAGGCGCGGCTCAACCGGAAATCACCGCCCAACCCGAGGCCGAACCGCGCGTCGGTATCCCGCCCAAACGGCCCCAGGTCCGCGCTCACGATGAACAACGTGGGCTGGACATAGGGGACGATACTCACCTGCGAGTTTTCGACTTGGATCCGCCGCCCCAGCGAAAGGCCCACGGGGAGGATGAAGTCGGTTCCGTTGTTGATCTGGAGGCCGCCCCCGAAGATCAACGCCCCGTCCAGCGGAAAGTCCGCGCTATGCGTGAGGACCCGGTAGCGTCCCTCGACGCCCACCAGGAATTCCGTGTCGGCGGGACCGTCCGGGAAGGCCAGCCCGCCCCGGAGGCCGACGTCGAACTGCCCGGACGCGAACCGGTACACGCCCTCGACGGCCGTGCCGGCGTCGTAGTTGGGGAAGCTCAGTACCGCCCCAAACTCGGACCGGGTGAACGCCCGGTACGGGGCGTTGTACGACGGGGTGCCGGTAGCCTGCGCCAGCGCCTCGCCGGCCAGGCCGAAGCTCAGCGCGATCGCAACAACGGTACTACGATGCATGGGTGTCCTCCTCCGCGTGCTCGGTTACCAGTCGAACTGCGTCGTCCCGCACTTGCAGAAAGCCGCCACGCACCTTGAACCGCTGGACCGCGCCGTCCGTCCGCACGACCAGTCGCCCTTCCCCTAGAAGGGTCATGAATGGAGCATGGTGCGATAGAATCCCAACCTCGCCGTCGTACGCCGGGGCGACCACGGCGGTCGCCTCGCCATCGAACACAGACCGATCCGGCGAAATGAGCGTAACGCGCATCACGCGCTCTCGAGCTTCTTGGCCTGTTCCGTGGCTTCCTGGATGCCGCCCACCATGTAGAACGCCTGCTCGGGCAACCCGTCGAACTCGCCGGCCACCACCCGCTCGAAACTCTCCACCGTATCGGCCAGCTTGACGTACCGCCCGGAGCGCCCGGTGAATGCTTCCGCGACGTGGAACGGTTGCGACAGGAAGCGCTGAACCCGCCGCGCCCTCGCCACCGTCCGCTTGTCGTCCTCCGACAGCTCGTCCATCCCCAGGATCGCGATGATGTCCTGCAGCTCCTTGTACCGCTGCAGAATGCGCTGGGTCTCCAGCGCCGCTCGGTAATGCCGCTCACCAAGATACTGGGCGTCAAGGATCCGGCTGGCGGACGCCAGCGGGTCCACCGCCGGATAGATGCCGATCTCGGTCAGCGCGCGGGACAACACCACCGTCGCGTCCAGGTGGCTGAACGCGGCCGCCGGCGCGGGGTCTGTGAGGTCGTCGGCCGGCACGTAAATCGCCTGCACCGACGTGATGGAGCCCTTCTTGGTGGACGTGATCCGCTCCTGGAGATCGCCCATCTCCGTGGCCAGGGTCGGCTGGTATCCCACCGCGCTCGGCATCCGGCCCAGCAGGGCCGACACCTCCGAGCCCGCCTGCGTGAAGCGGAAGATGTTGTCGATGAACACCAGCACGTCCTGGCCTTCCTTGTCCCGGAAGTACTCGGCCACCGTGAGCCCCGTGAGACCCACGCGGAGCCGCGCGCCGGGCGGCTCGTTCATCTGCCCGTAAATCAGCGCGCAGGCGCCGAGCACGCCGCTTTCCTTCATTTCGAGGTACAGCTCGTTACCCTCGCGGGTGCGCTCCCCCACGCCGCAAAACACGGAGCGACCCCCGTGCCCCTTCTGCACGTTGTGGATCAGCTCCATGATCACCACCGTCTTGCCCACGCCCGCGCCGCCGAACAACCCGATCTTTCCACCCTTCACGAACGGGGCCAGCAGGTCCACCACCTTGATGCCGGTCTCGAACACCTCGGTCTTGGGCTCCAGGTCCACGAACAGCGGCGGCGCCCGGTGGATGGGCCAGCGCTCCACCGTCGCGGGAATCGGCGGGCCCTCGTCCACCGGCTCGCCGATCACGTTCAAGATGCGTCCCAGGGCGGCTTCGCCCACCGGCACCGTGATGGGACCGCCCGTGTCCGTCACGCGCATGCCGCGCACTACGCCGTCCGAGCTGCTCATGGCCACCGCGCGGACCTGATTCCGCCCGACGTGCTGCTGCACCTCGGCGACCAGATGCACCGGCGGCTTGCCGTTGCCGGGCTCGTCGATCCGGAGCGCGTTGTACAGCTCCGGCATGCGCTCCGGATCGAACTCGACGTCAAGCACCGGACCGATGACTTGGATGACTTTACCGACGTTCTGCTCCGCCATGCCTCCCTCACGATGTTGCGATGTCCGAGCCTAGCCTTTCAGCGCCTCCGACCCACCAACAATCTCAGCAATCTCCTGCGTAATCTGCGCCTGGCGCGCCCGGTTGTACGTCCGCCGCAACCAGTCGATCATGTCGCCGGCCGAGTCCGTGGCGTTCTTCATCGCCGTCCGGCGCGCTCCCTGCTCAGCGGCCGCCGTCTCCACCAGCGCGCGATACATCTGGTTGTGCACGTACAGGGGGAGGATGGCTCCCACGAGCTCCTCGGCCGACGGGCGCAGGAGGTAGTTCGCCGCATGCCGTCGTGCCGTCATGCCGTCCTGCCGTCCGGGCGGCACGATGGGGAGTATCCGGAGCAGCGTGGGCGGCGTGCTGACCGGGCTGTTGAACTTGGCGAACACCACCTCCACCGCGTCGAGCTCGTCCCGCTCGAACCGCGCCATCAGCGGCTCCACCACGTCCACCGCATGAGCCGGCGTGGGGCGGTCCCCGATATCCTGCCGCTGGCTCGCCAGCGCCTGCCCGACGTAGCGGAAGTAGCCGATCCCCTTCCGGCCGATCGCGTGCAGCTCCACCTCGACTCCATCGCCCGCCAGCTCCGCCAGCCGCTGCCGTCCCATCCGGATGAGGTTGGCGTTGAAGCCGCCGCACAGGCCGCGGTTGCTGGTGATCACCACCAGGGCCACGCGCCGCGGCTGCGCCACGGGGCGAAGCAGCGGGAATTGCTGACTCAGCTCCGGCTGGAACAGGTCGGCGATCGCGTCCGCCAGGGCGGCTGCGTAGGGGCGCGCGGCCACCACCCGGTCCTGGGCCCGTTTCAGCTTGGACGTGGCCACCATCTCCATGGTCTTGGTGATCTGCCGGGTCTTCTCCACCGAACGGATCCGGCGCCTGAGCTCGCGCGCCTTGGCCATTACTGTTCCAGCTCCTTGTACTCCTTGAGGGCCGACTGCAGCTTCGCCGCCAGCGCGTCGGTGAGCACCTTGCCGGTGCGGAGGTCTTTCAGCAGCGCGGCGTGCCGGGCGTCCATGAATTCATGGAAGCCCTCCTCCCACTCCCGGATCTTCCCCACCGCCACGTCGTCCAGGAACCCGTTGTTCACCGCGTAGATGATCGCGATCTGCTTTTCCACCGGCATGGGCCGGTATTGCGGCTGCTTGAGCACCTCCACCACGCGTGCCCCGCGCGCCAGCTGCCGCTGCGTCGCCTGGTCCAGCTCCGAGCCGAACTGCGCGAACGCCTCCAGCTCGCGATACTGCGCCAGATCGAGCCGGACACGGCCAGCCACCTGCTTCATCGCCTTGATCTGCGCGTTGCCGCCGACGCGTGACACGGAGATGCCCGCGTTGATGGCCGGCCGCACGTTGGCGTAGAACAGGTCCGTCTCGAGGAAGATCTGCCCGTCCGTGATGGAGATGACGTTGGTGGGGATGTACGCCGAGACGTCGCCTGCCTGGGTCTCGATCACCGGCAGGGCCGTGAGCGAGCCGCCTCCTTCGTGCTCGGACAGCTTTGCCGCCCGCTCCAGCAAGCGCGAGTGCAGGTAGAAGACGTCCCCGGGGTAGGCCTCGCGGCCCGGGGGCCGGCGCAGCACCAGGGACAACTGGCGGTAAGCCGCGGCGTGCTTGGACAGATCGTCGTACACGCACAGCGTCGCCCGCCGCTCCTGGTACATGAAGTACTCGGCCATGGCGCACCCGGAGTACGGCGCGATGTACAGCATGGGCGCCGGGTCTGCCGCCGTCGCCGCCACCACGATGGTGTACTCCATGGCGCCGAACTGCTTCAGCTTCTCCACCACCGCGGCGACCGTCGAGGCCTTCTGACCGATCGCTACGTACACGCAGACGACGTTCTCGCCTTTCTGGTTGATGATGGTGTCGACGGCGATCGCCGTCTTGCCGGTGCCGCGGTCGCCGATGATGAGCTCCCGCTGTCCCCGGCCGATGGGGATCATCGAATCGATCGCCTTGATGCCGGTCTGCAGCGGCTCCTTCACCGGCTGGCGCTGCACGATCCCCGGCGCCACCGTCTCGAGCTTGCGCAACTTCGACGTCTTGAGGGGACCCAACCCGTCCAGCGGCTGCCCCAGGGGATTCACCACCCGGCCCACCAGCTCCTGGCCCGCCGGCACTTCCAGGACCCGCCCCGTTCGCCGCACCTCGTCCCCTTCGCCCAGCTTGAGGTAGTCCCCAAGGATGACGGCGCCCAGGTTGTCTTCCTCTAAGTTGAGGGCCAGACCCGCCACGGTTTGGCCGGTTTTCGACACATTGAACTCGAGCATCTCGCCCGCCATGGCGGACGACAGTCCGTACACCCGCGCGATGCCGTCCTTGACCTCGAGGACCGAGCCAAGATCCTGCACGTCGAGCGACGCGAGGTCCGCCGCCTCGATCTCCTTGAGCAGGATCTCCTTCAACTCGCCGGGACGCAGGGTGGAATCAGTGGCCATGAACCGTTGCCTGTGGTTGATGACGCGCGCTGCCATGACGGACTGGAGGGCTTGTGAAAAATATCACAATACCTCCCGCTCTCAAAGCCGACTTCTCATCCGACCCTTCAAGAACCTGCCCAGCACGCCGCGGAGACCCAGACGCGGAAGTTCCATGGGACTGACTCCCGCGATTCGCCTGGTGCACCCCGCTAGATGGCTGGGAGACGAAAACCGCAGTACCCGCGCCACCGTGGCCACGGAGTAGCCCGGGTTTGCCAACAAGTCGGTCGCGCAGAGCACACGCGCTAAATCTATGACTCGCTTGATGTTAGGAGCACCACCCGCGGCGAACTCGCGCGACAGGTGCTCCCGCGTCACCCGCAGCGCCCTGGCGACCTGGGCCGTCGTGGTGGCGGTGCCGGCGCGCCCCAGCACTTCCTCCCAGGCCCGGAGTTGCAGCGGCTCGGTGAGACGCAGCAACCTGGGCGCATCGCGCAGCACGTGACGACGCCTGCGGCTCGCACCCTGTGCGGTCACCAGCTCCGCGGCCGCGTAGTCGTCCACGCCGTCCACCAAGATGGCGCGAACGCCGCCCCGCCGATAGGCGAGCAGCAACGGAGCATCGTCCGGCCGGAACGCCCCGGCCAGAAACACCGGGACCCGTGGAAACCGCGACGCCAGCGAGACCGTGGCCTCCAGGCGTCCCGGCTCCGCCCCCACCACGACGGCATCCACCAGCTCCACCTGGAAGACGCGCGCCAACTGCTCGGGGCCGCGGCACCCCACCACGCGACCCCCCCGGGCCCTGAGGCCGCGCCGCATGACGGCGCGCATCGTGGGGTTGTGGTGCGCGATGCCGATGACCGGCATCTCAGACCGGCCCCGCCGGGCAGAGCCCCAGCTCCCCCGCCCGCGCGACCGCCTCCCGCAGGACCTGCCGGGCGTTGTCGTGCGTCAGGCGCTCCAGGGCATCGCCGGGCTTGAGCCAGTCACAGCACCGGATCCCCTCGTCTTGCTGCGGCACCGCGTGGCCTTCGCGCGACTCGAAGAGGAAGAAGTGACAGTGCTTGTGGACCAAGCGCCCACGGAATCGGAAGAACCAGTCGATCGTCTGCAGCGACGCGTGCAGCTCGAGTCCGCGCAGCCCCGCCTCCTCGCCCACCTCCCGACGCGCCGCGGCTTCGGGGGCTTCACCTCGCTCGATATGCCCCTTGGGAAAGCCCCAGTTACCATGGCCGTCGTGAATGAGCAGGACATGCATGCCGCCGCCGGCGCAGCGGAACACGACCCCACCGGCGCTGGTTTCCCGCCGAGTCCTGGTCCGGGGCATTCAGCATCCCCCTCCATCGCCCGCCAGCGCTTTCCATCGCCCGGCCCCTGCGGGGGAAGGAAGACGATGGACAACGATGAACGGGGATGAACGTGGCACTAGAAGACGGAGAATCGGAAGTATTTTCGCGGATTCGCCTGGATATCCGCCAACAGCTGGCGCAGCTGGGCCACGGCCCGCGACGTTTCCACGTACAGCGTCGAATCTCCCACCAGGAGTCCCAGCGTGCCGGACCGGTCGCCCAACCGCGTCATCACCGAATCGGCGTTCTGCATGATACGGCTGATGCTCTGTTCGTTGGCTCGTGCGACGCCCACCAGCGCTCGGAAGTCGGCGGTGGCCTCACGCATCTCCGCCGAGGCCACCTGGGTGTTGTTGAGGATGGTGGTCAGCTGTCCCTGGTTGGTGGCCGAATCCACCCGCGCCAGCGAGTTCTGGAGGCTCTGGGCCGCGTCCGCCAGGACGTCCGAGCCTTGCTGGAGGTTGGTCCCCACGCCACTCAAGATGTCCACCTGCTGTTGCGCGAACTCCGTCAGCCGCTGCGAGACCCGGCCGAAGTCGCGAATGGCGCGCTGCAGCTCGCCCACGGCCTGCGAATCGAAGGCCGTCTGCACCCGCGAGGCCACGGTGCCGATGTCGGTGGCGATGCGGTTGGCCTGCGCCGTCAGTTGACCGATGTCCGGCAGGGCGCCGCCCGGCCACGCGTCCCGCCCCTCCCGCATCGCGTCCTCCAGATCCCGCCTGAGTGTGGGGTCGTCCACCGGGTCATCCAGGCTCACGATCCCCGCCTGCCATTCGCCAAACAGCGAGGCGGAGGCCGCAATGACCGCCGGTCGCGCCGGCAGGAGCACCCCCTCGTAGATCTGCAGCTCGGTCTCCACCCAGTTGCGCTCACCCAGCCGGATGGACTTCACGCGGCCCACGCGCACGCCGCGAAGCACCACGGGATCGCCCACGCCCAGGCCGCCCACGCTCCGGAAGCGCGCGCGATGCGCTTCCCCACCTCCGCCCAGCTGCGATTGGGACAGCCAGATCGCCCCGCCTACGGTGAGGACCAAGCCCAGCAGGATGGTCGCCCCGACCAGAATCTCGTCGCGCCGCTTCACCATGCCGTCCCCGTCACGCTGGCCTCCGCATCCGCCGCCGCTTCCACCCGCCCTTCGATGAACTGGCGAACCGCGGGGTCATGTGTGCGTTGGATGTCCTCCACCGCGCCCACCTGTCGCACCTTTCCTTTGTAGAGCATCGCGATCCGGTCCCCAACGGTGTACGCGGTCCGCATGTCGTGCGTCACGACGACTCCTGTGACGCCGAGCTTCTGCTTCGCCCGCACGATGAGCTGATCGATCACCGCCGAGGTCACCGGATCAAGCCCGGTTGTGGGCTCGTCGTACAGGATGTACCGCGGACGGAGGGCGATGGCCCGGGCCAGCCCCACGCGCTTGCGCATCCCTCCCGACAGCTCCACCGGGTACCGCTCCTCCGTGCCCTCCAGGTCCACCAGGGCCAGGGATTCCCGCACCCGCTCCGCGATCTCGTCCTCCGGCAACCGCTGCTTCTTGAGCCCCAGCGCAAGGTTGTCGCGTACGGTCATGGAGTCCAGCAGGGCGGCGAACTGGAACACGAAGCCGATCTGCGAGCGAAGCGCCATCAGCCCGTCCCGACCCAACCGGTGGACGATCTGGCCGTCCACCTCGACCTCCCCTCCGTCAGGCTGCAGCAGGCCCACGATGTGCTTGAGCGCCACGCTCTTCCCGCTCCCGGAGTATCCCAGGATGACCATGGTATCGCCGTCCCGCACCTCCAGGGAAAAACCCTGGAGCACGTGCTTCTCGCCGAAGCGCTTGTGCACCTCCCGAAAGGTGATCACCGGCGCTCCGTCACAGGAGCACCACCGCCCAGAAGGCGTCGAGCACCAGGATCAGCATGACGCTCACGACCACCGCGCGGGTCGTGGCTCGTCCAACCGCTTCCGCACCGCGGTCCGCCGACAGACCCATGACGCAGCCTACCAGCGAGATGGTGAGCCCGAACGACGCACTCTTCACCAGCCCGAACCACACGTCCTTGCCCCGAAAGAACAGCTTGAGGCCCCGGACGAACTCGACCGTGGAGAGGTCCAGCAGGTTGACCGCGGTGAGCCATCCCGAGAAGACGCCCATGGCCATCGCCAGGCTCACCACGAAGGGGAACATGAGCGTGGCGGCCAGGACCCGCGGCACGACCAGGTAGGAGATCGGGTCGTAGGCCAGCGTTTCCAGCGCGTCCACCTGCTCGGTCACACGCATGGTCCCCAGCTCGGCGGCCACATTGGCGCCGACCCGTCCGGCGAGGGCCAAACCGGTCAGCACCGGCCCCAGCTCCAGCATGATGGTTTTCCCTACCAGGGTGCCCACGAAGTAGAGTGGGACGGCTCCGGTGAAAGTGTACGACGCCTGGAGGGCCAGTACGATGCCGGTGAAGACCGCGATGAAGAGCGCAATCGGGACCGATTCGACGCCGATGCGCCGCATCTGGCTGGCGGTGAGCCCGCCCCACGTGGCAACGTCCCGGAGGGACCGGGCCACCGAGGAGACGAAGAACCCCATACGGCCGAACGCCGCCAACCATCCGGCGACGCGGCCGGCCAGAAGCTCATACACGCGGCGAATTTACATGCTGAGCGGAGGGGCGGATAGGCGCGGAGATTCAGGGGCATAGCGGCACAGTGGCATAGCGGCATGGTGGCAAAAAGCACGGCGGCATGGCGGCCGCCCACTCAATGTCGCCATGCCGCTATGCCGCCATGCCGCCGCTTCGATTATGCCGCGAAGCTCGCCAGCGCCCTCCCAACGTCGCCCTCACGCAATCGCTTGAGGGCGCGATCGCGCAGCTGCCGGACCCGCTCGCGGGTGACGCCGAGCATGCCGCCGATCTCCTCCAGCGTATGCTCGCGCCCACCGTCCAGGCCGAAGTAGAGGCGCAGGACCTTGGCGTCCCGGGCGGGGAGCGTCTTCAGCGCCTCCTCCACCTCGTCGCTCAAGAACCGCTCCATGGTTTTCTCTTCGGTGTCCGGCAGGTCCTCCGCGATGAACCGCTCGATCAGGGCGCGGTCTCCATCCGGGTCCAGCGGGGCATCCAGCCGTACCTCGCCGGTGTTGAGCGCCGCCAGCGACTGCACCACCTCCAGCGACAGGCCCGTGGCCGAGGAGATCTCCTCCGGCGTGGGCTCCCGCCGCATCTCTTGGCGGAGCGCCTCGGCGGTGCGGACGATCTTGGACAGGTCGGCCGTCCGGTTGAGGGGCACCCGCACCGTGCGGCCCTGCCGGGCCAGCGATGCCAGGATGGCCTGGCGGATCCACCAGACGGCGTACGAGATGAACTTGACCCCCTGGTCCGGGTCGAACTTCCGGGCCGCAGTCAACAGCCCGACGTTCCCCTCGCCGATCAGGTCCGTCAGCGGCAGGCCGCGATTCTGGTACTTCTTGGCGACCGAGATGACGAACCGGAGATTCCGCTTGGCCAGCTCCTGCATGGCCTCCTGATCGCCAGCCCGGACCTTCCGCGCCAGGGCAATCTCCTCCGCCGGGGTGAGCAAGGGGGTCTTACTGACCTCGTACAGGTACTGGTCGAGGAGATCCCGATCTTCCTCGTTCAAAGCGATGGACGGGGCGGGGCGCCGCCGCCGACGCCGCTTCCGCTCTTGGGGCTGAGCCATGAGGATCCTTTATGCGTGGCACGCGGGACAACGCGTCCGGCGCGACGGGGTAATCCATATTCCGGGACCAGCCACTTCGTACCCCGGAACTGGGGGAAGGTTCGCTTGACCTGCGCCTGGGGCCCGGCTAGCTTGCCGTGTTCCCGACTGGCGGCCGTTTTCGGCCGGCCAAATATAATGGGGGCGTAGCTCAGTTGGGAGAGCGCGTGAATGGCATTCACGAGGTCAGGGGTTCGATCCCCCTCGCCTCCATCCGGGCGGACCGGCGAGATCGGACGGTCGATCGGGGATCTTCAGGACCGAACCTGGGTGACCGCCTGACCGGCCGACCGCCCGACCGCCCCGGTGGTGGGGTGGGCGTGGGTGGGGTTAAATTGGCGGTGCGCGGGAATAGCTCAGTTGGTAGAGCACAACCTTGCCAAGGTTGGGGTCGCGGGTTCGAGTCCCGTTTCCCGCTCTCCCCATTGCGGATTGGGGATCTCTCCATCCGCAATTGAAACGGCGCGGGGTGGAGCAGTCTGGTAGCTCGCCGGGCTCATAACCCGGAGGTCGTGGGTTCAAATCCCACCCCCGCTACTGCAGTCAGACAGGCGGACGGGCGGACTGGCGGTCGCGATGACAGCTGACCGCCCGACCGCCTGACCGCCTGTCCGGCTTCAGCGGGCGGTTAGCTCAGTTGGTTAGAGCGCCACGTTGACATCGTGGAGGTCACTAGTTCGAATCTAGTACCGCCCATTGGCTCACGCGCCCGTAGCTCAACTGGATAGAGCGTCTGGCTACGGACCAGAAGGCTGGGAGTTCGAGTCTCTCCGGGCGCATTCGGGGCGTAGCGCAGTCCGGTTAGCGCGCCTGGTTCGGGACCAGGAGGTCGGTGGTTCAAATCCACTCGCCCCGACTGGAAGGCGGGAACAGAAGACGGCGTAAGGCGTGAGGGGTGAGGAAGTCCACCCCTTACCCCTGACCCCTCACGAATTTCCGTCCCGCCGTCTCGCGCCAGTAGCTCAGTTGGATAGAGCGTCGGCCTCCGGAGCCGAAGGTCGTGGGTTCGAATCCCGCCTGGCGCACTCCCCCTGCCACCCATCCCTTCATCTTCCCCGCACCAACGCATTGAACAGCAACTTGAAGGTCGCATGCGTCTGCGCCCGATGCTGCGGCCGCAAGCCGATCAGCATCAGTCGCCCGCCGCCCGCGAAATCCACCTGGACCGCCGCGGCGCGCCCCGTGACGTACTGTTCGCCCCGCACCCATCCAGACGCTCGCAGGTCGGCGTTGGGATACCGCACGGGCACGCTCACCGACTGACTGGCAAACCCTTCCGTCAGCGCGAAAAACGGGTTCCGGATGAAATACCCGTAGGTGGTGTCGGGTATCCCCCACGCCAGGGGATGCGTGGCGTCGGCCTGGAGGCGCACGATCGAGCCCGGAATCAGGAGCTGGTCCTGCGTCAGCCCCTCCGAGACGTCCCGCACCGGAACGGGCCACTGCTCAATGAACAGGTCCGTGGCCGAGCCGAGCGCCACGACCGAGCCGCCGCTCCGCACGAAGTCGTCAATCGCGCTGAGGCCGTCCGCTCCCAGCGCCATGCGGTAGAACGGCGGCAGCGAGGGCGACCGGCTGTCGTCGAACAGGCTCCCGCTGCTCTGGTCCGCGAAGAGCAGGACGTCGAAGCGCCCTGCCAGAGGCGACCGCACCACCGTACGCGGTGCCCGTCCCGCGACGTGCGGAGGCCACGTGGCCCTCAGCGAGTCCGGGATCGCGACCACGCTGTCCGGCACCTCGGGGTTCGCCGCCCGGATGTCCTGCGGGTGGAGCGTGGTGTACTCGAACCCGTAGTGCTCCAGCACCCACCGGGTCCAGCCCTCATCCATGTTCGAGCCCCACGGCTGATACAGGGCGATGCGAGGCCTGGTGACGCTCACCGACCGAACCCCCGACGCCCCCGCGGCGTACACCGTGAGCCCGAGGTCCGTGGCGACGCGCTGCATCCGCTCCCGCGAGACGCCCTGCACGATCCACGTGCCCGCCGCGAAGCGCCGCCCGACGGCCGTGAAGCTCTCCGCCGCGCGCCGAAGCCGCGCCCCGGCGGACCAGAGCTGGTTGGCGGCCCGGAATCCATCATTGGAGGCGGCATCCATGAGATACGCGCCCCCGCTCCCCACGATGCGTCCAGCCGGGAGCGAAACCGGCGTCAGGACCTCGAGGGACGCGGTGAACGGCCGGTCCACGAACCGGGTCTCGACCCCCATGAGCATGCCGAGCGACCACGCCGTCACGTCGTACGGCGGTTGGGGTGGCGCACCGGGCGCGGGCCGCACTTCCGGGTAGGTCTGCGGCTCCAGCATGTCCTTGGCGTACCGCCCGAACACCTGCGCCAACCGAATGACGTAGGTCCCGGAGGGATACTGTTTTCCCCCCGCGGTGAATCCCGCGCCGGCCCGCTCCACGATCACGCCCTCGGCGGCCAGCGTCTGCAGCATCTTGACGACCGTCACCGGATCGCCCTGGTCTGCCGGAACGATGATCGCGTAGGGTGACCCGCCGGCGCCGAACGACCCCTCCATGATGCGGCCGCTCTCCGGCCGCCCCTCGGCGAGGCGTTCCGGCAGTGCCGGATACCCCGCCCCGCCCCGAGTCGGCTGCCCCCGCAGGAACTGAACGATCGTCGCCCGATTGGCGTCATAGACCTGCTGGATCAGCTCCCGCCGGTTATCGGCCGCCGCCGTAAGCAGCGCCTTGGTCGCGATCAGCTCGTACTCCACGATATCGCGCAACGTCCAGCGCCCGCCGAGCCAGGGCCGGGGGTAGGTGGTACGCGGCTGGACGTCGCGCGGGGCCGGCAGCGTGTCGCCGGCGCGATCCTGCCCGAACCCCTGGAACCCCGGCGGCGGCCCGGAAGGCGCCTCGCCCAGGCGCGCCAACCGCTGCTCGGTCGGAGACGCGATACGCACGCTGGCGACCTCGGTGAGCATCCCCACTTGATTGTGCCACCAGCCGGTCCAGGCCATCGCGCCGGGCCAGAAGTTGGTGTAGGTGTAGTCGTAGATGATCCCCACCTTGCCCGCGCTCTCCAGGGCCGCGGCCTGCGCCTGCCCTAGGATGCCGTTCCACCGGTAGATCACGGGGTCCACGTTCAGGTTGATGGGGTCGGTGGCCGGCATGGTGAAGATGCGGGGGCCGGTGGAGCCCATCTGGTGCTCGTCCAGCCACACGGTGGGAAACCAATCCTGGTACAGCACCTTGACCACGTGCCGGGACTCGGCCTGCGTCAACATGTACAGGTCGCGGTTGTTGTCGTGGCCCACGTAGTGGTGATACAGCCAAGGCGGCGCGCTCCCTTCGTAGTCGGTGCCGACGGTGCGCGTATACCAGTCGGTCACCATGGCTTCGCCGTCCGGGTTCTGGCTCGGGATCAGCAGGAAGATCACGTCGTTCAGGATCTTGGTGATCGCTGGCTCGGCGCTGGTGGCCAGCTCGTGCACCAGCTCCAGGCTCATCTGGGCGGCGCCGATCTCGGTGGCGTGGATGTTGGCGCTCACCAGGACCACGGCCTTGTGCTGCTCCATCAGCTCCCGGCGCACCGCCGCCGGATGCACCGAGTCCGGATCCTGCCCCGGCCGCGCGTCCTGGAAGTACAGGCGGCGCTGCAGCGCTTTGTAGCGCGCAAGATTGGCGATGTTCTCCGTGCTGGAGATTTCGAGCAGGATGTAGGGACGATCCTGACTGGTCTTTCCCACTTCGTGGAGGTTCACCCGGTCCGACCGTTGAGCGACCAGGCGCAGATAGTCCACGATGCCGTCCCAGCCCACCAGCTTCCGGTCCGCGCCCATCGCGTGGCCGAAGCGCTG
>DATECF010000046.1:0-18143 GCA_035287045.1 Gemmatimonadales bacterium | reverse complement strand
GCGGCGAGCTCGCGGACCAGGGCGCGGAAGTCCACCCGCTGCTCGGCCGTGAAGTAGACGGTGAGCTTTCGCCGGTCCCACTGCCATTCGGTGTCGGACACCTTCATGGACAGGCCATGGGCGCGGGCTTTCTCGATGACCTTGCGGCGGACGTCCTCTTCCGCCTTGCGGAGCTCCTGGCCCAGGTGGGCCTCCTCGGGCGCGGCGGCGCGGACCACTTTGCCTTTGGGCTCCTTGGGCGCCGCCACGGCGCAACCGCTGCACCCGATGCCGCATTTCTTCTGGGCGACCTCGCCCACCGCCGACACCACGCCCAGGTCCAGCCCCCGCTCGGCCTCTACGACCACCGGGTCCCCGACCGCGAGCGGCGCGCCGCTCTCCCAGGTATAGATGTCCTTCCGGTTGCCCTTGAACCGGACTTCGATGAGTTCCGGCATGATCAGCGCTCGGCGAACTTGCCCATGCTCCGGAACTTGCCGGCGCGCTGTCGCTTGAGCTTCTCGGGCGAGAGTTTCTCGAGGGAGCGAATCGCGCGGTCCAGCGCGTCGCCCAGGGCCCGGGCGGCCTGCTGGGGATCGGCGTGGGCGCCACCGGGCGGTTCCGGCACGATGTCGTCAATCACCT
Source organism: Gemmatimonadales bacterium (assembly GCA_035287045.1). Classification (GTDB taxonomy): domain Bacteria; phylum Gemmatimonadota; class Gemmatimonadetes; order Gemmatimonadales; family GWC2-71-9; genus JACPAP01. The sequence goes on along the minus strand of DATECF010000046.1, from coordinate 17,519 downwards.
GGAGCCGCAGGAGGTCGGGCGCGGTGAGCTTGAGGGCTTCGGCGGCGCGCTCCTTCTGCGAGGCGTCCTTCCACAGGATCGCGGCGCAGCCTTCGGGCGAGATGACCGAATACACGGCATTCTCCAGCATGAGCACCCGGTCAGCCACGCCCAGCGCCAGCGCGCCGCCGGAACCGCCTTCGCCAATCACCACGGCGATCAGGACGGTGCGGAGCTCCGCCATCTCCAGCAGGTTGCGCGCGATCGCCTCCGCCTGGCCCCGCTCCTCGGCGCCCAGGCCGGGGTAGGCGCCCGGCGTGTCGATCAGCGTGATGGTCGGCGCGCCGAAGCGCTCCGCCATCCGCATCAGCCGCAGCGCCTTGCGGTATCCCTCGGGATGCGGCATTCCGAAGTTGCGCTTCAGGTTTTCCTTGGTGTCGCGACCCTTCTGCTGCCCGATCACCATGACCGACCGGCCGCGGAGGCGGGCCCAGCCGCCGATGATGGCGGGGTCGTCGCGGTACAGCCGGTCCCCTCGGAGCTCGACGAACTCGGTAAAACAGGTCTCGAGGTAGTCCATGGTGTACGGCCGCCGCGGATGGCGGGCCACCTGTACGCGCTGCATCGGTGTCAGGTTGCCGAAGATCTCGCGACGCAGCTCGCCCAGCTTCCGCTCCAGCGGTTCGATCTCGCGCTCGACGTCCAGTTGCCGGTCGGTCGCCAGCTCACGCAGGTGGTCGATCTGCCGCTGGAGCTCGGCGATCGGCTTCTCGAAGTCGAGGTACGGAGCGGCGGCCATGGTCAGGAAGTTACTTCGCGCGCACCAGGCGCACTTGCTCGGGCCCCAGCACGCCCCGAAGCCCATCCAGCAGGGTCTCGGTGAGCTCGACCTGGAGGCGGCGCGCCCGGAGCCTGGCGGTCACGCCGTTGCCGTCGGACCACTGCACCAAGACCGGCGCGGGGCCCGGGTGCGCGGCGCAGAGCGCGGCCAGGGCGCGCGCCGTCTCGCGGCTGGGTCCCTGCCCGGGTGGCCAGGCCAGCTCCACGGCGATCGCACCGCCGGCTTTGAGGTCGGCCAATGGCTGGGCATCCTCCACCACGAAGGGGGCCCGGTCTTCCTCTCGGTCCCGCGAGCTGTAGCTGCCGGTCAGCAGGAGGGCCGCGTCCGGCGCGATCACCCCCGAGAGCTTGCTCCACTTGTCGGGGAACACGATCGCCTCGGCGGTGCCGAGGAAATCCTCCACCGTGAGGCGGGCGTATTCGGCGCCCGACTTCCGGCTGATCCGGCGGGTGACGGCCGTGACCACCACGGCGGTGGTTACCTGGTGCTGGCTCCAGGTCGTGAGCGTCGCGGTCGAGCGGGTGCTGAACAACGCCACCTCGTCGCGGAAACGGTCCAGCGGATGGCCGGAGATGAAGAATCCCAGGACCTCCTTTTCCCGGGTGAGCCGTTCGGCCTCGGTCCAGACGGGCACGTCGGGCAACGGGGCGGGCTCCCGCTCGGCCGCCACGCCGGTGTCATCGTCGAAGAACAAGGTCGCCTGGCCGACCTCGCGCTCGGCCTGCCGGAGCTGTGCGGCGGCGAGCGTGGAGTCGAGCGCCGCCACCAGCTGCGCCCGGTGACCGCCCAGCTGGTCGAAGGCGCCGGCCGCCACCAGGGACTCGATGACGCGCTTGTTGCAGAGCCGCAGGTCCACGCGTTCAGAGAAGTCGCGCAGCGAGCGGTACGGTCCGGACGCCTTTCGGCCCCCAATGATGGACTCGATGGCGCCCCGGCCCACGTTGCGCACGGCGCCCAGCCCGAAGCGAATCTCCTGGTCTCCCGTGACGGTGAACTTCCAGCCGGACTCGTTGACCGACGGCGGCAGCACCTTGAGGTCCAGCTCCCGGGCCTCCGCGATGTAGGTCACCACCTTGTCGCTGTCGCCGATTTCCGACGACAACAGCGCCGCCATGAACTCGGCGGGGTAGTGCGCCTTCAGCCACGCGGTCTGGAACGAGAGGATGCTGTACGCGACGCTGTGGGACTTGTTGAACCCGTAGCGGCCGAACGTCTCGATCTGCGCGGCGATGTCCTCGATGACCCGGCGCTCGTGGCCCCGCGCGACGGCGCGCTCGACGAAGCGGCCCAACTCCGCCTCGATGAGCTCCTGGTCCTTCTTGCCCACGGCCTTCCGGAGCACGTCGGCTTCGGCCAGGCTGTAGCCGGCGAGCAGGTTGACGATGCGCATCAGCTGCTCTTGATACACGATCACGCCGTAGGTGGGTTGGAGCACCTCCTGCAACGCCGCGTGGGGGTAGCGGACCTTCTCGTCGCCGCGTTTGCGGCGGATGTACACCTGATGCATGCCCGAGTCGAGCGGCCCCGGCCGCACCAGGGCGTTGGTCGCCACCAGATCGTCGAACCGGTCGCAGCGGAGCTGGCGCAGCATGTCGGTGCCGAGTGCCGATTCGAACTGGAAGACGCCGGCGGTGCGGCCGGCGCGGAGCAGGGCGTAGGTCTCGGGATCATCCAGATCCAGGGCGTCCGGGTCCACGGTCACGCCGTGCCGCCCGCGGATCATCTCGGTGGCGTCGTGAATCACGGTCAACGTCTTGAGGCCCAGGAAGTCCATCTTGAGCATGCCGACCTGCTCGAGGCCGATCATGTCGTACTGCGTAATGATGGCTTCCTCGCTGCCCGCGCCGTTGGCGCCTTCCTTTTGTGGCGGCGTACAGACCGGCACGTAGTCGGCCAACGGCCCCGGGGCGATCACCACGCCGGCGGCGTGGACCGACGCGTGGCGGGACAGGCCCTCGATCCGGTGGCTCAGGTCCAGCAGCCGGGCCACCTTGGCATCGGAGCGCCGCATGCTGGACAGCTCCGGCACCTTGTCGGCCGCTTCGGCGATCGCCAGGGCGTAGGCCGGCCCGGACGGAATCAGCTTGGCAATCCGGTCGGCGTCCCCCGGTGTGAAGCGCAGCACCCGGGCCACATCGCGCACCGCCGCGCGGGCCTTGAGCGTGCCAAAGGTAATGATCTGGCCGACGCTGGCCCGCCCGTAGCGCTCCCGCACGTACTCGATCACCTCGCCGCGACGCTCGAAGCAGAAGTCCACGTCGATGTCCGGCATGGAGATGCGCTCGGGATTCAGGAACCGCTCGAACAGCAGGTCGAACTTGAGCGGATCCACATTGGTGATGCCGAGCGCGTAGGCCACCAGGGAGCCGGCGGCGGAGCCGCGGCCCGGTCCCACGGGAATGCCGCGCTCGCGCGCCGCGCGGATGAAGTCGTGGACAATCAGGAAATAGCCGGCGTATCCCGTCGTGGTGATGACCGAAAGCTCGTAGTCCAGCCGCTCGCGCGCGGGGGCGGGCAGGGGCGATCCGTAGCGCCGTTCGGCGCCCTGGGTGGCCAGCTCCACCAGCAGCGCGTCGTCCGAGGCATACTCGGGGGCCCTGGGGAACTGCGGGAGGAAGTAGCGTTTCTCGAAGTCGAATTCGCACTGGTCGGCCACGCACGCCGTGTTGGTCAGGACGTCCTCGCGCCCCGGGAACAGGGAGCGCATCTCGGCTTCGGACTTGAGGTAGCTCTCTTCCCCCACGAATCGAAAGCGCTTGGGATCGTCCAGGTCCTTGCCCGTGCCGATGGCTAGCAGCACGTCGTGCGCTTCCGCGTCCTCGCGGCGCAGGTAATGCGCGTCGTTGGTCGCCACCACCGGGAGGCCCAGCGTGTCGGCCAGGCGGAAGACCCCCTCGGCCACCACCTTCTCGTCCGGAATGCCGTGGTTCTGCACCTCCAGCCAGAAGCCGCCAGGGCCGAAGGTCCGCGCGAACCACTCGGCCGACTGCGTAGCCGCCTCCAGGTTGCCCTGGCGCAGCCATAGGGCCACCTCACCGGAGAGACACGCCGCGAGGCACACCAGGCCGTCCTTGTGCCGTTCCAGGGCGTCCTTATCAATGCGGGGCCGCCGATAGTACCCCTCCAGGAATCCAATGGAGGAGAGCTTGATCAGGTTGTGGTAGCCGGTGCGGTTCTTGGCCAGGAGCACGAGGTGGGAGTAGAACGCCGGAGCGCCCGGCGGCCGCTCCCGCGCGTGCCGCGAGCCGAACGCGAGGTACGCCTCGAAGCCCAGGATGGGACGGATCTTGGCGGCTCTGGCCTGCTGATAGAATGACGTTGCGGCGAACAGGTTGCCGTGGTCTGTAATCGCCAGCGTGTCCATACCGAGCTCGGCGGTCCGGGCCACGAGGTCCGGAATACGGTTCGCCCCGTCGAGCAGCGAGTATTCGGAATGCGTATGGAGATGGACGAACGGCATCCAGGATGCGCCTGACGTGAAATTTTTCTTGGGTCTTGGGGTAAGCTATGCCGCGCCCGGAGCATTGTCAAAACCGGCGCGAGGCTCGTAAGTTGCCCCGGTATCGCGGTTTAGAGACCCGGTACGAGAGGCCCTGGGGAGGTCGTCCGTGAGATCGATGGTGGCTCTGCACAAAGGAGCGGCGGTGGTGGTCGTGTGGGTGGGAACCGCCTGCGGCGGCAGCGACGGCGTGGTGCTGCCGGCCAACCTCGAACGGGTGGCGGCCACCGACGGACAGAGCGCGCCCGCGGGCGGCATGCTGCCGGCGCCCCTGGCGGTGGACGTCCGAGGGAGCGACGGCACGCCCGCGCCCCGAGCGGAAGTGCGCTGGGCCATCACCGCCGGGACGGGCGCCGCCTTGAGCGACTCGGTGACGCTGGCAGACGGGGAAGGGCGCGCGGTCGTGTCCCTGAAATTGGGGCCCACCGCGGGGGCCTACGGCGTTCGAGCGGCGCTGAAGCGGAACCCCGGCAAAGCGGTGAGCTTCACGGCGACCGCGACGGCGCCGCCCGTGATTTCGGGGGTAACGCCGTCGTCGTTCACCGGCGGGGATACCATCACGGTACAGGGGTCGGGGTTCGCGGCGAGTGCGGTCGTGGAGATCGGCGGTGCCACGGCCCGGGTGCTCACGGTTGCGGGGACCACGACGATCACGGCCACGGTGCCGGTGTGCCTGGCGCCGGGGAACGTGTCGGTTGTGGTCCGCGTGGGGACCGCGCCCAGCAACGTGGCGTCGGCGACCTTCGTGTCCTCGGTGGACCCCGTCCGCCTGGCGGTGGGCGAGTATGCCGTGCTTGACCCGCTCCAGGTAGCCGGCTGCGCCCGGTTCCCCGCGGCCGGACTCGACAGCGTGAAGTACCTGCTGGCGCCCCAGTTGGTGACCGGCTTGGCCGGTGATTCCATGACCTATCGATTGACGGGCGATTCGCAGCTGGCCGCTCCGGCCGTGGCGCCCGGGCTTCCATTGGCGTTGCCGTTCGCGATGCGGTTCCACGACTACCTGCGCGGCCTGGAAGCCGACCATGCCGCGCGACCGCATCCCGCCATGGTGCCCCGGGCGCTGGGCGAAGTGGCCCCGGCGTTTGCTCCCTCGGCGTCGCGCACCTTCCGGGTGTGTAACGTCGTGACCTGCAGCAAGACGGAAGATTTCACGCAGGTGACCGCGACCCTAAAGTACGCGGGGAAACACGCGGCCATCTACCAGGACCAGTCGGCTCCGGCGGGCGGGTTCACCGACTCGGACTTCCAGGCGCTCGGGGGCATGTTCGACAGCGACCTCTACGGTGTCGGCACGGCCGCGTTCGGAGTCGAGTCGGACGTGGACGAGAACGGTATTCTGTTCATCCTGTTCACGCCGGTCGTCAACCAGCTCACGCCCAAAGAGAACTGTTCGGAGTCGTTCGTTACGGGGTTCTTCTACGCGATCGACATTGACCCGGCGTTCAAGGACGACAACCGTTCCAACCAGGCGGAGGTGTTCTACGCGATCGTCCCGGATCCCCAACAGGCCGTCACCTGCCAGTTCGCTGTGAGCACGGTGCGTCGCCTGGTCCCGGTGACCTTTGTGCACGAGTTCCAGCACATGATCAGCTACTACCAGCACGTCATGTTGCGCGGCGGGTCCGGTGAAGCCTTGTGGCTGAACGAGGCGATGTCCCATCTGGCGGAGGAGCTGGGCGGGTTCCACTTCCTGGCGCAGGGAGACACGTCGCAGTTCTCGGAGTTCGTCCTGGGGAACCTGTTCAACGCGTACAAGTACCTCAAGGACCCGGGCGCGCGGTTCACGTTCTTCAAGAGCGGGACGGGGACCCTGGAGGAGCGGGGCGCGGCCTGGCTGTTCGTGCGATGGGTGACGGACCAGTTCGGCGGCGACGTGACTCGGAGACTCTCGGAAACCGGGCGCACGGGCGCGGACAACATCGCCGGGGCCACCGGGGAGCCGGTGGCGACGCTGCTGCCCCAATGGTTCTTCGCCAACTACGTGTCCGATCTCCCGGGTTTCACCGCCCCCGGCCGACTCACCTACCGGACCTGGTCCTTCCGCCGGACCTACGCCGACCTCAACCGGCAGGCGCCGAACACCTTCGATCGGCCCTTTCCGCTCGAGCCACGGGTGGTATTGGGGGGGACGTTTACCGCGAACGGCATCCTGCGCGCCGGGTCAGGGGACTATTTCCTGGCCGTGCAGCTGGCGGGCCAGCAAGGATTCGGGCTCCAGTTCACGCAGGGCAGCGGCGCACCGTTCTCGTCTCCGGTGCCGGCCCGGCTCGATGTCATCCGCCTTCGCTGACGCAGCGCGAGCGACGGCGGCATTGGCGGTGTGGCTCCTGGCGGCCGGGGGGCCACTCGAGGCGCAGTCGTCCCCGCCCTCGATCCTGAGTCTCCCGGGCTCGGTCCGCAGCGCCGGCCTGCACGGTGCGGGCGCGGCGCTGGTGGGCGACGCGGGAGCGGTGTTCGCCAATCCGGTGGGGATCGCCACGCTGCGGCACATCGGCCTGGAGGGGACGTACCGGCGAACCCGGTTCAACGCCGTGGCGGGAACGGCGGCGCTCGGCTGGCGGTTGTCGCAGTTCGATGTCGGCCTGGGGCTGGCGTACGTCGGCGGGGATTCCATTCCCCTGGTGGGTCTGAGCCGCGGCGCGGGCGGGCGCCCGTACGAGGCCCTGGGCGTGGGGTCGCTGGTGTACCGGTTCGGGCTGATCGCTTTCGGGGGCTCCATTCGCGAGGTGCGGCGCTCGGCCGGCGGCGTGGAGGAACGCGGACGAAGCGGTGATCTGGGCATCGCCCTCGCCGTGTTCGACATCATGGCCATAGGCTTCTCCATGCAGAATGTCGGCGGAAACTGGCGCACCCAGTCGGTTCTGCCGATGCCGCGGCTCACGCGCTGGGGATTCACCATGAACTACGCGGACCCCCAGGAGACCTTCCGGTTGCTGACCACGCTCGAGGCCCAGTGGCCGGAGGGCCAGCCCAGCCGGTGGATCCTGGGGGGGGAGGCCGGCGCCGTGGTGTATGGGGTCGGCCTGTTGGGACGGGCCGCGTACCAGACCCGCACGGCGGGGACCGCCGAGCCGGCGGTCACCTTCGGTGGGAGCGCGGCCCTCGCTCGGGTCCAGCTGGACTATGCCTACGCCGCCCGGGATCTGGTTGGCGCTCCGGCCCACCGTTTGGGCTTTCGCCTGACGCTGTGAACCAGGTTTCGCGCCGCCGGAAGGTGCGCCGCGTCCTCTTGCTCTTGGCGAGCGCGGGGGTGGTCGCGGTGCTGGTGGCCCTCGCCAGTGCCGAAGTGCGGTTCCTCCTGCGGGCGGCCTTTGAGGAGGGGAAGATCCTCGCCCGGCGGCGTCCGTTGGCGCGTCTGGCCGCCGATCCCGAAACCCCGGCGGAGCGGCGCCGCCTCTTTCAGCTGGTGCTCGACTGCCGCGCGTACGCCCAGGATTCTCTGGGGCTGGCGGCCCGAGACACCTACACCGAATTCAGCGATGTCGGGCGCGATACCCTTCTGCTGGTCCTGTCGGCCAGCCCACGAGACCGGCTGGCCGAATACGTGTGGCGGTATCCCATCGTCGGCACCGTGCCGTACAAGGGCTTCTTCGATTTCGGGGCCGCCGTTGATGCTGCCGCGGACCTGGAACGGCGGGGGTTCGACACGTTCTTGCGTCCGGCCGGGGCGTTTTCGACGCTGGGATGGTTCAGCGACCCGTTGTTGTCCACCGCGTTGACCCGGGATCGGGCGTCGCTGGCCGCCACCGTCATCCATGAGATCGCGCACAACACGCTCTACGTGCCCAGTGCCACCGCCTTCAATGAGAGCTTCGCATCGTTCGTGGGGTATCGTGGCGCCGAGGCCTTTTTCCGGTCGCGCGGCGACACGGTCGCCGCCAATCGCGAGGCCGCGACCTGGCGCGACGAGCAGCGGCTGGAGCGGTTCTACGCATCCCTGGCGGAGCGGCTCACGCACCTGTACGGGTCGGCCCTGGATGAGGCTGGGGTCCTGGCGGCCCGCGCCGCGGTATTCGACAGCGCCCGCACGGCGCTCGCCGGCCCCATGGGACGCGAGCTCGAGGTGTACGACGCCGAGCGATTGGCGGGCGTGAAGCTCAACAACGCGCGCATCGTGGCGGCGCGGATCTACCGGACGCGATTGGTCCTGTTCGACGACGTGCTGCAGGTGAGCGGCGGCGACGTGCGCGCGGCCGTCCAGCGCATCGCCGAGGCTACGAAGCACCTGGCCGGGGCCGATCCCTATGTGGCGCTGGAGGCCCTGGTGGCGCCCTAGGGGGAGGACGTGCGGGAGCGCGGCGCGTGGCCGGACCGACCGTCGAGCGTGTCCGGTGGGAGCCTTCCGGCCTTTCCCTGATACTGCGCGATCAAGCGTTTGGGGGCCAGCTGCCGCCAAGCATGCTCCAGCAGCGCCTGGAGGTCGGCGGCCTGCACGTTCGCCAGCCGCACGAGGACGGTGGGGTAGCCGCGGTAGTGGTCGGTGGTGAAGAACGTGTCCGGATCCGCCTGCATCCGGAAATCACGCTCGTCAAACCCGCATTTGACCACCAGGGTTTGGTCACCGTCACGCAACCGCGCGAGGAACTTCCGGCGAACCCGAAACCCCGGGGTGCCGTAACACGGCCCTTCTTCGACGCCGGGAAGGGCGAGGAGCAGGCTACGGGTGGTCCGGACCGTGACGCCGGCGGGTTGCGTCACGGTCGGCGGGCGGTACCGGGTTGCACGCGGCCAAACGCCTCGAGGCTCGGCTGGGATGATTCTCGAATCGCCGCCACCGGCCCCAGCACCACGATCTGCATCCGATCCGGGTGCAGGTACTTCCGGGCGGCGGCCCGTACCTGGGCGGCGCTGACCGCCTGGATCCGCGCCCGGTAGGTTGCCGAACGCCGGTGGTCGCCGAATTCGGCCCATTCGCGGGCCAGGGTGGCGGCCGTGCTGTGGCCGTTGCGGAACTGAAGAACAAACGCCCCGTCCGCCAGCGCCCCCTTGGCAACCAGCAGCTCCTCCTCCGTCACCGTGCCGTTCTGGATCCGCTCGATCTCCTTGAGCGCGACGTCAATCAGCGGCGCGATGGAGGCTGGCCGCCCGGCAGCTCGGAAGGTATACGTACCCGGGCCGCGAAGGCGGGGCTCCGGATGGCCGATTTCGTCGTTGGCCAAACCCCGCCGATCCCGCGCCTCGATGAACATCCGGCCGGCGAGGTGGTCGCCCGCCAGGATGTAATTCATCACCTGGAGCGGCGCCTCGTCCGCCAAGGGCACCGCCGGAAGCTCGTGTCCCATCACCACCCACCCCTGCAGCTTGTCGACTTCGAACGTGTGCACCGTTCGCTCCGGAGCCCCGCCGGCGAGGGACGGCGGCGCGGCGACGCGAGGAGCGCTCCGTGCTCTCCAGTCGCCGAACGTCTGCAGAACGCGCCGGCGGACATCCGCCCCGTCCAGGTCGCCGGCCACCGCCAGCACCACGTTGGACGGGACGAACAACTGTTGGTGGAACGCCGAGACGTCCGATGGCGTCAGGGTCGCGGTGTCGGTGTCGGCCACGCTCCCGCCAAACGGGTGAGCGCCGTACAGCAGGTCCTCGAACAGGCGCACCGCGACGGGCATCGAGCCCTCGTACAACACCGGGCCGTCCTCAGCCTGACGGACCGCTCCTGGGGAAGCCTGCGGCGAGGCGCCAGGCGCTCCCACCCGAGGCGCGCGGAGCACGGCGGCGAGGAGATCCAGGGCCTGCCAGGCGTCTTCCGCAGGCACGTTGAGGGAAAGCTCGGTGATCTCGCGGCCGACGCTCACCGCATAGGCGGCGGTCATCTCCTCCAGGGTCTGCCGGAACGCCGCTGGTGACGTGTTGGCCGGACCGCTGCGCAATGCTTGCTCAACCGCCGCTCCGGCTCCGCGCCTGCCCTGCGCCGTCCCCGCACGGACCAGGGCGGTGAAGGTCACCAGCGGAGCCGTGGGGTCCTCGATGATGTAGATCACGAGTCCGTTCGCCAGACGGTATTGGTAATTGGAGGGGTCGGGGATCAGCGGTCTCGCGTCGGCGAGGTTCATGTCGCGGGGGTGGGTGTAGTCCTGGGCGACCGCGACGGACGTGACCGCAGCGGCGGCGGCCAGAACGGCGGCAGGGAGGCGCGGGTTCATTTCGCACCTCCATCGGTCCGCTCGCGCCCCTCGGGCCGTCGTACCACACCGATCGAGCGGTTCTCTGGAATGAAATACGCTTGCGCGATCCGGCTGAGGTCGGCCGGGCTGGTCCGCTCGCGGGCCTCGAGGTATGGCTGGAGGGTGCGCCAGCTGTCCATGATCTGGAAGTGGCCGATTTCGAAGCCCAGGCGTTCGGGCTCAAGCTGTATCCGGTACCACTCGGTCCGCAGGCGCTTCTTGGCCAGTGCGACACGCTGGGGGGAGATGGGCCCGCGAGCCAGGTCGTCCAACGTCGTGAGGAGTACCCGCTCCGCCGCGGCGAGATCGCCCTCGTCTCCCAGGACCAGCTCCAGGTTGATCGACGCCGGGACGCCGAACCGCGCGGTGTGCACCACGCGGAAGTTGGCGTCGATCCGGCCGGCGATCCCCGCCCGCTCCAGCGCCGAGCCCACCTCGAGCTCGACCGCTTCGGCCAGCACGTCGAAATGGGGGCGGTCCGGGTGTCCCACGCCGGGGATCAAGAACCGCGCTTCGACTCTTGGCTCCAGCCGGTCGCTTCGCCAGATGAGGCGTCGCTCGGCGTTGGGGAGCGGCTCGATCGCCTTGACGCGCGGCGGCTCCGGCTCACGCGGCATCCAACCGAAATAGTGCTCCACCACGGGGACCATTTGCTCCAGCGTCACGCCACCCACCAGCACGATCGTGGTGTTGTTCGGCACGAACGTCGCCTGGTACAGGGCCCGCTGATGCCGGCGGGTGTACTGGCTGAAGTCGGTGAGGAAGCCTTCCTGCCAGAAGACCGGGTGATAGACGCCGACCAGTCCGTTCATGGCCTCGTAGTACGGCGTGGCCGGCCGGTTGAGATCACCCAGCCGCTGCTCCACCACGATCATCCGTTCTTGATCAAACTCGCGGAAGATCGAGTTCTTCATGCGATCGGCTTCGACCCGGAAAAATAGCGCCACGTTCTCCGTGGGCAGATTGACGTCGAATTTCATCCACTCCTGTTCGGTGGTGGCCGTGAGGGCCGCGCCGCCGAACGCCTGGTACCACTTGAGCATGGCGCCGTTCTCGCGAGTGCGATCCGCCTGGCGCTGCCAGTCCTCCAGGGCCGCCCGGAGTGAATCCAGCCGCGGCGTGGTTCGGGCGTGCGCATACTCGTGAAACACCCCGCGCTGCTGCAGCTCGTTCCGTGCGCGGTTCAGCTCCGCGATGATGGCGGCTTCCGTGGTCTCGATGCGTGCATGGATGGGACGCTCGGCTTCCCAGTCGGTGGTGCCCAGCGTGTGGGTGCCCTTGAACAACAGGTGCTCCAGGAAATGCGCCGCGCCCACGTCCCCCGGCGTTTCCAGCAGGCCGCCCATGTCTGTGAAGATCTTGCACGCCACGCGCTGATCTCCGGGACGTTCCCACACGAGGAGCCGCAGGCCGTTCGCGAACAGGTGCTCCCGGATGGGCAGCTCGAACCCGGCGCGCTGGGCGTGGAGCGGATGGGCAAGCAGTAAACCCGACAACAGCGTTGCGACTGATCTCATGGGTCCTCCTGGCCGGGTCAGATGGCCGGCCCGTGGCCGGTCCGCCGCTGATAGGTTGCACCACTGCCCGCCGACACACAACCGGAAGCGTCGTTCGGTCGTGGGCCGCGCTCCTTCTGGCCCACCTCGGCCCGGTGGCGTCAATGGCGCTGCTGGTAGGCCCGACAAACCGGTTCACTCACCGTCGAACCCCGTCGTCGCCCCCTAGTGTCCCCGCAGCCGCTCCGCCTCCGCGACCCGTCCCAACGCGATGACGTACGCCGCCGTGCGCCACGGCACCTGCTTCCCCGTGACGATATCCCGCACGGCGTTGTACGCGGTCGTCATCTTCTCGCGCAGCTCGGTGTTGACCTTCTCCAGCGACCAGGGGTGCTGCTGGAGATTCTGGACCCACTCGAAGTAGCTCACGATTACCCCGCCGGCGTTCACCAAAAAGTCCGGCAGCACCGGGATGCCCCGTTCCTCGAGAATCTTGTCCGCGATGGGTGTGGTGGGGCTGTTGGCCGCCTCCACCAAGACCTTGCAGTCGATCGAGCGGGCGTTGTGTTCCTTGTTGATGACGCCGCCCAGCGCCGCCGGCACCAGCCAGTCGCAGGGGATGCCCCAGAGCTGCTCGTTGGTGATTCGCTCGCCGCCCTTGAACTCCCCCACCGGCTTGCGCTCCCGATAGGCGTGCTGAACCAGCTTGGGAATGTCGAGGCCCTTGTCGCTCTGCAACCCTCCGTCCACGTCGGTGACGCCGACCACCTTCGCGCCCAGCTCGGAGGCGAACTGGGCCACGTAGGAGCCCACGTTGCCGAACCCCTGAATCACGACCCGACTGCCCTTGAGGGGCACGCCGAAGTCGCGCGCGTACTCCTCCATGGCGTACACCACCCCCCGGCCGGTCGCCTCCTCCCGCCCGAGCGAGCCACCCAGCGTGACCGGTTTTCCCGTGACCACGGCGGGGGAATAGCCCGCGCGGGCCGAATACTCGTCCAGCAACCAGGCCATGATCTGGCCGTTGGTGCCCATGTCCGGGGCGGGGATGTCCCGGTAGGGCCCCAGGACGATCGAGATCCGGCGGGTGAAGCTCCGGGTCAGTGCCTCCAGCTCCCGTGACGACAGCTTGCGCGGGTCGCACTGCACGCCGCCCTTGGCGCCCCCGAAGGGGATATCGGCGAGGGCGGTTTTCCAGGTCATCGTGGTGGCGAGGCCGACCACTTCCTCCTCGTCCGCCTCCGGGTGAAACCGGATACCGCCCTTGCAGGGGCCGCGCGCGCCGTTGTGTTGCACCCGGTAGCCGCGGAACAGCTCGATCGAGCCGTCGTCCTTCCGGAACGGGACCTCGACGGCCAATGACCGGAACGGCATACGCAGCAGGCGGCGCATGTACGGCTCGAGGCCCAGCAAGTCGGCAGCCATGTCGAACTGGGACTTGGCGATGGCGCCGGTCTTCATGGCGCTGGGATCGGCGGCGGCTGCGTGCATGACCGGCATCTCCGGGGGAAGGGTTGAGGGAATCTTCGCCTGAAGTGCTAACTGGCAAGGGGGGCGAACCCGGGCGCGCGCCGATATATTCTCCCCATGAGCGACCTACACGCCTTTGCCCAGCAACAGCGGGAGCGCATCCTGAACGAGCTGTTCGCGCTCCTGACGATCCCCAGCATTTCCACCGATCCCGCGCACGCGCCGGACTGCCGCCGTGCGGCAAACTGGGTGGCCGACCATCTCAAGGCGTTGGGATGCTCCCGGGTGGACCTGCTGGCCAGCGACACGCACCCGGTGGTGTGGGCCGAGGGCCCCCAGGTGCCGGGGAAACCCACGGTGCTGGTGTACGGGCACTACGACGTGCAGCCGGCCGATCCGCTGGAGCTGTGGGACACCCCGCCTTTTGAGCCCACGATCCGGGATGGCAACCTGTTCGCCCGCGGCGCCACCGACGACAAGGGACAGACCTTTGCGGTCATCAAGGCGTTCGAGGCGGTGATGCGGGGGGGGCACCCGCCGGTCAACCTCCGGTTTCTGATCGAGGGCCAGGAAGAATCCGGCAGCAAGGTGCTGTTCGATCTGCTCGACCGCGAGCCGGAGCGGGTGGCGGTGGATGCCGTGCTGGTGTCCGACACCGGGTATTTCGCGCCGGGCTGGCCTGCCGTAGAGGTGGGGCTCCGTGGGATTTGCGCCGCCGAAATCGCCGTGCGGGTGCTCAAAGGGGATCTGCACTCGGGGCTGTACGGCGGCGCGGCGCCCAACGCGCACGAAGTCCTGGTGCACTTGCTCGGGAGGCTCAAGACGCCGGACGGGACGATCCACATTCCCGGCCTGTATCAGGCGGTACGACGCCCCAGCGCCGCCGAGCGGGCCGGTTGGAAGAAGTTGCCGTTCACGGAGCGCGCCTTCATGCGCCACGAGGTCGGCGCCAAGGCGCTGACCGGCCTCAAAGGCCACTCGGCGTTGGAGCGCATCTGGGGATTGCCCACGTTCGAGATCCACGGGATCGTGGGTGGGTTCACCGGCGAAGGAAGCAAGACGGTGATCCCGGCCGTGGCCACCGCCAAGGTCTCGTTGCGTCTGGTTCCGAATCAGCGGACCAGGGTGGTTGCCCGGCAGCTCGCCGCCGCGGTGAAACGGTTCGCGCCGAAGTGGGCGCAGGTGTCGGTGAAGCCCCTGCACGGCGCCGATCCGGTGTTGGTGGACATTTCCGCACCGCCGTTCCAGTTGATCGATCAGGCGTTCCGCGAAGTCGAGGGCCGGGGCGTGGTGCCAACCCGCTCCGGGGGCTCGATCCCGATTGTCCCCGCGCTGGCCAAGCGTGGCGCGCCGGTGATTCTCGCGGGCATCGGTCTACCGGACGATCGCCTCCACGCGCCCAATGAGAAGATCGGCGTGGAGCAGGTGTTCAAGGGGATCAGGGTGTTTGGGAGGTTCTTTGAATTGATGGGTGGAAGGTGAGACGTGAGAGGTAAGACGGAAGACGACCCGACGCCCTTCTCACATCTCACGTCTCACGTCTCACCGCGTCCAGCTCCACCATCTGGGCCTGTTGCTGGAACACCTCGCAGAACGCCAACACCACAGCATCCAGCGCCCGGCCCCACACATCGCGTGGCGTCCGCTCGCCCAGCTCCCGCTGCATGCTGGTCATGGTGACGCCGGGGATCCCGCACGGCACAATCAGATCGAACAGCGACAGGTCGGTCATCACGTTGAGCGCGAAGCCGTGCCAGGTGACCCATTGCTTCACGTGGATCCCGATGCTCGCGATCTTGCGCCCGGCGGTCCAGACGCCGGTGTAGCCGGCGCGGCGCTCGCCGGCGATGCCGAATTCCCGGAGCGACGCGATCAGGCATTCCTCCAGCGCGCGCAGAAACCAGTGCAGATCCCGGCGATGCTGGGACAGATCGTAGAGGGGATACCCCACCAGCTGTCCGGGTCCGTGACAGGTGACGTCGCCTCCTCGCTCGACTTCGAACAGCTCGACGCCCTTGGCGGCGAGGAACTCCTTGGGCGCCACCAGGTGCTCGGCGTGGCTGCCACGGCCCAACGTGACGACCGGCGGGTGCTCGACCAGCAGGAGCAGATCGCGGTCCAGGGATCCCTCCATCCGCCGCCGGGCCAAATCCCGCTGCAATACCAGCGCGTCGTGGTAGGGCATGCGGCCGAGGCCGATGACGGCCAGGTCGGCGCTCATGTCACGCCGCGCGGCGGGCGTGGGCCCCCGCGTACGCGGCGCCGGCCAGCAGCGCCGCCAGGTACCCCGCGAGCCCCAGGCGGCCGCCCATCGAATCGGCGGGCATCGCGACCAGCGAGAGCAGGATGGCCCCGAACACGGCGAGCGTGGCCGTGGCCCCGCGCCGCCAGAGGTCGGCGATCCCCCGGGAGAGAAGCCAGCCGGTGGCGGCTGCCGCGATCATGCCGAGAAGCGCCGCCACGCTGAGGATCAAGAAGCCGGTGTCCTGCGGCTGGGGAGCGTCGCCCCGTTGCGCGGTGCGCAGCACCAGGAGTCCGGCGGTGATGATCGCCGCGCCGGCGGCGGCTCCCGTCGCCAGGCCGCCGAGCGCCCGGAGGACGGGATCGCGGGCGGCGGCGGTCATCTAGGCGTGGAGCACGCGGCCCAGGGAGTCCAGCGCGGCTTCGGCCACCGCCTCGGACAACGTGGGATGCGCGTGGACGGTCAGCTCCACCTCTTCCACGGTGTACTCGTGCTCCCGGGCCACCGCCAGCTCGTGGATCATCTCACTGGCGTGCGACGCCACGATGTGCGCGCCCAGGATCTCGCCGTACTTCTTGTCGCGGATGATCTTGACGAATCCCTCGGTCTCGTTGGACGCACGGGCCCGGCCGCTGGCGGTCAGCGGGAACTTGCCGACCTGGTACTCGAGTTTCCGTTCCTGGCACTGATCTTCCGTCAGCCCGATGCTGGCTACCTCCGGGTGGCAGTAGGTCACGCTGGGCACGTTGTCGTACCGAATGGGGTGGGGTTGCTTCCCGGCGACGAGCTCGGCCACGAAGATGCCCTCCCGGCTACCCTTGTGCGCCAGCATCGGCGGCCCCGCGATGTCGCCGATGCCGTACACCCCCTCCGCGGTGGTCTTCAGGTACTTATCCACCCGTACGAACCCGCGGTCGGTCAATTGCACGCCGGCCGTTTCGAGCCCCAGATTCTCGAGGTTGAGCGCCCGGCCCGCGCCGACCAGAACCTTTTCGACTTCTACCGATCGGCTCTTGCCGTTCGCCTCGATCTCCAGCGTGACCTTTTTCGGCGTGACCTTGGCGCCCTTGACCTGGGCGCCGGCCAGGACCTCGATCCCCCGCTTCTTGAAGCTCCGGGCGATGGTGGCCGACGACTCCGCGTCTTCCAGCGGCAGGATCCGGGGCAAGATCTCGATGAGGGTGACCTGCGTGTCGAACGCGTTGAAGATGTCGGCGAACTCACACCCCACGGCCCCAGCCCCGATGATGGCCAGGCTCTTGGGGGCCGCCTCCAGCAGCAACGCCTCGTCCGAGGAGATCACCGAGGTCTGGTTGAGCTCCAGGCCAATCTGGGGGAGTCCCTTCACGCGCGTCCCCGTGGCCAGCACCACCGCCTTGGAGGCGGTCAGCGTGTCCGTGCCGGCCTTGACCTTCTTGCCGGGCAGCAGGGTCCCCGTCTCGCGCACCACGGTGACCTTGTGCTTCTTCATCAGAAACTCGACGCCCTTGGCGTTCTGTTCGCTGACCTGCCGGGAGCGTCGCATGGCGGTGCCGTAGTCCAGCGTCACGCCGTCCACCGTAATGCCCAGGTCCATGGCATCATGCCGGAGGAGGTTGGCGACGTAGGCGCTGTGGAGCAGGGCCTTGCTGGGAATGCAGCCGATGTTCACGCATACGCCGCCCAGCTTCTCGCGCTCCACCACGGCGGTGGTGAGCCCCAGCTGGGCCGCGCGGATGGCACAGACGTAGCCGGCGGGGCCGCCGCCGAGGATGATCACGTCGAATTGGTTAGCCATGTCTCACCACACCATCGCCAGGGGATTCTCCAACATCCGCTTCACCGTCTGCAG
>DATECF010000045.1:0-28074 GCA_035287045.1 Gemmatimonadales bacterium | reverse complement strand
CTCGTGGCCCGCGGCTACGGCCCCGACAAGCCGTTAGCGCCCAACCGGACCGTGGAAGGCCGGGCCCAAAACCGTCGGGTGGAGCTGAATCTGTTGGAGGGCACGCCGCCTCAGGATCATTAAGGGATTTGGCACTTGCGGCCAGCCCCAGTCAACAGCATATTGGGCGGCCCGTAAACTAAGGCTGTAAGGGAGCTTAGGAGCTTGAACGCGGGGGGCGGTCCCAGCCCTTGGGACCGCCCCCGCAGTGTCTCCGAAACCGCATGATGAGATTGGTATCAGGATCGGTCTGGGTGTTGCTGGCGGGGGTCACGGCGATCGTGCCCCTCGAGGCCCAGGAGCGCCTGCGGGACTACCCGCGTTATCAGACGCCTGAGAGACCCGACTACGCCGCCGAGATCGCGGCCCTGCGCGGGCCCATTGAGCTTCCGCCGCCGCCTGTCGATTGGGCGACGTTGGGTCACCATCGATCGTCGCCACCTGACTACCTCGGGGAACTGATGCCCCGGGTGCAGACCTCGCCCCTGGACCTGCCACCACCTCCTGTGGGACACCCGCCGGCCGTGGTGCGCGGTCTCTATCTCAATGCGTGGGTGTTCAGCTCCAGCCGGTTCTCCGACCTGCTCCGGCTGGCCGACAGCACCGAGATCAACACCTTCGTGATCGACGTGAAGGACGATACCGGATACCTCACGTACCGCTCGAGCGTGCCCGTCGCCGTGGGAATCGGGGCCAACGACCGGCTCCGTGTGTCCGACACCCGGCAGCGGCTGGCGCAGCTCCAGGCGCGCGGCATTCATCCCGTCGCGCGGATCGTGGTAGCCAAGGACCCGCTCCTCGCGCGCCGCAAGCCGGAATGGGCCATTCACGACACGCAGGGCGGCCTGTGGCGCGACCAGCTGGGCGCCGCCTGGGTGGATGCGTACCAGGACTCGGTCTGGATCTACGCCGCCGACCTGGCCAGGGAGGCCGTGGTCCTGGGCTTCGCCGAGATTCAGTTCGACTACCTGCGCTTTCCGGACGAACCCCGGTGGCGGTTGGAGCGCGCGGTGTTCCCGGGCAAGCGTGCCGGCGAGTCCCAGCGCGCGGCCGTGCGTCGCAACGTCGCGCTGATGCGCGAGCGGACCGCCGACCTCGGCGTGCCGTTCACGCTGGACCTGTTCGGCCTCACCACCAGCGCGGACGGCGATCTCGGCATTGGTCAGACGTGGGAGGACTTGGCACCGCTGGCGGACGTGGTGTTGCCCATGGTTTATCCCAGCCACTATCGGCGCGGCGCGTACGGCATCGAGCACCCGAACGCATCACCCTATGCCACCGTCCGCCGCGCGCTGGAAGACGGCCTCAAGAAGAACGCTCGCCTCGCCGGCGCGCCCAAGATCCGTCCCTACCTGCAGGCTTTTTCCATCTTCCGGGTGCGGTACACCCCCGAGGAAATCCGCGCACAGATCCGCGCCACGGAGGAGCTGGGGTTGACCGATTGGGTGTTGTGGAATGCCCGGGGCGTGTATCCGGCCGCGGCGCTGCGTCCGGGACGGAGCGGCGCACCCACCGTTGGCTCACCGCAGGCGGCGGGTCTGTCAGGCCGAATGCCTTGAAGGGCGACAGCCGCCCTTATCGCACCGACACCAGCCCCGGTTCCCAGGCCGTTATAAACCCCGCGATCGCGCTCGCCGCCGTGGTGTAGGGACTGGCCAGGTACAGCTGACCCGGTCCTGACCGGCCGGGAAAGTTCCGGTTGATGGCCGATATCGTCACCGTGTTCCGGTCGTAGGAGACGCCCGGCCCGGCGTTGATGCACGCGCCACAGGATGGCTCGATGAACACCGCGCCCACGGCCTGGAAGATCTCGAGGTAGCCCATCTCCTCGCAGTAGCGCTTCACTTCCTGGGATCCGACCTGGACGTAACACTTCACGTCCGGATGGACCCGTTTCCCCTGCTCCAGCGCGTCTCGGAATACCGCCGCGTACATGTCCATGTCCGACTTCTTGCCCGCGGTGCACGACCCGGCGTAGGCGATCTCCACCTTGACCGGCCCGCTCAGCTCGCTGATGAAGACGCCGTTCCCAGGATCACCCGGGAGCGCCACCATCGGCTCCAATTGCGCCGCGTCGAACTCGATGACCGTTTCCCACTCGGCGTCGTCGTCCGAGGAGAGCCCCGCGAACAGCGGTCGCACCTGGTCCGGCTCCAGGCCCCGTTCCCGGGCGAGGTACTCGACCACCCGTTCGTCGGGTCGCACCAGCCCCGTGAACGCGCCCACTTCGGCCGCCATGTTGGTCATGGTGGCCCGCTCATCCACTGACAGGGCCTCCACGGCCTCCCCGGCGTACTCCACCAGTTTGCCGATGGCGTGCCCGTCCTTGACGTAGGGATGCCGGAGCACCTGCAGCATAAAGTCCTTGGCCGTGACACCGGCCGGCTTCTGGCCGTGGATGCGTACCAGGACCGAGGGCGGCACCTTGATCCGCACGTCCTTGGTGAGCCAGGAGTTGAAGATCGCCGTGGTTCCCACGCCGAAGGCCACGCTGCCGATGGCTCCCGCGTGCGGCGTGTGCGAATCGCTCCCGATGATCAGGTGGCCCGGGAGCGCGTGCGCCTCGAGAATCTTGGAGTGACAGATCGCCTCGGAGCCCGCGGGAAGTCCCATGCGGCCGGTCAGGCGTCGTGGCAGCTCGCCGTAGAGCCGCACGCCGTGCAATGTCGCGAATTCCTCCTGTTTCTGCTTCAGCTCCAGCGCGACGTCGAGCAACCCCTGCGCCTTGCGCTCGTCCGTCATGGCCAGCTCGAGGAACGTCAGGTGATCGCGGAACAGGAACACGGACTCCGGATCCACGATCAGCTGGTTCTTGCCCACGTACTGTTCCCAGAAGATCGCCGCCATGGGCGTCACGTACTCGTGGCTGAACCGGATGTCGGTCCGGACGAACCCTTCGTCGCCCGGCTGCACGTAGGGGATGCCCACTTGGTTGCGTGCCAGGTCGCCCACCCAGTGCCGCGCGAGGATCTTCTCGGCCAGCGTCATGGGCCGCCGGCGCGTGGCGACGGCCGGGACCGCCACCTTGCCCTGCAACCTGGCCACGTTGTACTGGAACAGTCCGCCGTACTCGATGATTCCCCGAGTGATCTCGCCCTCGCCCTCGGTGAATACCGAGAGCGGGATCTCGTCGCCCCGCCGCACTCTGGCTATCAGGGAGGAATCGGTGCTGGTAAGGATACCCAGGTTCTGACAATTCTCACCGTAGATCCGCTCGATGCTTTCCGCGATCACCAGCCGGATGCCGGCGCACATCTCCGCATAGGGCGACTGCTCCCGGGAGGATCCTTTCCCCCGCCGCTTTCCGGAGACGGAGCAGACGAATCCCCCGGCCTTCACCGATCCGCGCGATACCGGAAAGTCTCCACCGGCCTTGAGCCCCAGGTAGGGGAAATCCCCCAACCGCTCGTCGTAGTAATAGCAGATGTACGCGGGGGTGATTTCGTCGGTGGAGATGTTGTCCCGGAGGGCGGCGGCCAGGGGCCACGACAGGTCCTCGCCGGCCAACTGCCGGCGCACCAGGTCCGCGTCGTCCACCAGGAACAGGATCCGCCCCGACAAACGTACCGCGTCCGGGCGCTTCGCGACCGGCCGATGTTGGAGGGTCTCGATCATGCTGGCTGAGATGAAATGAAGCCCAAGCCTCCCCGTGGGGCAAGCGCCCCGCTACTATACGCACGGCGATGCGGTTACCTACGTTCGTCGCCTTCCTGGGGCTCACGCACACAGCCCTCGCTCAACAGCGAACCCCTTCGCTGGTCGAGCGGACCGGCAGTTTGCGCTCCCCGCCCATCACTGAAAGCTCTGGCGTCGCCGTCAGCCGCAGGCACCCGGGCGTGTTGTGGACGCACAACGACTCCGGCGATGGGCCCATGTTGTATGCCACGAACCTCGCCGGCGACGACCTCGGCCGGTACCTGGTCCCGGGCGCGACCAACTATGACTGGGAGGACATCGCGTTGGCCCCGTGTCCGGAGCCGGGGCGCGATTGCCTGTACATTGCGGACACCGGCGACAACAACCGGCGGCGCCGGACTGTGGCGATCTACGTGGTGGCCGAGCCGGGAACGCCCCCGCGGCCGGCCGCCGACGATGAGCCGGCCCGCGTCACGGCCCGCGCCCGTGCCGTTCGGGTGAAGTACCCGGATGGCGCCCACGACGTCGAGGCCATGTGGGTCGAGCCCGACGGATCGATTCAGCTGGTCACCAAAGGCACCTATGGCCCCATGCTGCGTTACCTCGTCGCGCGCGCCGCGCTGGATCACGACACGGCAACGGCGGAGCCGCTGGAGCGGCTGGCCACCGTGCCGCAGCGAGCCCTGGGCCGCATGGTCACCGCTGCCGCCATCTCCCCCAACGGCCAGCGTGTGGTGATCCGCACCTACACCGAGCTGTTCTTCTTCCGCCGCGGGCAGGATCGCCGCCTGAGCGACGACGGACCGCCCTGCTGGCTGGGAACGCTCGAGCCGCAGGGCGAGGGCGTGGCGTTCCTGGACGACAGCACCCTGGTGCTGACCAGTGAAGGGGTGCTGGGTCAGCCGGGGCCGATTCACCGGGTCAAGTGCTAGTCACCCGGAGGGCGAAGGCCTTGCACGTTGGGTTCGCGGGTTGCCTGAGCGCGCTCGCGCTTGGGGCGGCGCCGGTCCCGGGCGCCGCGCAACGGGTCCGGCCGGAATCGGCCACGCCTGATCCGCTGGCCCAGGGCCTCGCGGCCATCACGTCGCACCTCATCGAAGCGCCGCTTCGCCTGCTCGCGGACGACGTGATGGAAGGCCGCGCCCCCGGCACGCGAGGGGGCGACCTGGCGGCCCGCTATCTGGCATCGGAATTCGCGGCATTGGGACTCAAACCCGGCGCGCCGGACGGCTCGTTCTACCAATGGATTCCCATGGTGGGCCTCACCACCGAGGCGTCGGTCGTCGTCGGCGCCCAGCGACGCACCCTGGTTTTCGAGCCCGGCACCGAGATCGTGGCGTGGCCGGAGCGTCCAGACTCGCTGGCAACCCTGGATGCCGACATCGTCTTCGCCGGATACGGCATCGCCGCGCCGGAGTGGGAGTGGGACGACTACAAGGGAGCGGCACAAACCGGCAGAATCGTGATGGTGTTGCCCGGCGAGCCGGGGACGGGCGATTCGGCGTTCTTCCGCGGGGATGCCCTCACACCGTACGGGCTGTGGGCCCACAAGCTGGACCAGGCGGCCCGCATGGGGGCGGCCGGCGTTCTGTTAGTCCACACGCCGCAGGCCGTGCCGCTGCCCTGGTCCGCCGTCCAGGCATCCTGGTCCGGCGAACGCGCGCTGCTCGACCACCCACCCACGCAATCGTTGCGGTTCGCCGCGTGGATTACCGCGGATGCGGCCCGCCGAATCGTCGAAGCCACCGGCAAGGACTACGCGCTCATGCTCCAGCGCGCCGGGCTCCGCGACTTCCGGCCGCTGGACGTGGGCGCGCGGGCCGCCGTGGACCTGCGCTCCAGGGTCAGACGATTCCGTTCGCCTAATGTCATCGCGCGACTGGAAGGCTCGGACTCGGTAGGCCGCACGGACGCCGTCTTGCTCACCGCGCATTACGACCACCTCGGCATTCGCCCCGCGAAGGGCGCGGACTCCGTTTACAACGGCGCGGTGGACAATGCGTCCGGCCTCGGGCTCCTGCTGGCCGCGGCCACGGGGCTCACGCGCGCGGGGAGGGCTCCACGCCGTTCGGTGATATTCGCGGCCCTCACGGGTTCGGAAGCGGGCTGGTTGGGGGCCGCGACGTACGTCACCCAGCCCCCTGTTCCGCTGGACCACACCGTCGCGGTCGTGAACCTGGACCGCGCCAACGTCTGGGGGCCCACTCGGGACATCGTGGCGCTGGGAGGTGAGCAGTCCGAGCTCCAAGACTGGATAACCGCGGCCGCGCGGGGGGAGCATCTGCAGGTGGCGCCGGATCCGTTTCCGCGGCTGGCGGATTTCTACCGGTCCGACCAGGTGGCGTTCGCGCGCGCCGGCCTTCCCGCCGTGTCGCTGCGATCTGGTGTCCAGTACGTCGAGCGGGACTCCTCGTGGGGGAGCGAGCAATGGAGCACGTATTTCGACCAGCGATATCACCGTCCGTCGGATCAGGCGCGTCCGGATTTTGACTATCGCGGGCTGATCCAGACGGCCCGGGTCCTTACCCGGCTGGCCTGGTCCCTGGCGGAGAGCACCGAATTCCCCAGGTGGCTACCGGGATCGGCGTTCCGCCCCGCCGGACTGCGCCTGCGCCCGGCGAGATAACCCCTCTGGCCGCACCACGGGGAACTCTATATGTTCCCCGCCGGTTTCGCGGCCTTTTCCCCACTTTCCACCGCGTACGGGAGCCACCCCCTGGACCTGCCCACGACACACCGAGTTCCCATCAAGTGGCTACGGGAGCACGCCTGCGCAGCCATTAAGTGGCGGGTAGTCAACGAGATACTGCCTTCACACGGGGCGTCCCCGGAGGACCGGGCGGCGCTGCTGGCCGAGGTGATGCAGCAGAAAGAGGTCGGTCAGCTCATCCGGAAGCAGAAGCCCAACGGCACCTGGGGCGACAACATCCTGGGCGTCGATCCCGCCAGGTGGAAGATTCTCGATGATATCGGCACTGTGTCGCGATACCGGCGTTTGGTGGAGCTTGGTGTCCCGACGGCTGAGCGGGCATTCCGGCTCACGGACCGCCTGTTCTACAGACTGCTATCCAAGGACGGGGCCCCGGAGCTGACGTTCGAGTTCCGCAGGGCGGCGAAGACGGGCCCGGAGCTGGCCGTTTGGGTCCGCGAGGTGATGCGCGAAGCGGCGACCACGGCGCTGGCGCAAGCCGGCCAGCTCGAGGATCCCCGAGTGCGAGGCGCGGCGCACCGGATCGCGTCCAACGTGTCGCAGTTCCTCCGCAGCGAGCTGGCCGAGAAACCGCTCATTCGCCGCGGAAGCCGGACCATCCTCCATCCGGACGCGTACCCTCCCACCATCTTCTCTGTCGCCATGGTGGCGCTGATGCCCAACCTGCAACGCGAGCGTGCGGGCTTCGTCGAACGCCTCACCGGATTCCTGGCCAAGCCGACCGGCAAGCGAGAGTACGTCGTGGTCGTCGGAAAGAAAGTGGTACGACCGGTTTTCCAGCTCCTTGGCGATCCCATTCAAGCCGACAGCGCCGGTCACCCCAAGGACCTCCCGCTGGCCTTGCATTGGCTCGAAGTCCTGGCCCGCCTCAGCGCGCTGCACGCGTCCGAGACGGCGCAGCGGGTGCTGGCGCGGCTGTTGAAGGAGTGCGACCCGCGGGGCGTGTGGGCGCCGAAGAGCCTTCGGAGCTTGCCCAAGAGCCCCTCCAAGCTGGCCGACTTCGCGTTCCCGCTCGAGCCCGACGGTAAGACCCCGGACCGCCGCCAGTCTGATGTGACCTTCCGCCTCGCCCTGATCGCCAAGCTCGCCGGTTGGGAGCTGGAGTTCGTCTAGCGCTCGAAGGTCCACTGAAGCCGTGCTCTTCGCTTGCGGCGGGAGGGCGCGCTCACTAGAGTAGTTGTCATAACTACTCCTATGCCTGCGCCTCAGACGTCGCTCGACCTCACGCCCTTCGGCTTCACGCCCACGGAGAGTCTTGCGTACCGGGCATTGACCGAGCTTGGCCCCCAGACAGGATACGGGCTCGCTCGCGCCCTCTCCATTGCCCGCGCCAATGCCTACCAGGCGCTGCGCGGCCTCGTGGCCAAGGGGGCGGCCAGCACCACCGCAGACCGGCCGGAACGCTACCGGCCAAAGCAGCCTCCCGCGCTGGTGGCGTTGATTGCCGCCCGCGAAGCCGGCAAGCTGGACCGGCTCGAAGCCCAACTCGCCCGGGCGCAAGCTGCCGGGGCTCCGGGTATCGTGGCGATTGCCGGGGAGCGCTCGCTCTTGGACCTGACCATGCGCACCGCGGCCCGCGCCGCCGGTCCGGTCACCTGCATTGCCCCCGCCAGGTTCCTCGCGAGCCTCGCCCCCGCCTGGCACAAGCGCTCCGGCGACCAGGCGGATACCCAACTGTGGTACCTGGGTGAGGCCCCGGCCGCAGGCCTCGCCGTGGAGCCCTCTGGCCGGATCGAGGTCCAGATGAGCGAGCGTTATTTCGGAGCGCCCATTCTACTCCTCCTGGCGCCTGAGGCGACGGTCCTGGCCACTCTGGCGAACGCTGGACCCTCCGGCTATTGGACGTCGGACCCGGTGCTCACTGCGGCAACCCGTGCCACGGCAGCACTCCTCACCGGAGCCTGATCCCGCCGGCAAACCGGCGCGGGCGGTTGACACAACTCGGTTGATTTGCAATAAGTTACAGCAACATCAACCGTCCGGTTAATATCGTGAGCGGTCAGCAAAAGCGGGACTCGCGGGCCCTGATTCTCTCGGCGGCAAGGCTGGAATTCGGGAAACGGGGTTACGCCGGTGGCCGGGTGGAGCGCATCGCGCGCGGGGCAGGGGTGAACAAGCAGCTCATCTTCTATTACTTCCGCTCCAAGGCAGGGTTGTTTCAAGCGGTGGTCCAAGCGGCGTCTCGAGACATAGCCGCGCATGCCGGCACGGCTGGAGCATCCGCCGGGCCGCTGGACCAGCTTCGAGCCGTGCTGGAGGGTACCCGCCGCACCTTGGCGGCAAACGCCGACCTGCTTCGCGCCACAGCGATCGCCTCGGAGACCGACGACGGAACTCGAGCGCCCCTGGTGGAGAATCTGGGCCGGCTCCGGGAGACGATTCGCGTACTGGTCTCAGACGCGCAAGGGTTGGGCTTCGTGCGCGACGATGTCGACCCGGTCGTCGTCGCGCACATGGCGGTCGCCCTGGTCGTGGGCCCCGTGCTGCTCCCCGGGGCGGGCGACAACGGGCAATTGCCGGCCGAGATCGATCTCCTGGTACGCGGACTCGCCTGGTAGCGCTCTTCTCAGTGAGCCACCAGCTCCGGTTGTTCGGCGCCGGACGACCCGCCGGCACGCGACCCGCCACCGCTATTCCGCTGCAGCGCCACCGCAAGGACGTCGCTCAGCGCATCCACCGGGTGCACAGTGAGCACCCCACGCTCCGCAGTGCTGAGGTCTTCGAGATCGGCCAGGTTCTCCCGCGGCAGGATGACCGTCGTGATGCCGGCACGGGTGGCGCCCAACACCTTCTCTTTTACCCCGCCGATGGGCAACACCCTGCCGGACAGGGTGATTTCCCCCGTCATCGCGATGTCGTGCCGGACTGGCACTCCGGACAGGGCGCTGACCAACGCGGTGGCCATGGTGACCCCCGCTGAGGGCCCCTCCTTGGGAGTAGCTCCGGCGGGCACATGCACGTGCACGTCTTTGTCGCTCAGCGCGCCGTCGGGGATACCAAGCTGATGGGCGTGTGACCGGGCATAGGTCAGCGCCGCCCGTGCCGATTCCTTCATCACGTCCCCCAACTGGCCGGTGAGCGCCAGGTCTCCCTTCCCCGGCATGACGGAAACCTCGACGAACATGATGTCACCGCCGACCGGCGTGTAATACATGCCCGTGGCGATGCCCACCTGATCCTCGGGCGCGGCTCGCTCCGGATGCACCATGGGCCGCCCGATGACCCGGCTGATGTCACCCGCTTCGAGGCGCTCCTGCTCCACGTCTTTGGCGGCGATGCGTCGGGCCACTTTGCGCGCCACTTTGCCAAGCTCCCGCTCCAACTGTCGCACACCGGCTTCCCGGGTGTACCCGGAGATCAGCGCCATCACCGCTTCGTCCGTCAGCGTGAGCTGGGGCGGGTCCAGCCCGGCCTCCTTGAGCTGGCGCGGGATCAAGTATTGCCGCGCGATGGTGAGCTTCTCATGCTCGGTGTACCCCGAGAACTCGACCATCTCCATGCGGTCGAACAACGGACCCGGGATGCCCTGGAGGAAGTTCGCCGTGGCGATGAACAACACCTCCGAGAGATCGAAGGGAATGCCCAGGTAGTGGTCCGTGAAGCTGTCGTTCTGAGCGGGATCCAGCACTTCGAGCAGCGCCGCGGCCGGATCGCCCTGGAACGACACGCCGAGTTTGTCCACTTCGTCGAGCAGGAAGACCGGGTTTTTGGTGCCGGCCCGCTTCATGCCCTCGATGATCCGTCCGGGCATGGCGCCCACGTAGGTCCGGCGGTGGCCCCGGATGTCCGCTTCGTCCCGCGCGCCCCCCAGGGAGATCCGCACGTACTTGCGTCCCATGGAGCGCGCGATGGACTTCGCGATCGAGGTCTTGCCGACGCCGGGCGGGCCCACAAACAGCAGGATGGAGCCGCGCGGCACGCGGTCGTCCTCATTACCGGCCGGAGCGGCCGGATGGGCCGGAGAGGCTGGAGGCACGGACTGCACACCGGTCTTCTGCGGCCCCTCCGGCCCCTCCGGCCCCTCCGCCCCCTGCAGCCCTTCCCGCCGCTGTCTGAGTTGCCGCACCGCCAGGAACTCCAGCACCCGGTCCTTCACCTTCTGCAGCCCAAAGTGATCCTCATCCAGCACCTTGGCCGCTTCCGCCACGTCCAGGTGTTCCTCCGTGCGGGTGTTCCACGGAAGCTCGGCGACCGTTTCCAGGTACGTGCGGATGACCTGCGCTTCCATGGACTCGCGCGACGTGCGATCCAGACGGGCCAGCTCCCGCTTGACTTCCTTCCTGGCTTCCTCGGGCAGCTCGAGCTTCTCCAAACGCTCACGAAGCTCGTCGGTGTCCGCCGACTCGTCTTCGTCGCCGAGTTCCTTGCGGATCGCCTTGAGCTGCTCCCGCAGCAGCATCTCTCGCTGGCGCTCGCCCAGCTCCTCCTGGACCTTCTCTTTGATCTCTTCCTGCGCGTTCAGCAGCGCGAGCTGACGCTGGACGTGCACCAGCACCCGGCGCATCCGTTCCTCGATGCCCAGCGTCTCGAGCAACCCCTGACGCTCGGGCGGCGCGATGTCGATATAGCCGGCCACGAGGTCCGCGAAGCGTCCCGGCTCCGTGACGCCCTCCAGCACCTGCTGGACCACGTCCTCCGGGAGCCCCGATTTCTGCCCCAGCTCGGCGGCGCGCTCGCGCAACTCCTTGTAAAGCGCCACGAAGGCCGGGTCGGTGGGATCCGCCGGCGGCAGGTCCTGCGCTTCCACGACCACCGCCTCAATGTGGCCCTCGTTCTGGGCGTACTGGAGCACCGTGCCCCGATACTCGCCGTGCAGCAACAGCTGCACGCCACCCAACCCGCGCTGGACTTGCCCGATGCGCGAGACGGTGCCGGTGGTGTAGAGCAGCTCAGGGGCGACCTGCTCGAGATTCTGGCGCTGGGAGACCGCGAAGATCAGGCGATCTTCCCGCTTGAGCGAGGTTTCGATGGCGCGGAGCGTACCGGGGCGGCCCGCCCCGACTGGTACCGTGACGCCCGGAAACAGGACCACCTCGCGGAGCGGCAGCACCGGGATGCGCAGGCGCCTGGTGCCGGAGGTATTCCGGGGCTGGTCGTGGCCCTGGTCGGTTTCGGTCATGATGGCTCTCTCTCCCTCAAGGGACGCAAGGAGGCCCCAAGTGAGGGAATGATACGGCACCAATCATGCCGGGCGCGAGGGTGATTCTTGGCAAGAGCAAGCCGCCAGGGCGGCGGCTGGGCGGCCAGGGCGATGCCAGTCTGGCAGCTTGGTTACCCGCCCGGCGCTCGCGGAGCGATGTTCAGGAGCGCCCGGAGCTCGGTTTCCGTCAGCTGCTCCAACAAGCCCGCGCGGGTGGTGACCTCGCGATCAGCTTCGGTCTTGTCGTTCTCGCAGCTGAACCGGACGATATCCGCGGGCTCCGGAAACAGCCCCTCGCGCGACCTCGTAGGGACGATGCCCGAGGTGCGCCCCACTCGCTCGACGAGCCAACGCCGTCCGGCGTCGTCGGTTACCCAGCGCATGACACCTCCCTGGAGCGCATGTAACAGGTTGCCACGGTGTTAGGCGCACGTTAATCTACGCCCGGACCACACCAGAAGCTACATGGACGAGGAGTCGAGGTCGTCGCTCGCGGACCGGCTGTCGAGTGCGCTCGCCGAGAGCTACGCGCTGGAAAGCGAGATCGGCCGCGGCGGGATGGGTGTGGTCTACAGCGCGCGCGACCTGAAGCTCAAGCGGCGGGTCGCCATCAAGGTGCTTCCGCCGGAGCTGGCGTTCCGCGGGGAGATCCGCACCCGATTCCTCCGCGAGGCCGAGACCGCCGCCCGTCTGTCCCACCCCAATATCGTCCCCATCCACGCCGTCGGCGAAGCCGAGTCGCTGGTGTACTTCGTGATGGGCTACGTGGACGGCGAATCGCTCGCCGCCCGTCTGCGCCGCCGTGAGCGCCTGCCGCCGGAAGAAGTACGGCGCATCATGAAGGAAACGGCCGACGCGCTGGGCCTGGCGCACGCGATGAGCGTCATCCATCGGGACATCAAGCCGGACAACATTCTCCTCGAGGGCACGCGGCGGCGCGTGGTGGTCACCGATTTCGGGATCGCCAAGGCGCTGGTGGGCGGGGGTGTGGGGACCCTCACGGGAACGGGGGTCGTGATCGGCACGCCCACCTACATGAGCCCGGAGCAGGCGGCGGGTGAGCGCGAGATCGACGCCCGGAGCGATCTCTATTCCCTGGGGCTGGTGGCGTTCGAGATGCTGGTGGGTGACCCGCCGTTCCAGGCAGGGACCGTCCCTGGGATCCTCATGAAGCAGATCACCGAGCCGGCGCCGGAAGTGATGCGGCTGCGGCCGGACTGCCCGGAGGATCTGGGGCACACGATCATGCGCTGCCTGGAAAAGAACCCGGATGACCGCTGGCCCACGGCCGACGCGCTTCGCCGGGCGCTGGAGAACCGGGTGTCGGTTCCGTATCGGCGCACCGCCGCGGCGGGGTCATTCCGGACGCGGCGGCCACTCGAGCCCCGCGCAGGCGGCTCCCGGCGCTCCCCGGCGGCGGCGCCGCTGCCCGTGCCCGCGTCGCGCCAGCGGCCGTCACGCCGCGCTTCTCGGGAGCAACCCGAGGCCGCGCCCGGCGACGGTGAGCCGCCTCTGGTACGCCGCTTTCGCTCGCAGTTCGCGACCTACGTCTCGGTGAACGGCGGCCTGCTGCTGCTCAATATCGTCACGGGCATCGCGAGTCCGTGGTTCTTGTTCGTCACCATTCCGTGGGGCATCGGCGTCGCGTCCCGCTACGGCGAGCTGTGGTCCGCCGGGTATAGCTGGCGCGACGTGGTGAGCCGGCCTCCGGCCCGGGACGCGCTGCCGCCTCCTCCTGGGACCGGCCGGCCGGCCCGGCCCGCCGGCCGCCTGCCGGAGCCCAAAACGGACGACTTCGGCCGGCTGGCGACCCAGATCCGGCAGATGCGGACCGACCGCGCGGCGGTCGCCAAGATCGTCGAGCGCCTGGCCCCCGCGGAACGAAACCTCCTGCCCGACGTGCAGCCCACCGTGGATGCGTTGCTGGCGCGCGCGGAAGAGCTGGCCCGGACGCTGAGTCAGATGGAAGGCACCGTGGACCAGCAAACGCTGGACCGCCTGGACGAACGGATTCAGGTCCTGCAAGGGCCGGACCCGGACCACATGGACCCGGACGCGCAGCGCCGACTGGATCTGTTGCGGCGCCAGCGGGAGATGCTGGCGGACCTGATGCAGCGGCGGGGTCGGGTGGAGGCGCAGTTCGAGTCTTGCGTGCTGGCGATCCAGAACGTCCGCTTCGACCTCCTCCGCCTCCGCTCCGCGGGCGTCGGTGCCGCGCTGAGCGACCTCACCAGCGCCACGCAGCAGGCCCGAGCCCTCTCGGTGGACGTGGAGGCCGCGATCGACGCCGCGGGCGAGATCCGGCAGGTCCTCGGCAGGGGCACCCTCTGAGTTGTGCGCACGTCGGGGGGTGGTCCGTTCGGACACTGCAGTTCGCTCGTCGAGGAGTCCGTTGATTGAGTCAATGACTCACGACCTGAACGCGTCCTCACGGACCACCCCCCGACGCGCGTATCGTTGTCAACTACCTAAACTCGACAGACCATCATGACGCCATCCCTCCTGGTTGTTCTCACGCTGTCCGCGGTGCAGGGTCCCCAAGCGCGCGACACCACGTACGAACGGTTGATCCGGGAAGCGACCACCGACTCGCGCTTCCTGCCGGCCAGCGTGGCCACCATTCCGGACCATCCCACCATCCCCTCGCCGCGCGAGCATTTCGGCACCATTGCGGGGGCGCCCGGCGTGATGCATCGGAGCGCTGAGCTGTACGGCTACTACCGCGCGCTGGCCCAGGCATCGCCCCGCGTGCGGGTGGAAACGGTGGGTCGC
The DNA here is from genome assembly GCA_035287045.1 of Gemmatimonadales bacterium. Taxonomy (GTDB): domain Bacteria; phylum Gemmatimonadota; class Gemmatimonadetes; order Gemmatimonadales; family GWC2-71-9; genus JACPAP01. The sequence continues at coordinate 13,777 of DATECF010000045.1, read as the reverse complement.
ACCGAGGAGGAACGGGAGCTGCTGCTCGTCACCATCGCGGATGAGGCCGCCATGGCCCAGCTCGACCGGATCCAGCAGGGTCTGGTGGCACTGGCGGACCCGCGGGCTACGGATCGCGCCGCCATGGAGCGGCTGGTCGGTGAGATCAAGCCGGTGTACTACCTGATGGGCGGGCTCCATTCGCCGGAGATGGGCCCCCCAGAGATGCTGATCGAGCTGGCCTATCGTCTCGCGGTCTCGGACGACCCGCTGATCCGCCGCATCAGAGACAACGTCGTGGTCCTGATCAATCCGGTGGCCGAGCCGGACGGACGCGACCGGCAGGTGGACTGGTACCACCGCTACACCAGGGGCCGGCCCGAGCTGGACGACGGCTTCCCGCGCTCGACCCCGTACTGGGGGAAGTACGTGGTCCACGACAACAACCGTGACGGTATTCAGATCTCACAGGCGCTGACCAAGGCGGTGTACCGGACGTACTACCAATGGCACCCGCTGGTCATGCACGACCTGCACGAGTCGGTGCCGTTGCTCTACGTCTCCACTGGGACCGGCCCCTACAACTACACCGTGGATCCGATCATCGTCAGCGAGTGGCAGACTCTGGCCAACTGGGACATCCAGTCGCTCACCAAGCAGGGCGTTCCGGGCGTGTGGACCTGGGGGTTCTTCGACGGCTGGTGGCCGGGCTACGGCGCCTGGGCGGCGACCAACCATAACGGCATCAGCCGCTTCTACGAGACCTTCGGCAACGCCGGGGCCGACACCTACCTGCGTGACCTGCGGGGCCAAACCTACGCGGGCGACTCGGTCACCACGGCCCAATGGTACCGGCCCTGGCCTCCCACCGCCAAAGTGCGCTGGTCGCTTCGCAATAACACCAACTTCATGCAGGGCGGCGTGCTGGCCTCGTTGGACTACGCGGCCCGGAACGGGCGGGACCTGCTGGTCAATTTCTGGCAGAAGGGTGCGAACAGCATCGAGCGAGGCCGCACCCGTGCCCCTCACGCCTTCCTGATTCCCGCCCTGGACCAGCAGCGGGACCCGCGGCGCGCGGCCTATCTGGTGAACCAGCTCCAGCGGCACGCCATCGAGGTCCACCGCTCGACGGACACCCTGCCGGGGAGTTTCGTGGTGAAGCTGGACCAGCCGTATCGAGACCTGGCGGTGAATCTGCTCACCAAGCAGGACTACCCCAGCTCGGCCCGCTACCCGCCCTACGACGACATCGCCTGGACGCTGGGGCTGCTGTACGGCGTCGACGTGCAGCCGGTGAACGATCCTTCGGTGTTCGCGTGGCGTCGGCTCGAGATGTTGCGAGACACGGTCGCTTGGCGTGGCAGCGCGACCCGAGCTACCGCGGCCGGCGGTTCGGCGGGTTCGTCGGATACCGGACGGCGGACAGCCGACGACGCGCAGCGAGCGGCCGATCGATGGCTGTTGAAATACACCGCGCAGGTGGAGCTCCTCCCGGCCCTATACGCCCTTAAGCAGCGCGAGGCGCGGTCCGCGGTGTTTGTGGCGGAGACCACGTTCACCGCGTCCGGCGCCGAATGGACCGCCGGCACGGTGATGCTGGAAGGGGTGACGGCCGGGAGCGCGGAGTGGCTGGCACAGCAGTATGGGCTGGCGCTGACCCAAGCGAGCGCCCCCAGCGTGCGGCGTCACGCGCTCGACTTGCCGCGGATCGCCATCTACCACACCTGGTTCTCCACCCAGGACGAGGGCTGGGTGCGCTACTGGTTCGAGCAACTCGGCCTGCCGTACACCTCCATTCACAAGGACGACCTCAAGGCGGGTAACCTGCGTCGCCGGTTTGACGTGATTCTGGTGCCAACGGCGGGCGGGCAGGGCGCGCAGTGGATTCACGGGATCGACAAGGAATGGGGGCCGCTTCCGTTCACCAAGACGCCGGAGTTCGCGTCGCACGGATCCCCCAGTAGCACCAGTGACATGACCGGCGGGCCGGGCTTCCTCGGCATGGCTGAGTTGGAGCGGTTCCTGGACGGGGGCGGGACGTTGATCACGATCGAGAACGCCACTCGCCTCGCGACCGAGACCGGGTTAATCCGCGAGCTGCAGGACTACGCGCCCTCCGGGCTGTTCCATCCGGGGTCGATCGTGACCGCCAAGGCGCGCCGGCCGAATCATCCCGTGCTGTACGGGTTCCCGGAAACGACCCACGTGTTCAGAGGTAACGCGCCCTTGTGGCGCACCGCCCGGCGGGATCGCGGGCTCATGGTGCTGCAGTACGGCACGGAGCCGCTGGCTGACGAGCGGGATACCGTCGTGACGGAAATAATGGGGATGGCGCATACGGGCGAGCGCGGACGAGCACAGACGAGCACAGACGAGCGCGCTCGTCCGGGCTCGTCTGCGCTGGTCCAGGAGGGCGGTGGTGAAGGGGAGCGGGCACGTCAGCCGTACGTCCTGAGCGGGATGGTCCGAAACAGCAACCAGATCGTGGGCCACGGCGCCGTGTTCGACGTGCCGGCAGGCGCCAACGATGCGGGACGGGTGATCGTCTTCACCTTCAACCCGTTGCACCGGTTCTTGAACCATCACGACGCGCCCATGGTGTTCAACGCCATTCTCAATTGGAACGATCGGTGACTCGGCGGTGGCCGGGTCCGGGACCGTGGATGGCCCTGGGCCTGGTCATCTCCCTGGCCGCTTGCGACGGCCGGGTGAGTATGCGGTTCGTGACCACCACCGCCCGTGAGGCGTACGAAGCGCGGCTGCAGGAGCTGGGGCTCCGCACCACGGCGTTGGGGCGGGATTGGACGGCCGCCGCGGAGCGGGCCCTGGAGCAGCCCGTGGCCGTGGTGCTGCCGCACCGCGAAGTGCGCTACCTGGATCCCAGACAGGCGGCCGCCGTCGCGTATCGGCTGTCGCTGGAGCAAGGTCAGCGGGTCGCGGTCCGCATCGACGTGGCCGGTGCCCGGCCGGACGACCTGAGCTTCTTCGTCGATCTCTTTTTCCTTCCGGATAGCCTCAATCCACCACAGATGGTGGCCAGCGCCGACTCGTCGGCCTGGGAGCTCGAATACGTGGCGCTGCGCCCGGGCGACTACGTGCTGCGAATACAGCCGGAGCTGCTTCGCGGCGGCCGGATCACGCTGACCCTCAGCGCGCACGCGTCGCTGGGCTTTCCGATAGCCGGGATGGACATGCGCACGCTCCGCAGCCGGTTCGGGGCGCCGCGCGATGCCGGGCGCCGGGAGCACCACGGCGTGGATCTCTTCGCCCCGCGCGGCACGCCGGTGCTCGCGGCCACGGCGGGCTGGGTGTCGTGGGTGGGGACCAATCGCCTGGGCGGGAACGTGGTATGGCTGCGCGACGCGCGATACGGCCGGCGCTTGTACTATGCGCATCTCGACCGTTACGCCGTGCAGGAGGATACCTGGGTGGAGCCCGGGGATACGCTCGGATTCGTGGGCAACACGGGCAACGCACGCACCACGCCGCCGCATCTGCATTTCGGCATCTATGTGCGCCGGAGGGGACCAGTGGACCCGTACTTCCATCTGTTCGAGCCGCAGGGCGTCCCTCCGGTGTTCGCGGGCGATTCGGGTCTGGTAGGCGGGTGGGGTCGAGTGGCGACCGGCGGCGCACGGCTCCGCGCGCGCGCCGACCTGTCGGCGCCGGTCTCGCTGACCCTTTCCGGCGATGCGCCGGTGGAAGTGCTGGCGGGAGCCGGGCGGTGGTACTTCACGCGCCTGCCGAGTGGAGAGCAGGGCTACCTGGCCCTGCGCGACGTGCGACCCATCGAGGCGTTGTACTCAGCGGCCGTGGTCAGGGGGTCGGTGCTGCGTTCGAGGCCCGGATTCGGGGGCACGGCGACTGACTCAGTGGCTGGGGGCGAGGTCGTGGCGGTGTTTGGGCGTTACGCCGATCAGGTATTCGTCAGGCACCCGCGTGGGATGCTGGGGTGGCTTGGACCGGAAGTGTTGGTGACCGACGGCAACGACGTGGGCGCCTCGCCATAGCCTGCTCCCAGTCCACGCCCAGATCCAGAGGCTCGGCCAAGCAGGATCGCCCTCGAGTCGGTCGGTCTGTGCAGTCGGTGCGCGCCTGCCGGCTGCGATGGGTGTTGGTGGCCGAAAAGCAAACGGCCTCTACTGGGCACTACGGAAAGAGCGCTACTGACATTCAAGTGCGCTAAGTGATTGCGGAGGGACACGGGGCTTTCACGGGCATGATAGACGCGATCAAGCGTTTCGTCTCGCACCGGATCTTGTCCGCCGAGTCCGGCTCCCAGCTCCCGGGCCCCCGAACGGGGCCGAGTGCCATCCAGCTCGCTGCGTCTGCCCTGCTCCTCGAGCTTGCGCACGCCGACGACGAGTTCAGTCCGGCCGAGCGGGCCCATATCGAGTCAGCACTACGCCGTCACTTCGGCCTGGACGAGGCCACCGCTCGGGAGTTGATGGAACTCGCTCAGGCCGAGCGGCAGGTATCCATCGATCACTACCAGTTCGCCCGCACCATCACGCAACACTACGACCTTGGCCAGAAGATGGTCCTGGCCGAGGTGATGTGGGGCGTTATACTCGCGGACGGCGAGATCAGCCGACACGAGAGCTACCTCGTGCGGAAACTCGCCAGCCTATTGGACTTGGCGCCCGCCTACTTGGCGCAAGCGCGTCGCGCTGCGACGCCGACCTCCTAGCTGCCGGACCGTACCGTGAGCGACCACATCCCCGTTTCCTCTCACTGGGAGAATTCCATGCGACCAGTTGTCTTCCCCGTCCTTGTAATCGCCGTCCTCGGGGCCTGCTCAGGTCCAGGAGTGGACGTGGCCGCCGAGACCGCAGCTGTGCGCGCGCGCAGTCAAGGGGTGGTGGCCGCGGAAACGGCTCAGAACACCGAGGGAGCCCTCGCATTCTGGGCCCAGGATGCCGTCGTCCAGCCGGCGGGCGCTCCGCAGATCCAAGGCCGCGACGCTATTCGGGCGCTTTACAACAGCTTCTTTGGTACGGGTCAACTCAAGCACTTCGAAGGAACTGCGTCGCAGCTCGAAGTCTCCCAGGGAGGAGACCTCGCTTACGAGTACGGGGTCAATCGGATGGTCCTCGCGGGTCCCAAGGGCGACCTCTTGGACGTGGGCAAATACCTGCTTGTCTGGAAGAAGATCGATGCCGAGTGGTATATCGTTGCCCTGAGCTTCACAAGCGATGCCCCTGCCCCCGTGCCGGTTCAGTCGAACTAGCAGTGAGAGGGCGATCCGCCGAACTCGGCGGCTGCAGCTGGCGGGCGCTCGGGCGGCGGCCGCAGCAGCAGGGTGTCGACGCGCTCCAGCCGGAAGTGATCAATGGCGATTCTGTTCGCGATCTTGAAGATCCAGGATAAGGCCACCACCGCGCTCCTCGTCACCCTGCTGGGCGGCGAGGCCTGCGCCGGCTCCACCCGGCGCGTCCTGCTGGTCGAACACCATGCCGCCGTATGCGTGGGGGTTGGGCTGCAGCTCTGCCTGCTGGTACGCCAGCCCACGGAGTCGCACTTCAGCTACCACCACGGCGGCATTGAAGGCTTCGACTACCAGTGGGGCTTCCGGTACCAGATCGAGGTGGAGGAGCACCAGGTCTCGGAACTGGCCGCGGACGCCTCCTCCATCCGCACCGTGCTCCGACGCGTCGCCACCAAAGAACCGGTGGATCCGGCAACCCAGTTCTTCTTGGTCCTAACCCGGGAGAGAACCGCGTTCTGGAGATCGCGCCGGACCACTATCGCGTCTACCAAACCGCCGAGTTTGTCTGCCCGCCCGGAGTCCCCTGCGCGGGACTGCGGGACGAGATCGGCGGGGGAGCCCGGATCCGATACCGGTTCCAACACCCGGCGACGCAGGGAGACCCGCTACGGGTGGTCGAGTGGGACCTCTGCGACAAGGACCTGGCCGGGAGCCCGATGTGCACGCCGTGACGGCGTGGTCCGGTTAGAACCTGTGTAACTCCCTCACCGCCTCCGCTACATCCGCCGGCTGCGGCAGGATCACGTCTTCCAGCTCCGGCGCATAGGCTACGAAGGTATCCGCTGAGGCCACCCGCCGGACCGGCGCATCCAACCAGGAGAACAATTCGTCCGCCATCCGCGCGGCGATCTCGGCGCCGTAGCCCCAGGACAATGCGTCCTCGTACGCCACGATCACCTTGTTGGTCCGCTTGACCGACTCCCCGATGGTGGCCCAGTCCACCGGATTGAGCGACCGGAGATCTATCACCTCTACGCTGATCCCGTCCTGCTCGGCCAGCTGCTGCGCCGCTACCAGCGCCCGCTGCACCACCGCCCCGTAGGTCACCACCGTCACGTCCGCCCCTTCGCGCACCACCTTGGCCTTGCCGAAGGGAATCATGAAGTTGGGACCGGGATAGGGGGCTTTGTTGTAGGTCTGGCGGTAGAGGTGCTTGTGCTCGAGGAACATGACGGGATCGTCGCACCGGATGGCCGTGCGCAGGAGCCCGTTGGCGTCCAGCGCCGTGGCCGGGCACACGACGCGTAATCCGGGGATCCCGGTGTAGACTGCGGCGCCCGTTTGCGAGTGGTACGGCCCGCCGCCTTTGAGGTAGCCACCGTACGTCACCCGCACCACGACCGGCGCGCTGAAGGTGTTGTTGCTCCGCCAGCGCAGCGGCGCCAGCTCGTCCCGGAGCTGCATGTAGGCCGGCCAGATGTAATCGAAGAACTGAATCTCAATCACGGGCTTCAACCCTCGCGTGGCCAGGCCGATGGCCCGGCCCACGATGTTGGCTTCCGCCAACGGAGAGTTGTACACCCGGTCGCTCCCGAACTGGCGCTGGAGCCCCCAGGTGACCTTGAACACGCCACCCTTCCCCTTGACCTTGCTCAACGCTGCCTCGCGTGAGGCGTCCGCCACGTCCTCGCCGAAGGCCACGATCCGCGGATCTCGAGTCATCTCGTCCTTGAGACACCGGTTGAGCAGGTCCACCATGGTGGTGGGCTCCCCGGAGAACTGGGGATCCTCCTCGGTGTCGAACCCTTCGCTCGTGGGGTCCACGTCGGGCGAGTACACGTACAATCCCACGGTGTCCGGGCCTGGCTGGGGCGAGGCCAGCGCCAACTCGGCGGCTAGGTTGATGTCTTCCTCCACGCCGGAACGGATCTGCTCCAGCTCCGCCTCGGTCGCCAGGCCATCGGCCAGCAGCCGCGCGGGGAAGGTGGTGAGTGGATCCCGCGCGGCATCGGCCGCCCGCTCTTCCGGCGGGCGGTACAGCACCTCGTCGTCAGACAGGGAATGCGAGTACGGGCGAATCACGCTGGCGTGCACCAGCGCCGGTCCCTTGCGGGAACGGCAGTGCGCCACGGCGCGGCTCACCACGTCGTACGAAGCGACCGGATCGCAGCCATCCACCGTTTCCAGAAACAGGTGTGGGAAGTTGGCCACCAACTTGGACACCGATCCGCCGGCCGTCTGCACCTCCCTCGGCACCGAGATGGCGTACTCGTTGTCCTCGATCAGGAAGAGAATCGGCAGCTTGAGGTTGCAGGCCGTGTTCATCGCCTCCCAGAACTCGCCCTCGCTGGTGGCCCCGTCACCGCCCGAGCAATAGACCACCTCGTCGGGCTTGGCGAGCAGATCCCGATCCGGGATGTCCTTGATCAGGTCATACCGGAGCCAGGCCTCCGCGCACCCCACGGCGTTCAGGAACTGCGTCCCCGTGGGACTGGACTGGCTCACGATGTTCAACGTCTGGTGCCCCCAGTGCGAGGGCATTTGCCGGCCGCCGGAGTTGGGGTCTGCCGCCGCCGCCACGGCAGAGAGCAGCATCTCGGTGGCCGTCATGCCGAGCGCCAGGCACAAGGCCCGATCCCGGTAGTAAGGGTAGAACCAGTCGTAGGACGGCTGGAGCGCTTTGGCGGCGGCGACCAGTACCGCTTCATGTCCAGCACCCGAGATCTGGAAAAAGATGCGGTTCTGGCGTTTGAGCTGGATTTCCTTGTCGTCGAGCCGGCGCGAGAGCAGCATCAGCCGGTACATGTCGAGCAGATCTGCTTTCTGGAGACGAGCGGCAGGCCCCTTGACCGATGGCGCGCGCGGCTTGGTGCGTGGAGGCATGCTGGAAACGTCCTATCCTTTGAGCTTGGTCAGCTTGTGGACCGCCGCCAGTTTGTCCACCGCGCTCTTTACGCCGCTCTCGGTGGATGGCCGTAACGCGTCCCGGATGTCCATCAGCACTTCCAGTAGTAGCTGTTCCCGCTGGTACGCCGCGTCGAGGTCGAGCATGCGCGCCGTATCACCGGCCTCCTTGGCGCGGTTGTAGGCCTCGCGGTACACGGTTTCCAGGTTCGCCAGAATACGGGCGCGTGGGCGCTGGCTCATGACCACTCCAACACCGGGCTATAGGAAACCGGTGGAAACTCGAGGATCCAACACGCACCGACAAAATGGCCGCCCCAAGACTCGGCGGGCAATACCCCTTACCCTTCACGCCGTTGGGCGACCGTAGTTCAGGAACACCAGCCCGCTCGGGACCTTGGGCGTGAAGAACGTCGCCTTGGGCGGCATGAACGCCGTGGCGTCCGCCACCGCAAGCACGTCTTCCACCGCGGGCGGATTGAGCAGCACCGCGGCGCCGGCTTCGCCGCTGCGCACCGCGCGCAACGCCGCCTCCAGCTCCGGCGTGTAGCGCAGCCTCTCCTCGCCCGCCGCGTCCCTGAGGGGCGGGACGACCAGCGTATCGGCCCAGGCCACGTCCAACGACCCCACCACCGGCCCCAATCCGGCTATCGCTTCCGGGGCCGCTCCCTGACGGCGGGTCAGGCGGTACGCCTGCCGCTCCAGGACCACCACGCAGCCGCCCGGACCACGAGCAAGCTCCGCGAGCGCCTTTCGCGCATCGCCCACCGCAGGCAAAGGCTCGACGGTATAGTGGTCTGCCATCCTCGCCACCTCGGCTTCCGCCACGCGCTTGCCGCCCACCAACCGGTGCGTCGGAAGCACCACCAGCCCGGGATCGCCGAGCGGCACGATCAGCGCCAGCGTCCGGATGGCTTCGGCGTGCTCCGCGCGGTAGGCCACCGTGGTTTCGTACCGGTGATGGCCGTCGGCGATATACAGCGGGTCTCGACCGGCGACCGCCGCGAGCGGCGCGGCACGGAGTTCGTCCACGCGCCACAGGGCGATCTCGACGTCGTCCAGGGTTGCCTGGGCGAGCGGCGGCGCGGCCGTCACATCGGCGAGCATCTGTCGCAGGGCACCCGTCGGGTCCCGGCTCAGCATCAGCAGCGCCTCGCACATGGTCGCGGTGGCCCGCAGCAAGTCCAACCGATCCTGCTTGGGACCCGCGTGGGTCTTCTCGTGCGGTTTCACCCGTCCGTTCGCGAAGGGCTCCGCCACCACGGCGGCAATCACGCCGGTGCGCAGGTGCGATGCCCCATCCGGTGTGGCAAACCGCTGCCGCACCACGTACAACCCGGGGTCCTGGTCCGCCACCAGCTGGCCACGCTGCCGCCACTCGGCCAGCTCCCTCGCGGCACGAGCGTAACGATCCCCGTTGCCCTGCGGCAGAATCACGTGAACCACGTTGCAGGCGTGCTTCCGCGCCAGGGCGGAACGCTCAGTTTCGTTGATGACGTCGTAGGGAGGGGCAAGCACGTCCATCAGACCCACGCCGGCGTAGCGCTCCCCCCGGAACGGCGCGACCAGCGCCGCGTCATTCATTGCCATGGGCGTGCCGCCTCCAGCGCTTCCTTCAACAGTTGCCGGTAGGACGCCAGGCGCGATCCCGTCAGCTCCCCGCGCTGGCAGGCCGCCTCAACCGCGCAGTCCGGCTCGCCCAGGTGCTGGCAATTGTCGAACCGGCACCCGGGCGCGAGGGCCGCGACCTCCGGAAACGCATGCGCCACGTCCAGCGGCTCCAGGCCCCAGAGACCCACGTCACGTAAGCCCGGCGTGTCGATCACGAACCCCTCCGGTTCAAACGCGTGCATCTCGGCCATCACCGTCGTGTGACGGCCCGAGCCGCTCTTCCGGCTCACCGCCTGCGTCCTGAGCTTGAGCCCCGGCTGCAGGGCGTTCAGCAAGCTGGACTTCCCGACACCGGTGGCGCCGGTGAGGACCGAGGCACGTCCCTCCAGCCGGCGCCGCAGCGACTCCAGCCCCTGCCCCGTCCGGACGCTGGTGGCCACGACCTCGTAGCCCGCCGCTTCATAGGGCGCGGCCAGCTCACCGAGCTCCGAGATCAGATCGCACTTGTTGATGACCAGCACCGCCGGCAGCTGGTTGGCCTCGGCCACCGCCACGAAGCGATCTACCAGGCACGGATCCCATACCGGCTCGCGCACCGAGCCCACCACCACCACCTGGTCCACGTTGGCGGCGACCGCCCGGCTCCCCCGCCGCTTGCCCGGGCTGCGGCGGCGCAGCACCGACCTCCGCGCCTCCACGCCCTCGATCGTGACCGACCCGTCCGAATGGACGCCCAACGTCACCCGATCGCCCACCAGAATACGATCGACGTCGCCGTGCTTGACACGCCCCCGCAAGGACGCCGTGAGGACCTCACCCGCGGAAACCACCCGGTACCGGCCTCCCGCCTGGCTCAATACCACGCCCTCTCCCGGGTTCACCATTCGGGGGATACGCGGTGCCGCTCGATCACCGCGTCCAACCGAGCCTTCACGTCCCACAGCGACAGCGCGCGCAGCGCCGCCTCGGCCTCACCGGGCGTGTCGCCGTAGGCCAGGTAATCGGTCTCGAGATGACCTTCAGGGTGATCGCCCGCCGCCGTCCACCGCACGAACAGCAGCGCCCCGCCGAACCGCCCGTCCGGCCCGGCGTCATCGTCCACGTACAGCGCCACCGAGTATGCCCGTCCGTCCGAGCCCTCGAACCCCGGGGGCCGAGTGTGCCGGTCGAAGTATCCCCCCAGCGTCGCGTCATCCATCATGTTCGCGAGAGCGTCTCCCGGAGCAGGCTCCCCGTGATAAACGCGATGTTCGCGGGCCGCTCGGCCAGGCGGCGCATGAAGTATGGATACCAGTGCGTGCCGAACGGAACGTACACCCGAATCCGATACCCCTCGGCACGAAGCCGCTCCTGCAGGTCCCGCCGAACGCCGTACAGCATCTGGAACTCGAACCGCTCCGGTCCATACCCGCGCCCGCCGGCGTATTGCCTGGTGGCGGCGATCAGATGCTCGTCATGGGTCGCGAACGCGGGATAGCAGCCGGCATCCAGGAGGCGCTCGACCTGACGCGCAAACGCCGCGTCCACGTCCCGTTTGTCGGGATAGGCGATCTGGTGTGACTCGGCATAGGCGCCTTTCACCAACCGCACCCGCGCCCCCATCCGGATCAGGTCTTCCACGTCGCGGTCTGAGCGGCGAAGCATGGTCTGGATGACCACGCCGACCAGGCCGCCGAACTCCGGGTGGAGATGCTCACGAAACAGCCGCAACGTCCGTTCAGTATACGGCGAGCCTTCCATGTCCACGCGCACGAAGATCCCGTGCCGCGCGGCGCGCTCGAGGATCGCGAGCATGTTGGCGCGGCACGCTTCGGGGTCGACATCGAGCCCGAGCTGCGTGAGCTTCACGGAAACGTTGGCGTCGAGGCCGGTGGCCGCGATCCGGTCCACGATTCGAACGATCTGATCGCGCGCGGCAACCGACTCCGCCGTAGAGGTCACGCTTTCGCCCAGGAGATCCAGGGTGGCCGGCATACCGCGCGCGTTGACCGCCCGCACGGCGGCGACGGCGTCGTCCAGGGTCTCGCCCGCCACGAAACGGCGCGCGAAGGCGCGCGGCAGGCTGCGGCGGGTGACGAAGTGCAGCAGCGCCCGGCGCCGGCTCAGCCAGAGCAACGTACCGCGTAGCATGCGAGTGGGTTGTTACCGGCCGGACGCGGAGTGGAACTGTTCGCCCGACGTCGCCATGCGGTGGAGCGCGGGGGCGGGGGCGAACCGAGGACCGTACAGTCGTTCGAGCTCCTGGAGGCGCTCCACCACGCGCGTCATGCCAAGCGCATCCATGTAGCACAGGGGTCCGCCACGAAACGCCGGATAGCCGATCCCGAACACCGCGCCGATATCGCCATCGCGCGCCGAGCGCACCACCCGCTCGTCCAGCGCGCGCGCCGCTTCGTTCAACATCGCGTACACCATGCGATCCTCGATGTCCTTCGAAGCCACGTCGGCCGCGGCCGTGGTGGCCAGCATGGCGGCGACCTGCGGATCCGGACCGCGCCGCTTCCCCCGCTCGTACCGGTAGAATCCGCGCCCGTTCTTGCGGCCCAGGCGGCCGCTCTCCACCAGCCGCTTGATACCGTCCATAGGTGCCAGCCGGTCGCCAAAGGCCTCGTGAAGGACGTGTGAGGACTTCTCGGCGACGTCGAGGCCGACTTCGTCCAGCAACGTGATGGGGCCGACGGGGAACCCGAACCGCACCATGGCGGCATCCAGCTCCTGCATGCGTACGCCTTCCTCGAGCAGCCGGCCCGCCTCGTTCAGGTACGGCGCCAGGATCCGGTTCACCCAGAACCCGGGGCAGTCCCGGACCACGATGACCGTCTTGCCCATGCGACGCCCGAAGCCCACGGCCGTCACCGTGGCCCATGGAGCCGTTTGTTCGGTCACGATGACCTCGAGCAACGGCATCCGGTCCACCGGGGAGAAGAAGTGCATGCCCAGCACCCGCTCGGGCCGCCGCACCGCCTCCGCGATCCGCGCGATGGGGATGGTGCTGGTGTTGGAGGCCAGGAGACAGTCCTCCCGGACCACCGCCTCCAGGTCCTGGAACACCGCATGTTTCACGGCGAGGTCCTCGAACACGGCCTCGATGACCAGGTCCGCTCGCCGGAATCCCGCCCAGCCCGTTCCCCCGGACAGCAGCGCGTCCAGACGCCGGTGCTCGTACCTGGTAATCCGTCGCCGCTTCAGGCGCCCACCCAGGATGCCGCGGGCCGCGGCCAATCCCTTGGCCACTCGCGTCACGTCGGTGTCCCGCAGGCGCACGTCCACGCCGGCCTGGGTCACCGCCACGCCGCCGATCCCCGCGCCCATGAACCCGGCTCCGACTACAGCGATCGCGTTGACCGGCCTTGGCGGCGGCGTGTCTCCCGCGACGCCGGGGTCTTTCTTGAGCGCCGTGGTCCCGAAGAAGATCTGCACCAGGTTGCGCGATACCTCGCCCACGGCCAGCTCGGCGAACAGCGCGGCCTCCATGTCGAGACCCGCTTCCATGCCGTGAGCCAATCCGTGACCGACGGCGCGGAGGGCCGCGAGCGGGGCAGGGTAGTGCCCCCGGGTCTGCTTCGCCACTTGACGCTCGGCCATACGGAGCACGAACGCGCGGCCGAACGGCGTTCGGTCCAGGAGGAACCCGGCTAGACCTTGCCCCCGCCGCCGCGGCTTCCATCCGTCCGCGAGCCGTCTCGCCGCCTCCAACGCCGCCCGCTCGAGGATGGCGGGATGCACCAGCTCATCCACCATCCCGGCGCGGAGCGCCCGGGCGGCCGGCACGGTCTTGCCCGCGAGGATGATGTCGAGCGCGCCGCGCACCCCGATCAGCCGGGGCAGCCGCTGGCAGCCGCCCGCGGCCGGGATGATGCCCAGCTGCACTTCGGGCAAGCCGATGCTGGTCTTGGGATGGTCGGTCGCCACCCGATAGGTGCAGGCCAGCGCCGATTCCAGGCCACCCCCTACGCAGGCGCCGTGGATCGCCGCCACGATGGGCTTGCCCAACTCCGCGATCCGGTTGATCAGCGCCTGGCCGCCCCGAACCAGGTCGCGCGCTTCTCCTTGCGACCGAAGAGCGACGAACTC
>DATECF010000044.1:0-13357 GCA_035287045.1 Gemmatimonadales bacterium | reverse complement strand
TGGCACGGCGGCACGGGGGCGACGGACAACGCGGCGGGCTCCGCCGTCATGCTGGAAGCCGTGCGCATTCTCAAGGCAACAGGCCTCAGAACGCGCCGCACCGTGCGGATCGCGCTGTGGACCGGCGAAGAGCAGGGTCTCCTGGGCTCGCGCGCCTACGTGAAAGACCATTTCGCCGACCGCGAGACGATGCAGCTCAAGGTCGAGCACGCCAGGTTCTCCGGGTACTTCAACGTGGACAACGGCACCGGGCGGATCCGGGGCGTGTATCTCCAAGGAAACGAAGCCGTGGCGCCGATCTTCGAGCGCTGGATGGAGCCGTTCCAGAACCTCGGCATGACCACGCTCACCGTCCGCAACACCGGCGGCACGGATCACCTCGCGTTCGACGCGGTGGGGCTGCCGGGCTTCCAGTTCATTCAGGATCCGGTGGAATACAGCACCCGGACCCATCACTCGAACATGGACGTCTACGAGCGGATCCAGCCGTTCGACATGATGCAGAACGCCGTGATCGTGGCAACCTTCGTGTATCAGACGGCCAACCGCGACGAGAAGCTACCGCGGAAGCCGTTGCCCAAGCCGGTGGCGCCGCCGAGGGCGACGGGAACTTGAGGATGAGCCGGATGCACATGGGCGACCTCGGCGCGCAGTTGGGCCATCGTTTGGAGAGGTCCAGTCCGATCATCAGGACCCGGGTCTTGTGCGTCTTGGCCACGCTACTTGCGCCGCCTCAGGTCACGCTGGCGCAAGTCGCGGACGCTCCGCTCAAACCGGCCGACGGAGCTGTCATCCTGGCCGGCGCCATCTTGTTCGCGGCACCACATGTGCTGCGCATTAACGACGAGCCACCGGCGTGCGCCCCGTGCGATCGTGCAGCGGTCCCGTGGTTCGATCGATGGGCGATCGCCGAGCCTCGGACGCTCTGGGAGAGCGTCAGCACCACGGCCGTAGTAGGCATTGGCCTCTTCGCTGGGTGGGACCTGGCGGAGCACCGCGCTCCCGACCCCGCCGTCGCCCATGTGGCGGTCTTGGCTCAGTCCGCAGCGCTGGCCCTGGGGGCGGTCGAGGTGACCAAGGCCCTGGTCGGGCGGAATCGCCCAGTGCTGTATACGGGGCAGGCTGTCGAGGCGGCGCGGTCGCTGGACTCACGACGGTCCTGGCCCTCGGGTCACACCGCCACGGCCACCGCGCTGGCCACCAGTTACCTTCTCAGCGTCAATGCACCTGAGGCGGCCGCTCCGACGTGGCAGCAGGGGGTCTTGCTGCTCGCGAGCGCTGGCGTCGGAGCGATGCGCGTCGCGGCCGCCAGGCATTTCCCGTCCGATGTAGCTTGCGGCGCAGTCTTCGGGGTCCTGAGTGCGTTGGTGGTGCACGGTTTTAGGTTTTGACGGCGACTGGCGCACCGGTGCGTGGCCCCGCCGGCCTCCCGCCTGTTTCCGCCCGCTCACCCTCGGCGCTGCCTTGGTTCTCGTGCTGGTCGGACCGGGCTACGCGCAAGACACCCTGCCGCCGCATCTCGGCGGCTACGTCCAGTCTCTCGGCCTTCCCCAGATATACAAGCCCTATTTCGGCGTCAGCATCGGTCGGTGGCGCGGTGAGGGGAGCGAACATCTCGCCTCGCAGCTCCGGCTCGGGGTCTTCCGCGACTTCGGGAACCCGGTAACGGGCCTGGTCGGCACGTCCTTGGAGGCCTACGCCGGTTTCCGCGACCTTCAGGCGGACGCCGGGCTGCGCGCCATCCTCGCCAGCAACCTGTTCCGGCTGGGCGCGGGCGCAGACTTTGATGTTCGAGCGCGGGAGATCGACTTGCTGCTCCGCTTTGCGTCGCCGGTGCGTCGGGGCGGGATCATCGGAGCGGGGAGCGACCTTACGGTCGAGTGGCTGCCGACCCGCCCCGGGTCGTTCAGTCTCGCAGTGAACGTGCCGTTCCGGCAACCGCACCGGGGAAGCACCCGCCCCCAGCGCGATTTCGTCAGGCTGGACAACCAGCGGCCGCGGCCAGTGGGCTTTCAGCCCACCGAGCGGGGACTGCTCGAGGCCCTGAGTGATGTCCGGGACGGAGGTCTTTGGATCAATCGCCTGTCCGTGCCCTCCCTCAGCCGGGCAGGGGGAGACGTGCGGCAAGCGGTGGCAGACGCGGTTCGACCACTCAAGATTCGGCTCGCCACCGTAGGACCGCTTACCTCCCAGGTTCACACCGCGGACGCTGAGATCGCCGCCTACCACCGAGCGCTGGTCCGCGCATTTTCCATCGCGGTCTCCGACCAGACGCTCCCCCGCGGCGAAGGGACGCCGAGTGGAGAAGCGGTCGCCGCGCGGGCCAAGCAGATCCTACTGGAGCGCGTTCTCTTCCCCTACAACCGGCTCCTGGGACAGCGAAAGCGCAAGGACACCACCCGGGAGTTCGGCGGCCATGCGAGGGGGATCTTCGCCCGCTGGCTGATCTCCGAGTCGTCCGTCCCGGCTGATCGGATGGAGGCGGCCATCTATGTCTTCCAAGACCTCCTGGATGTGATCGAGGAAGTGCGGGCGGAGAACCGCAGGGTGTGGGGCGACGATCGCCTCGTATGGCTCCCGCTACAGCTTGCCCTCACCCCGGATCAGTACGATGAGCAGCAGGAGCTTGACACGCTCCTGACCCGAGCGGTGGGGCGCCCGGTGACGCACGGGAACCGCACCTGGTACATCCACAACGACCGGTTCCTGTTAGAGCTGGTCGCATCGATCGCCAGGGCGGAAGAGTACCATGTGCTCTGGGTCCACGACTTCCGGGGCTTCACCGAGGAGGGGAGTCCCGACCGGTTGTCGCTGTTGGTGGTCGCCCGAGCCTACCTTGCCGCGCTTCGCGATCGAGTGGAGCGGTACGATTCCACGGGCCGACTGCCCGTCTACATGATCTTTCTCGACCAGTACTATTTCCAGGTCAACAACAGCCGGCTCCTCCTGCGTTTTCTGGAGGACCCGCTCGGCCGACGGCTTGAGTTGCCCCCGGGCTTCGAGTCGTTCGAGCGCGAGCTGGCGGGATCGCAGGAAGAGCTTCGACACGCCGTGGTGTCCTCACGGCTGCTCCGTGCAGAGCGGGCCCAGTACGGCGAGCGGTGGCTCCGCAACTTGGTCAAGGTGCACGTGAACATCACGAATCCCGCCGACCCGTCATTCCGCAGTTCCCAGATCCTCCCGCTGCTCGGCATCCCCGACGATGTGATGCGGGATCACCGAAAACTCGTGCTGTACGATGTAAGCGAGGAGGATCCGTACCGTGGGATGGCGATGTACGCCGGCATGGGCGTCGGGGAGGTTTACGCGGGCGGGGCCTGGGAGGACCGCGCACTAAGGCTCCAGGGACCCGTGGCGCTGAGCCTGCGGGACAAGGCGCGCGAGTTGCTGGAGACGCAGGGCATCCCACCGGACCATATTCCCCACGTGCTGCGGCCGCGTCCGAGGCCTCCCGACTACGAGAAGCGGATTCGGGCCGAGATCGACAGCATGGATGCCTGGGGCGGTGTGGCCAGCCGCGCCATCGAGCTGCACAACGGTACCGGCTTCGCCCTGAAAGAGATCACGGTGGCGAAGGCAACCTTGTTCAACCTTGCCTCGCCTGGGGCGGTGCTGAAGACGCCTGACTCGCTGTGGCTCAACGAGCTCTTGGCGGCGCTGCTCGCCGGAGCCGCACTCCGGGGCTGCCGGGTCCTGCTGATCGCCCCGTCCGCTGCTTCCGCGCCCCAGCCCAGTTGGGGACCCATGGCGCTGGCGTACGATCTCCTGGCGCGCGTCCTCGCCGCGCGGTTCGCGCTCGAGCCGGAGCTGGCTCGGGTGGGAGGGCTCTTGCGCGTCGGTGTGTATCATCCCGAGGCGGGGGTCGATGACCTCGGCTATCGGGTCGCTGCGTTCCATCAGGCCCTGCAGCGGTACGATTTTCTTCGGGACCTCTACCACTTCGACCCAGCCGCGTCCCGAATGCTCGACAGCGTAGTCGCGACGCTCTCGATGGCTGGCCGTGCTGGACCGGTCGCCGCCACGGAGTCAGTTGTCGGGGTGCACCCCAAGCTGCACTTCAAGGGCTTTCTCTATGTCTCCCGGGAAGCGTGGTCTCGACTCATTAGCGGGCCGCCCATGGCCCTCGGATTCCGCGAGTATCTCCTCCAGCGAAGCCGCCAGCTCCATGAAGGTGGGGAAGTGGGGGAAACAGCAATGGCCGACGCGATGCAACAGGCGGGTGCACTCGCGATTAACCCCGTGCTCGACACGCTCCCACAGGGAGAACGGTCCCGCTGGGCCTTCTTCCTACAGGTCGGCTCGCCGAACCACGACTACCGCAGCATGGTGATGGATGGCGAAGCCGCGGTGTTCGTCTCAGGCTGGACCAGCCTTTACGCGCTCCCGGACTTCGTGCTGCTTACTGGCCTCGTGGTCTGGATCGACGACCAGGGCGAGCTCGACCAGCTGCTTCCGCGGCCGGGCAGCCTCAAGCGAGCTCTGGCGCGCTGGTTCCGAATGGCACTCTAAGCCGAACGCACTGGGCCAGCGCCTGGTGGCGTCGCCGCGGGCAACGGGAACGGATCTGGCTTGACCCTCTGCAAAGGCCACCGTAGTTCTAGGCTGGCTAGGTGATGTCTTCGGTGTTCGAGCGGCTGCGTGACGCCCGGGCCCCGGAGTACGAGCTCGAGCGCGAGCTTGGTGGTGGGGGCATGGGCGTCGTCTTTCTGGCCCGCGACACCGCCCTCGACCGCCGCGTCGCCATCAAGATCATTCGCCCGGAGCTCGCCACCGCCCGCGCCACCGAGCGGTTCCTGCGGGAAGCCTGGCTCCTCGCCCAGCTCAAGCATCCCAGTATCATGCCGGTCCACCGCGCGGGGGAGGTCGGCGGCTTCCCCTACTACGTCATGGATTACTGCGAGGAGGAGACGCTGCAGGAGCGTCTGGAGCGTGGACCGCTCAGTCCCCCCGAGGCGGTAGAGCTTCCGCGGAAGCCGTTGCCGAAGGCGGCTGCGCCACCCAGGGCGACGGGGAGCCGGTGAGGGCCGCTGAGAAGCGAGGCGTAAGAAGTCATTGCGTCTCGCTTCTCAGGTCTCGCTACTCAGGGACGGTAGTGGCTCACGTGACTCCCCGTGGTTCAGCCCGTAGCATCGTGCCTCACGCTTGGGCGTGGCCTTAGTGCAGAATGAACCAATCCATGCTCACGCCCACGACCCAGTGCAGGATGGCGACGTACCAGATCGATCCCAAACGCAGATCCACCCGGCCGAACACCAGACCGGCGGGAAGCGCCGACACGGTCTCGTTGATGGCCCGGCCGAAGTGCGCCGTGACGGACAGCGCGGTCTGAAGCACGTTGGCCGTCGGGCCGCCCACCTTGGGCCGAAGGCCAAAGAGTAGGACGCCTCGGAACAAGGCTTCCCACGCGCCGAAGTAGAGGAACTGCATGACCGCGTAGCCCGCGAAGCCGCCGTCAGCCGCACCGGGGAAAAGCGGGTACACGGCCCGCATGGCGGGTGAGGACGCGCCGATGGCGCCTGCCAGGATCGCCAGCGGCGTGCCGACGACGAGAAGCAGGAGCCCGGCCCGGACGTTGCCCAGTCCCAGACCGAGCTCCCTGAGCGAGAGCCCCGTGAGAGAGCGCGCGGCCATCACCGGTAGGACGCCGAGCAGCACTGCCGCGCCGGCGAAATGCACCCAGCCGGGTACCGCGTTCAGCGTCATGGCGGCCCAACCCCTGGTCGCCGAGGACACGCCGATCATGTCGGCACGCCCGACGTAGTAGAACGCGAGGAGCACCGCGACCGCGGCGAGGACCAGCAGGTCGGCGCCGTAATGCCACCGACGCATCGGCAGCGGTCTGCGGGTCATACTTGGACGTTCCCTCCGTTTCGCGCCAACCAGGCCAGGGTCTGCCGCAAGCCCTCGGCCAGCGCCCTTGGCTGGTAGCCCAAGTCCTGGCGCGCCGGGGTGATGTCCGCCCGGCGGTCCTCGAGCAAGACGCGAATCCAACTCTGCGTGATGGGGCAGTGGCCGGTGAGGCGTCCCCAGACCTCCGCCGCCCCGGCCACCGTGAGCGCCGCGGCCGGAGGCAGGGGTAGCACTGTTCGCCGGACGCCGGTGAGCCGGGTCGCGAGCTCGAGTAGCTCACGGAACGAAGCGTTCTCGCCGCCGAGGATGTAGTGCGCGCCACTCCCGCCTTTGGCTGCGGCGAGGGTAATGCCCGCGGCGACATCGTCGGCGTGCACGTAATTGCCCAACACGTCCCCGTCAGCCAAGCGCACCCGGAGCCGACCGCGCAGGTACAACACCACGGCCTTGGTGACCCCGTTGGCATCGTGCAGCGGACCGGGGCCATAGACCCGCGTGGGATGCACGATCACCGCGTGGTGCCCGGAGGCCGCGTACGCTTGGACCAGCGACTCCCCTTCGCGCTTCGAGCGCTCGTAGGGTGTTGCGAGCTGAGACCGGCCGTTGACTGGCGCGGGGCGGAACGGCGGCAGCGTGAGGATGGTGGACACGTGCACCAGTCGCGAAACGTTTTCGGCGGCCGCCAGCTCGAGCAGCGTTCGGACGGCATCTTCGTTGACTGAGGTGAAGTCCTCTGAATGCGGGGACCACGCCCGCGCGAAGGCCGCGAGGTGCAGCACCGTGTGCGCGCCCGCGACTCCACGAGCCAGTGCGTCGCGGTCTCGCACGTCGCCCACGACGACCTCGAGGCGGCAGCCGAGGTCGGCCGGGAGAAGATCGGGCCGGCGCGCGAGGATACGTACTCGCTGGTCGTTCGCCAGGAGGCGCCGGAGCAGGTACTGCCCGATGAATCCGGTCGCTCCGGTGACGAAGGTGGTGTGGCTCACGGGACACCGCCCAGCGAGTCAGGGGTTCGGAATGCGGGCGCCAGTTCGGGCGACGCCGGCCGCGTCTGGCGGGTGCGGGCGGGCCCGAGCAGGTACGCCACGACAGGTACGACCGCGAGCTGGATGGTGAATGCCCAGACGATGCCGAAGAGCGAATCGATTCCGTAGTGGTTCTGCGTGTATACCGTGGAGAGCACCACGCCCAGCGCTTCGAGCGACAGCACCAGCGCCACGCTTCGCGGGAACCAGCGCCAGGCAATGAGCGCGATGGTCACCGCGCCTGCCACGTGCGAGCTGGGGAAGGCGCAGCCGTGGGAGTCTCCGGCCGCCTGCGCGGCCGCCACCAGGTTGTAGAAGAAGCCAGCGGTGTGGGGTCCCTGGTGGTGCGATTCAAGGAAATGAGGGCCGTACACCGGGAACGCGATGTACACCAGGTAGCACGTCAGGTAGGTGGCCATCAAACGCAGCGTCACGTCCCGCAGCGCCGCTCGGTGCCCTCGGAACGCCAGCACCAGTGGCGGCAGGAAGATCAAGGCGTAGTACGCGTAGTACATGAAGAACAGCGGCTCGCTGACCCACAGCGCGTCCATTCTGGGGAGCCACACGGCGTGCAGGTGGACGCCGAACACCGCCCGGTCCAGCGCTTGGATCTGGGCGTCGTATCCGTGGTAGCCGAGCACGTCGCGCAACAGGTCGAGCTCAGTCCAGAACGGCAGGAGCAGGAGCAGCGGGTAGATCTCCCGCAACGCGGCCATGAAGTCCCAACGCCGGCGCGGAGCCCGCGCGATCAGCCACGGCAGCCCTGCCGCCGCCAGGTGGGCAATGGCGATCCAGGGAGCGTGGGGCGCTTGCCGCCAGTTGGCCCACCAGATCGCCCCCAGGAGCAGGTTGTAGGCGGCCACCAGGAAGTCCCCTGGCAGAGCGCCGCGTGTTAGAGCCATTGGGCCTCCCGGTACCAGACGGCGGTCTCGGGGATGCCGCGCGAGATGGCGAACTGGGGCGCGAACCCGAGCTCGCGCATGGCGCGCGTCGGATCGCATACCCAACGCTGCTGCGTCATCTCGCGAACCCGCCCGCGGTTGAGCACGGCGGCATGCCCTCGGAGCGCGGCGTACAGCTCGGCACCGAGCGCCACGACGCGGGCCGCCGTGGCGGGCAGGGACACCAGCCTGGGTCGACGGTTCAACGCCTGCCCGACGGTGTCCGCGAACCGCCGCCAGGAGATGATCTCAGGGTGGGCGAGGCAGTACGTGGGCACGCCGCTCACGCGTCGGTCGGCGATGGCGAGCAGTCCCTGGACCACGTCCTTGACGTAGATCATGCTGAGCTCGCGATCCCAGGAACCGATGCCCAGCGCGATCCCGCGTTGGACCAGCTTGAAGAACTTGAGCACACCCCGTTCGCGCGGTCCGTACACGCTGGGCAGTCGCACGATGGTGCCGGGCACACGATCCGCGTAGGCGTGCATCAGCACCTCCGCTTCGAGCTTCGATTGGCCGTAGGCCGACAGGGGGCGCGGCGCCGTTTCGGGTCTCAACGGCTCGCCGTTCTTGCAGGGCCCGATGGCCGCCAGCGACGACATCAGGATCACGTGGGGCGCTCGCCCGTTGTGGCGGGCGGCGGCGCGCAACACGCGCTCCGTGCCCTCGGTGTTGACGCCGTGGAACTCCGCTGCCGAGCGAGCTTCGGTGAGCCCCGCCAGGTGGAAGACGACGTCCGCGCCGTCGAACGCTCGAGCCAACGCCGCCTCGTCGTCCACGCCGCACTCCAGCCAGGTCAAGTCGATGTCCGCCAGCCACCGCCGGGACGCGCCGCGCCGTTCTACGCACACGATGTCGGCGCCGCGGCGGGCCAACGCCTCGATCAAGTGACTCCCGATGAACCCGGCTCCTCCGGTGACGACGGCGCGCATAGTACCTCCTGCGAAACGCGGCACGATTGTGGCGTGGGTCCGTCAAGGAGACGTCAAGCTCAGTCGCGGAACAGCGGCCCGAGCACGGTGACCGTGACGCGCATCCGGTCAACTGCGGCGGCGACCAGAGCGGGGGCCTCCTCGTGGGGGAAGTGGCCGACCGCCGGCAGCGTGTCGCTGGCGAACCAGGGAATGCTGTCGGCCAGCAGCGCGGTTTCCCTGGCCGGCGGGCTGCCATCGTGAGGCGCTTGCCCCAGGAGCAGGAGCACCGGGCAGGCCACGTCGCGCAGGCGGGGCGCCAGGGAGTCGGGCTCCACGGACCGCCCCATCGCGCGGAAAGCCCGCAGCGTCGCGCCAAGATCTCGCGCCGCGCCGGCGGTGTACTCCCGCACCACCGCATCGGTCACCCAACTGGTGTCCCCCGACTGCTCGAGGATTGGCGTGCGGATCTTGCCGCGGATCGCACCCATGCCGCCGAATAGCCTGATGAGCGGCGCAAACTTCATTGCGCGCCGGAAGCCGGGGGTGGTCGCGGACGCCGCGATGCCGCCCTCGAGCGAGACAATCCCGCGAACCAGATCGGGCCGCCGGATGGCGAGGCGGAGGGCCATCGTGGAGGCGACCGAGTGCGCCACGACGATGGCTCCCGACACCGCCAGCGAATCCAGCGTCGCGCCGATGCGATCCGCCTGTGCCGTCAAGGAGTAGTCCGCCCTGGCTGGCCGCCCCGAGCGTCCTACGCCGAGCGGTTCGATGACGATGGCGCGATAGCCCGACGCCACGAGCAGCGGCACCACCTTGCGGTACCCGTACCCGGCCCCGAACAACCTGGGGATCAGCACCACCGGCTCGCCCGGCCCCGCCTCCGCCACCCACAGCGATTCGGCGCGCGCCACGGACACTATGACCGGCCGGCTCGTCGAGGTATCGGCTGCGAAGAGCAAGAACAGCGTGAGCATGGCGGGCCCGCGGTTGAGTTGCCGGGAATGGTCGGACACCCGGCGCAAGCAGACGTCAAGCGCCGGGACCGCTCCCTCCGTCTACCTCACAGGCTCCTGCACGTCGCGCCGCCCGCCGGTTGTAGGCACGATACGGTCCCGCACGATCGTGTACCGGCTCAGCAGCTCGGCGGAAATGCGCTCGGCGTTTTTACGAGGATCGTGAGACTGGTGTTCACGGCCAGCGAGGTGGGAATCACTGCGCCATCCGTCACGAACAAACCGGGGTAGTCGAACACCTCTCCCCAGACGTCCACCACGCCGCGCGACTTGGCGTCCGCCATGCGGCAGGATCCCACTTGGTGCGCCGTGGAGAAGACAGGATCTGCAAGAGGCGCGCCTTCCCCGTTCAAGAACTGCGCGCGCACGATCCGGCAGCCGTTGCGGCGCAGGATCGAGTGGAGCAACTCCTTGCACTCGCGGTAGTACTCCCGCAGGTCTCCGGTGAGATCCAGGTGAAGCTCGGGCCTATCTCCGGGGGTCAGTGAGAGTCGCCCCAGCGGCGGTGTCATGCCGAAGGTCACCAGGACGATCATCCGGTGCCGGAATCGTCGCATCAAGGCGACGTGGGGAGCGCCCCAGTAGGATGGTTCTCGCTCGTCCCCATCCAGGCGCAGGCGCGCAGCGGCGACCGCCTGGACCGGGAGGGGCTTGGCCGCCGTGATGGTGATGCCTCGTGACTGAAGGAATTCGTAACTGATCATCCCGGGATGGGACCGGCCCGCGAACATGTCGCCATCGGGGAAGTGGTCGGGAAGGATGCCCACCGCCTTGACACTGCCGTTGAAGGCAATGTTCCGCCCCACCTGCTCGCTGAGGAACGGCAGGTGCCGGCGAGAGCGCAACAGGAGCTTAGCCGTCCCCACCGTCCCACCGGCCAGGATCAGAATTCGGGCACGGAAGCGCATCAGCTCATTTCCGCCCGATCGCTTTCGGCACAAGACGTCGTACCGATAGGGTACCGCCTGAATGGATCCGCCCCGCGGCGTGGCATAAGGCTCCACTACCGGCGCGATCACGCGGGCCTCGAGGTCGGTCTCAATGGTCGCGCCGGCCGCGACGGCCTGCGGCAGGTAATTGATCAAGAGGGACTGCTTGGCCCCGTACACGCAGCCCGTGACGCAGAAGCCGCTGCCGACGCAGCCCTGCACGGCGTACCGCGCCCGTTCGCACGAGTATCCGAGGTTCTTCATCATCAGGGCGAAGACGAGGCCGCTCTTCGGCACCAGGTGTGGGGCGATCTGCTCGACGTGGAGCATGCGGTCGGCGATGTCGTAATACGGATCCAGGGCCTGCCGGTCGAGACCGGAGGGCCAGAGGCGGAGCCCCGAGTGATCCACCCGCGCGAAGGCTTGGGAGGGCGCGCGGAGGGAGACCATCTCGTAGAAGCCCGATCGCCCGCCGAGCGCCTCCGCGTAGGTCAGGTGGAGACGCTCCCCGGAGATTCCCTTGATGTACTTGAGGATGTACTTGGGGTCCTGGGTCTGGCGGAAATCACGATAAGGGTCGAGGCGCGGGCCCTGCTCGATCAGGGTCACGCGAAATCCCGCCTCGGCAAAGCGCAGGGCCGGCGCCGCGCCGCCGAAGCCTGTGCCGATGATGAGAACGTCGGTCTCCACGGTGTGCATGAGATGTCTCCCCTAGCTCGGGTTGCCGTCGGCGGAGCTCGATCGGGGGAGAAACCGCTCGGGGTCAGGATACGAGACGGCGTCGAGTCCTCGATACCTGCCTTCGAAGCGTATCAGTGGGCATCCCCGCTCGTCGTCGTAGATGCCCCCAAAGACCGCGATCTGAGCCAGGAAGATGGCGCCGTTGTAGAGGCGCGCCGTCGTGCCTCCCTGGTCGAGCCCACTGTGGATGACCGCCGTCCGCTGGTTCGGAGACAACCGATCGAACCTTTCGATCCGGAACTGATCGCGGGAGCGCTCGCACAGGTCCGCGACCAGGAAATCCCGATACCGGGCGAGCGGGTAATAGGTGTCGTAGTAGGCGCGAATCAGGCTGGGGTCATCAGGCGGAGCCCCTGGGATGACGGTGATCACGAAGGCCCGGAGAACCTGCTCCGTAAGCAGGGGCTGCCGCGCCAGGTCATCGGGGTAGCAGTGCAAGAGAATCCTGGCGGGCGTGCACGCCGCGCTCGCGTAGCCGGCTGCCAGGATCGAGAGCCGCTTGAGCGCCGTACGCCGGTCAATCGTGATCTTGAGGTGCATACGGTCCTCTCTGTTCCGTGGCTACCATGCCGTGGTGGGCGCAAGGAGACGTCAAGCGGAGCCAGGGCGGACAGATCGCAGCGTGTCCCGCTTGACCGTCTCGCGAGTCGACCGTACATCTAGTCCCGCCAGTGATGTCTTCGCTGTTCGAGCGGCTGCGTGACGCCCTGGCCCCGGAGTACGAGCTCGAGCGGGAGCTTGGTGCTGGGGGCATGGGCGTCGTCTTTCTGGCCCGCGACAGCGCCCTCGACCGCCGCGTCGCCATCAAGATCATTCGCCCGGAGCTCGCCACCGCCCGCGCCACCGAGCGGTTCCTGCGGGAAGCCCGGCTCCTCGCCCAGCTCAAACATCCCAGTATCATGCCGGTCCACCGCGCGGGGGAGGCCGGCGGCTTCCCCTACTACGTCATGGATTACTGCGAGGAGGAGACGCTGCAGGCGCGTCTGGAGCGTGGACCGCTCAGTCCCCCCGAGGCGGTGCGGCTCGGCTGCCAGCTGCTGGAGGGCCTCGAGGCCGTGCATCGCGCCGGCCTGGTCCACCGTGACATCAAGCCGGCCAACGTGTTCCTGCTGGGGGATCGCGCCGTGTTGGGCGACTTCGGTCTCGCGATCCCGGAGACGGTGGGGACCAGCACGCCAACCGAGCCGGCGGGGTTCGTGGGCACCCCGGGATACACGCCGCCGGAGCAGGCGGCGGGCGAGGTCGTGACGGCCCGCACCGACCTCTACGCGGTCGGCGTGGTGCTGTACGAGGCGATCACCTGCCGGCGATGGTATGCACCGGCGCCGGAGGACGCTCCCGACTGGTCCCACGTCCCGGTCGCGCTGCGGCCGGTTCTGCGCCGAGCCCTGGCGTGGTCGCCCGAGCGCCGCTGGCGCGATGCCGCGCGGTTCCGGCGCGCGTTGGCCGCCGGTGCACGCGGGCACACCTGGCGGTGGGTTGCGCTGGGCGGTTCGCTCGCCGGCGCCGCCCTCATCGCGTGGATCCTGTGGGCGCCGCCTCCTCCCGGGGTCGACGGTTCCGGGAGGCGGGTCCGAGTGCTCCCATTCGAGTCGCGCGTCGCCGGCCGCGCGTTGCTGGGTGATTCACTGGCGCGGCTGGTGGCCGCCGACTTGAGTGGGAGTCCTGACTTCGTGGTATTGGGACCGGGGGACGACGCCGCGCGGGTGGCGGTGGAGCTGCAGGGGGTCGTGCGGGCCGACGGGGGCGCGCTGTGCGCCGCGGTGCGGCTCCGGCCGCGGGACCCGCAGACCGTGGCCTTCAGCGACGTCTGCGCCCCGGACGGTCAGACCGCCACCCTGGCCGACTCCCTGGCGCGCTTCGTCATGCTGGCACTCTGGACCGCCCAGCAGCCCCTCATCGCCGACCTTCCACGCAATGCCATGCCGCGCACCACGGTGG
>DATECF010000043.1:0-3826 GCA_035287045.1 Gemmatimonadales bacterium | reverse complement strand
TCACCTGCGACACGGCGAGCCGCTCGCCACCACACCATGCCCCACCGCCGGCGGTCGCGTGATAGACGACATTCCGCTCCACATCCAGGACCACACCGGCAACCAGCTGACCGTCCACCAACGCGGCGATGCTGACGGCGTATTGGGGGTATCCGTGCAGATAGTTCGTGGTCCCGTCCAAGGGATCAACCACCCATAGTAGTTGGGGCGGAGTTGTGAAGCTCTGCGCCCTCTGCGTCCTCTGCGGTGAAAACTCTTCCCCCAGGACCTCGGAACCAGGTACGGCTCTGGTGAGAGCATCGGCGATGAGCCGCTCGGAGCCCCGGTCCACGTCGGTCACGTAGTCGAGGAGCCCCTTGGCCGACCACTCAGGCCCGGCCGGCGGTCGCCGCGCCGAGCGGATGTAGGCCGCCGCCTTCTCCGCCGCTGCCCGCGCGATGTCGGCTAGTTGCGTGTAGTCACGCATCGTGACGTACATTCCAAGCATGGCTCCACCGGCATCCATGACCGCGGACCAGCTCCTGCGGCTCAACCTCCCCGACAAGCGCACCGAGCTGGTGAAGGGCGTGCTCGTGGTGCGGGAGCCGGCCGGGTTTCGGCACGGCGAGGTCGCCGTCCGGCTGACAAAGGCGCTCGTCAACTTCGTGGACGCAGGCAACCTCGGTAGCGTGGTCGCCGCGGAGACCGGATTCAAGTTGTTCACCAACCCGGACACCGTGCGGGCGCCCGACGTCGCCTTCGTTCATCGCGACCGCCTGCCGGAGTCGTCTCCGGCGGGCTATGCCCCCTTCGCCCCGGACCTGGCGGTCGAAGTCCTTTCGCCCGACGATCGGCCGGGAGAAGTCCTGGCCAAAGTCGCGGACTGGCTCAGCGCCGGATGCCGGTTGGTGTGGGTGGTGGACCCGGTGCGCCGAACCGCCCGTGTCTACCGCGCCGATGGGACCGAGGCGCTCCTGACGGACCGGGACGCGCTGGACGGAGAGGAAGTGCTGCCCGGGTTCGCCTGCCCTCTGGCCCCCATCTTCTAGGGTCAATACCTTCCGCGCACCATGGCGCGCGTCTTTTCCGGCATCCAACCCTCCGGCGAGCTCCACATTGGCAACTACCTCGGCGCCGTGCAGCGCTGGGTGGCCCTGCAGTCGCAATACCAGTGCTTCATCTGCATCGTGGACTATCACGCCATCACCCAGGACTACGACCGGTCCTTGCTGCAACAGCGGACCCTGGACATGGCGACCAGCCTCCTGGCGGCGGGGATCGATCCGGAGCGGACGGTGCTGTTCGTGCAATCACACGTCCTCGAGCACACCGAGCTGGCGTGGGTGTTTACCAGCGTCACGCCCGTGGGCGAGCTGGAACGGATGACCCAATTTAAGGACAAGTCGCAGCGCCAGGAAAGCGTGCTCGCGGGGCTCATGAACTACCCGGTGCTCCAGGCGGCGGACGTGCTGCTCTACAAAGCCGACACGGTGCCGGTGGGTGAGGACCAGGTGCAGCACGTCGAGCTGATGCGGGAGATCGCGCGCAAGTGGAACGCGCGCTACGGCGAGTTCTTCCCCGAGCCCCAGGCCCTGGTGGGCGAGGCGAAGCGGATCGTGGGGCTCGACGGGCAGGCCAAGATGTCGAAGAGCCTGGGCAATACCATTGGCCTGCTGGACGACCCCGAGACCATCTGGCAGCGGCTGCGGCCGGCCATGACTGACCCGGCCCGCGTCACCAAGAAGGACCCGGGCAACCCGGACATCTGCAACATCTACGCCCTGCACCAGTTCTTCTCGCCCAAGCAGACCGTGGATGAGGTGGCCCAGAAGTGCCGCACCGCGGGCTGGGGCTGCCTCGACTGCAAGCGGGTGCTGGCGGACAACATCGCCAACGCGTTCGCGCCCATTCGCGAGCGCGCCGCCGAGTTGAAGACGCGACCGGAGCGGGTGCGGGAGCTGCTGGCCGCGGGAGCGGCCAGGGCGCGTTCGGTGGCGCAAGAGACGATGCGCGGCGTGCGCGAGCGCATGGGGTTGTTGGCAGCCACATGACCTGGGCGGAGCTGGTCCAGCGGCTGCAGCTCGACCTGCTCTGGTCGTTGATCATGGCGGTTCTCCTTGGCGGGGCCATTGGCCTGGAGCGCGAGCTTCGCGGCAAGGCCGCGGGCCTCC
The DNA here is from genome assembly GCA_035287045.1 of Gemmatimonadales bacterium. Lineage (GTDB taxonomy): Bacteria > Gemmatimonadota > Gemmatimonadetes > Gemmatimonadales > GWC2-71-9 > JACPAP01. The sequence goes on along the minus strand of DATECF010000043.1, from coordinate 1,676 downwards.
GGACCAACATCCTGATCTGCCTGGGCGCCACGTTGTTCACCCACCTCTCGATCCACATTTCCGGGCCCACGGGCGATCCCGGGCGTATCGCGGCGCAGGTGGTGACCGGGATCGGGTTCCTGGGCGCCGGGACCATCCTCCACACCCGGGGCGCCATCGCCGGCCTCACCAGCGCCGCCACCATCTGGCTGGTCGCGGCCATCGGTGTGGCCATCGGCACCGGGGCCATCTTCGAGGCCGGCGGCGCCACGCTGCTCACGCTGGTGGTGCTGCGAGGCCTGGGCGCCCTGGAGTCCGTGCTGCAACGCCAGACCGTCACGTCCCGGCTCTCGATCGTGGCGCCGCGCGACGCCCGCGCCGAGGATATCGAGCAGATCGTGCGCTCGGCGGGCGTGGACATCACGGAGACCCAGCGAGACACGCGCGGAGACCACCTGGTGGTGCATCTCACGGTGCGGGGGCCCAAGCGGTTGCAGAACGAGGCGCGGCTGGCGGTGCTGAGGGCATCCGGCTCGTACACGCTCACGGTTGAGGACTGAGGTGGCGCTGCGCGCCACCCGGCACCACCGCGGCCCCTCCGCGTGAGACGCGTAGTCGTTGACCTGGTCTCGCCGCGGCCTCTGTGGTCCATCACGCCGGAAGTGGCAGCCGCCATTCGCCGCGCGTTTGGCCGCGGGTTCCAGGTGGTGGAAGTCGCGGCGGCCGGGTCCAGCGACGGAGACGGTGGGGTAGGGTCGAGCGAGGCGGCGGAAGCCGCCCGGGGGGCCGAGGTGTACCTGGGCTACGGGGTGCCGCGCGCCGTGGCCACGGCCGCCCGGGGGTCGCTCCAGTGGGCTCACAGCGCCGCGGCCGGGGTCAGGGCCACTATCACGCCGGAGTTTCTCGCCACCGGGGCGGTGCTCACCAACGCCAAGGGACTGCACGCCGAGCCCATGGCGGATTGGGCGGTGGCGGCCATCGGGTTTTGCCTGCGAGGGTTCCACTACGCGGTGCAGGCCCAGCGGGAAATCCGCTGGACCAAGGACGAGTTCACCGACGGCCGGGTGCCGGTCCGGGAATTCGGCGGCACGCGAGTCGGGATCGTGGGGTTGGGCGGCATCGGTTCCGCGGTTGCCCGCCGTTGCGCCGCGCTCGGCATGGAAGTCCGGGCGGTTCGCCGGCGGCCCCGGGCGCCCCGGCCGCGCGGCGTGACCTGGGTAGGCGGACCGGCGCAACTCCCCGAGCTGGCGAAGAAGAGCGACGTGCTGGTGATCGCGGCGCCGGACACCGGCGCCACGCGTGGCGTGGTGAACGACGCGGTGCTGCGCGCGCTGCCCCGAGGCGCGTACCTGGTGAGCCTGGCGCGGGGCAGCCTGCTGGACGAGCAGGCCATTTGTAAGCACCTTGAGAGCGGGCAGGTAGCGGGTTGCGTGCTGGACGTCTTCGCCGCGGAGCCGCTGCCGGCGGGTCATGTGTTCTGGAGACATCCGCGCGTCTTGGTGAGCCCCCACGTGAGCGCAGTCTCGGACCGGTTCTGGGAGCGGGAAACCGCGCTCCTGGTGGACAACATCCGCCGCTATCGTCGCGGAGCTAAATTGAAGAATCTCGTGGACCTCGAGGCCGGCTACTGAGTCTATGGAAAACATCATTAAGGCGGCGGTGGAGCGCGGGGCCTCGGACCTGCACATCAAGGCGGG
>DATECF010000042.1:0-7618 GCA_035287045.1 Gemmatimonadales bacterium | reverse complement strand
CAACGGCCCCCATTACCTGTTCGGCCTGCGGGGCGGCGTCAAGTTCGGGCACCAGCAGGTGGCCGACGGCGTGATCCACGACGGCCTGTGGTGCTCGTTCGGCAACTCGCACATGGGCGGCTACGCCGAGTACACGGCGCGCAAGGCCGGCGTCAGCCGCGAGGAGCAGGATCGCTTCGCCCTGGCGAGCCACCAGAAGGCGGTGGCGGCCATCGAGGCCTGCCGGTTCAAGGCGGAGACGGTGCCGGTGGAGATCGCGGGGAAGAAGGGAAGCACCGTCATCGAGAAGGACGAGAGCCCGCGCAAGGACTCGACGCTCGAGGCGCTGGCGGCGCTGCGGCCCGCGTTCGATCCCAAGGGCTCCGTGACCGCGGGCAACGCGCCGGGGATGAACGACGGGGCCAGCGCCCTGGTGGTGGCGTCGGGGGCCTTTGCCAAGGCCCACGGCCTCGAGGTCCTGGCCCGGATCACGGCGTACGCCACCGGTGGCGGCGAGCCGCAGGACCTGTTCTTTGCGCCCATCGTCGCGGTGAACCGGCTGATGGCCCAGGCCGGCACCAAGATCGGGGATTACGGAGTGATCGAGGCCAACGAAGCCTTCGCCGTCCAGGCGCTGGCCGATGGCAAGGCCCTCGGGTGGGACTGGGACCGGGTCAATGTGAACGGCGGCGCCGTGGCCCTCGGCCATCCCATCGGCGCGAGTGGCGCGCGCGTCCTGACGACGTTGTTGTTCGCCATGCGGGACCGCAACGCGGCGACCGGTCTCGCGACCTTGTGCCTGGGTGGAGGCAACGCAGTCGCCCTGAGCGTGGAGCGCCTGTCATGACTGAGTTGCACGCGACGCCAGCGACTCCCATCGCCTTTACGCCGGCGGCCATCGTGCGGCGGAGCGTGGCGATCCTGGCCGGGGCCCTGCTGGTAGGATTGGCCGCGCAGTTCGCGGTTGCGCTGCCGGGCACGCCGGTTCCCCTGACCCTCCAGGTGCCCGCCGTGCTCCTGGTCGCCGCGCTGCTCGGGCCCCGGGCCGGAGCGGCCAGCATGGTGATTCACCTCGCGCTCGGCGCCGCCGGATTGCCGCTCTTCGCGCCGGTCGGGGCGCCGGGATTCGCCCGGCTGCTCGGGCCCACGGGCGGCTACCTGCTGGCGTATCCCCTGGCCGCCGTGCTGACCGGCCACATCGTGCGTGACGCCCGCTCCTGGCCGCGGCTCGCCGCCGGGCTCCTGGCGGGGCTGGCCGCGATCTACGCGGGTGGCACCGCGCAACTGGCGGTGTTGACCGGTGATCCGGGCGCCGCGTGGCGCCTCGGCTCCCAGCCGTTCTTCCTGATGGACCTCATGAAGCTCCTGGTCGTGGCCCTCCTGCTGCGACGCTTCGCACCCGCTATCCGCGCGCGCCGCTAACAGGGCGCGCGCAGTGTTTTGGGGGTGCCAGTGCGGCGGGTGACGGTGGTCGGGGCGGGGACCATGGGGAACGGCATCGCCCACGTCTTCGCGCAACATGGCTGGGGTGTCACGCTGGTGGACGTATCGCGCCCCGCGCTGGATCGCGCGCTCGAGACCATCGGACGCAACCTGGATCGCCAGGTGAAGAAAGGCACGCTCGGTGAGGGCGATCGCGACGCCACGCTGAAGCGGGTGGTGCCCGCCGGCGACCTCGACGGGGTCACCGACTCGGCCCTGGTGGTCGAAGCGGTCATCGAGGAGCCCGGACCCAAGTTCGACCTGTTTGCCGATCTCGACCGCCGCCTCCCGCCTCCCGCCGTCCTCGCTAGCAACACCTCGTCCATCTCCATCACCGAAATCGCCGCGCGGACCGGGCACCCGGAGCGCGTGGTGGGCATGCATTTCATGAACCCGGTGCCGGTCATGCCATTGGTGGAAGTGATTCGGGGATTGGCCACCTCGGACGCCACCGTGCAGTCGGTGGTCCGGACGGTGCAGGAGCTGGGCAAGACGCCGGTCGAGGTGAGCGACTACCCGGGTTTCGTGTCCAACCGGGTCCTCATGCCCATGATCAACGAAGCGATCTACTGCGTGATGGAGGGCGTGGCCACCCCCGAGGCGGTGGACACGGTGATGAAGCTCGGCATGCACCATCCCATGGGTCCCCTGGCGCTGGCGGACCTGATCGGGCTGGACGTGTGCCTCGCGATCCTCAACGTGCTCCAGCATGGCCTGGGGGACGACAAGTACCGGCCCTGCCCGTTGCTCCGGAAGATGGTGGCGGCGGGCCGCCTGGGCCGGAAGTCCGGCCGCGGGTTCTATGAGTACGCTTGACCTGATGGCGCCGGAGGTGGCGGAGCAGCGGCGCGAGATCGTCGCCATGGCCCGCGATTTCGCGGCGCGCGAGATCACGCCCCATGCCGCCGAGTGGGACCGCGTCAAGGCGATGCCGCGGGAGGTGCTCGCCAGGCTGGGGGAGCTGGGGTTCTTCGGCCTGCGGATCCCGGAGGAATACGGCGGGCTCGGCCTCGACGCCCTGACCTACCTCATGGTGCTGGAGGAGATCGGCGCCGCCGATGCCAGCGTTTCCATCACGCTCGGCGTGCACAACTCCCTCGGCACCGGCATGCTGCTGCGACACGGCTCGGAGGCGCAGAAGCGGCGGTGGCTTCCGCCGATGGCGACCGGCAAGGTGGTGGCCGCGTTCGCCCTGTCCGAGCCGGACGCCGGCTCCGACCCGGCCGCCGTGCGGGCCGAGGCCCGGCGGGTGGGCGACGGATGGGTCATGACCGGGACCAAGGCCTGGGTCACCAGCGGCGACCTCGCGGGACTGCTGGTGGTGATGGCCCGGACCGATACGCCTGAGGCACGGCGCGGCGGGCGCGGGATCTCGGCCTTTCTGGTGCCGGGCGATGCCCCCGGCGTCGAGCACGGCAAGGCGGAAGACAAGATGGGGCTTCGGGCGTCGCGCACCACGGGATTCGTCATGCATGACGTGCGGCTGGGGGGGAGCGAGGCGCTGCTGGGCGAGGAAGGCAAAGGGTTGGCGTACGCGCTGGGCGCGTTGAATCAGGGGCGGCTGGGCGTCGCGGCGCAGGCCGTGGGGATCGCCCGCGCGGCGCTGGAGCTGGCCGTCAAGTACAGCGCCGAGCGCCAGCAGTTCGGCCAACCCATCAAGGACTTTCAGGGGATCCAGTTCAAGCTCGCGGACATGGCCACGCGGGTGGCCGCGGCGCGGGCGCTGCTGCATGAAACGGCGCAGCAGGATCGGGAGGGCGGCCCTGAGGCGGCGCCGGCCAGCATGGCGAAGCTGTTCGCCTCGGAAACCGCCATGTGGGTGACCACCCAGGCGGTTCAGGTGTTTGGCGGGTATGGATACATGCGGGACTATCCGGTGGAGCGTCTGTTTCGGGACGCCAAGGTGACCGAGATCTATGAAGGCACGAGCGAAGTCCAGCGTATCATCATCGCGCGCGGTCTCTTCGGCTAGCCGCGGGGCGCCGCCCGTGGAAGAGAGCCTGTTCACCCTGCTGGGGATACCGCGCACCGCGAGCCCATCTTCCGGGCCCACGGCCGGCACATCGAGTACCTGGGAGGCCGCTACATCACGAATGAGATCTACACGGCGAGGGCCGACATCTTCGCGCCCTGCGCCCTGGGGGCGAGCATCAACGACACCACCATCCGCAAGCTCAGGGTGGAGATCGTGGCGGGCGGCGCCAACAACCAGCTGGCCGACGAACGGCACGGCGACCAGCTCGAGGAACGCGGCGTCACCTACGCCCCGGACTACGTGATCAACGGCGGCGGGCTGATCAACGTCAACGCCGAGCTGGCCGGCTGGTCGGCGGAGCAGGCGTACCGCAAGGCCGAGGAGATCTACCACACCGTGCTCCGCGTGCTGACCATTGCGCGGGACGAGCATATTCCATCCCACCAGGCGGCCGATCGGCTGGCGGAGCGTCGGCTCGCGGACGCCGCGGCACGCAAACGGAAGGCCCAGGAAACGTGAACGGTCACACTGCCCGGTTGGACGAGGTGGATGCCGTCGTCGCCGCGCTGATCCAGCGCGAGACGGCCCGCCAGGAAGACGGCCTCGAGATGATCGCCAGCGAAAACTTCGTCTCGCGCGCGGTGCTCGAGGCCATGGGAAGCGTGCTCACCAACAAGTACGCGGAAGGCTATCCCGGCAAGCGGTATTACGGGGGCTGCGAGGTGGTGGACGAGATCGAGCGCCTGGCCATCTCGCGGGCGCTGGAGCTGTTCGGGGCGGACCACGCCAACGTGCAGCCCCACAGCGGCGCCCAGGCGAACCTGGCCGCCTATCTCGCGGTGCTGGAGCCCGGCGAGACGCTGCTGGGGATGAAGCTGGCGCACGGCGGGCACCTGACGCACGGGTCCCCGGTCAACGCCAGCGGCCGCTTGTTCCGCGCCACGGCCTATGGATTGAGCGAGGCTACCGGGCGCATCGACCTGGATCAGGTGCGCGACGTGGCCCGCAAGGAGCGACCCAAACTGATCATCGCGGGGGCGAGCGCGTACCCGCGCATTATCGACTTCGCCGCGTTTGCCGCGATCGCCCGGGAGGTGAACGCCGTCTTTCTGGTGGATATGGCCCACATCTCGGGGCTCATCGCGGCCGGGGTGCACCCCTCGCCCGTCCCCCACGCCGACATCGTCACCAGCACCACGCACAAGACCCTCAGGGGTCCGCGCGGCGGGTTCACCCTGTGCCGCGAGGCCTACGCCAAGGCGGTGGACAAGCAGGTGTTCCCGGGGACGCAGGGCGGCCCGCTGGAGCACGTGATCGCGGCCAAGGCGGTGGCGTTTGGCGAGGCCTTGAAGCCGTCGTTCAAGGCGTACGCCGCGCAGATCGTCCGCAACGCGGCCGCGCTGGCGGAGGCGCTGCTGGAGCGCGGATACCAGCTGGTGACCGGCGGTACCGATACCCACCTTCTCCTGGTGGACCTCAGGAGCCAGGGCCTCACGGGGAAGGCGGCGGAGGCGGCGCTGGGGTTGGCGGGGATTCACGTCAACAAGAACGCCGTGCCCAACGATCCCCAGTCGCCGTTCGTGACCAGCGGCATCCGGATCGGGACGCCGGCCCTCACCACCAGGGGAATGCGTGAAGGCGAGATGCGGAGCATCGCGGGGCTGATGGACGCGGTGCTGCGTGCCCCTGACAGTGAGGCGGCCCGCCAGGCGACGGCGGCCGAGGTGCGCGACTTGACGGCGGCGTTTCCGCTGTACGCGCCGCAGCCGGCCGAGCCGTAAACCCCCTGGCGGGGCTTGCTGGCACCGGCGCGCGGCTTAGACTACCCCCTTGATGAACGACCTCGAACTGACGCAGGCCATTCTGCAACGGATTCGCGCCCTCGACGGCCGGTACCACGAGCGCGCGTATCTGTTCGTGCTGGCCGCATTGGAGTTGTCGCAGCGCCGGACGAAAGTTCGAGGACACATCGCGGGCCCCGACCTGGCTCGGGCGTGCCGCGATTTCGCGCTGGAGCAGTTCGGCTTGACCGCGCGCACCGTGTTGTCCCACTGGGGCATCGAAGAGACGGCCGACATCGGCCGGATCGTGTATGTGCTGATCGACGTCGGGCTCTTGATTCGTCAACCCACGGACAAGATCGAGGACTTCGATGGGGTGTTCGACTTTCGAACGGCGTTCGAAGGCGACTACCCATGGTCCGGGATCCGGGGGCCGGTCGAGACGGCATGAGCCGCGACCGCTTCATGCCAGCCTCAGTGGTAGGAGGGGGTGCTTATGGATGGGAAGGATTGGCCCGCGTGCCAGAAATGCGGCAAGGGGTTGCTCGTTCCGCTGTCGGACTACGGGCGCGACGGCGCGCCGATCACGTACAAAGCCTGGGTGTGTACCAGTCCGGAGTGCGGCTTCAACATCCGGATTGACAACGGGGAGATCTCGTTGGGGCGCACGATCGGGCCGAGCCTGAAGTGAGATCAGACGGCATTACGGCATGACGGCATTACGGCATGATGGTTGGCTCGACGCCATGCCGTTATGCCGTCCATGCCGTCATGCCGTCGCACCTGTCGCCCCACCATGACTGACATCCGCGCCCCGGCCGTCGCCGGCAGCTTTTATCCCGCGGCGCCCGCTGAGCTCCGCGCGCTCATCGAACGTCTGGTCACCCCGCCGGCTCCCACCCTGCGCACCGTCCGTGCCGCCATCGTTCCCCACGCGGGGTTGGTGTACTCCGGAGCCTGTGCCGGCGTGGTGTTCCGCGGCATCGCGATCCCGCCGGTGGTGGTGGTGCTGGCTCCCAACCACACGGGGCGTCTCGGCGCGGCGGGCGGGGCCAGTGCCTGGATGCGCGGGGCCTTCCGCACGCCGCTGGGGACGCTGTGCGTGGCCGAGGCGTTTCTGGCGACGCTGGCGGAGCGGTGCGATCTGGTGAGTCACGATCCGCTGGCCCACCGCGGCGAGCACGCGGTGGAAGTCGAGCTGCCCTTCATTCAATACCTGGTGCCGTCGGCCACCATCGCGCCGATCGTCCTCGCCTGGGACGAGTGGTCCTATTGCCGGGAGCTGGGCGACGCGCTGGCCGAGACGGTCCGTGGGTGGCCGGAGGCGGTGCTGCTCCTGGCGTCCTCGGACATGACTCACTACGAGCCGGCCGACGTCTGCGCCCGGAAAGACCGCCTGGCGTTGCACGCGGCCGAGCAGGTGGATGGCCGGGAGCTGCTGGCGGTTTGCGCCCGGGAACACGTCACCATGTGCGGGCGCGCCCCGGCGGCCACGGTGCTCGAGGCGGCGACACGCCTCGGCGCCACCGCCGCCGAGGTGGTGGACTACCGCCACAGCGGATGGGTGACCGGAGATGACCGCAGCGTGGTTGCCTACGCGGGAGTGATCATTCCGTGATGACCATACCCGTGATTGACGCCCAACAGGCCGCGTCCTGGGACGAACGGGCGCGGGTCACCGCCAAGATTCCGAGCCGCGTGCTGATGGAGTCGGCGGGGCGGGGGATCGCGCACGTCATCGGCCGGGAGCTACGCGCCCGGCGAGAGAGCCTTCGGACGCCCGGGCGCTCCACTGGAGAGGGGAGCGGGGGCGTCATCGTGGCGTGCGGGCCGGGCAACAACGGCGGCGACGGATGGGTGGTGGCCCGGGCGCTCCACGCGACGGGCCTGCCGGTGTGGGCCGCGGACGCCGGCGGCAAACGCTCGCCCGACTGCGCCGCCAACCGCGCGCTCGCCATGGGGAGCGGTGTCGAGCTGCTGGACCCGGACGAGCCCTGGCCCGAAGCGACGTTGCTGGTGGACGCGCTGCTGGGGACCGGGGCGAGTGGGGCACCGCGCGGCACCGTGGGCGCGCTGGCCGAGCGGCTGAAACGGCACGGGGCCGCCGTGGTGGCGGTGGATGGGCCCACGGGGCTGGATCTCTCCACCGGCGCCGCGTCCAAGCCCGTCCCCGCGGCGCTGACGGTCACGTTCGGGGGCGTGAGGCGCGGGCAGCTGCTGGGGCGCGAGTGGTGCGGCACGCTCGTGGTGCTGGACATCGGCTTCCCCCACGCGGATCCGGAGTGGCCCCGCTTCGTGGACGACCGGCTCGCGGCTTCCTGGTTGCCGGGCTTCGAGGTTCGCATGCACAAGGGTGAGCGCGGCCGGGTGCTGGTGATCGGTGGGGACCGGGGCATGGCGG
>DATECF010000041.1:0-23056 GCA_035287045.1 Gemmatimonadales bacterium | reverse complement strand
CGGCCAGGAACGCCGAGTCCAGCACCACCGGGCGCGGCGAGGTCGCCGGTCCCTGCGCGGGAAGGGGGAGGGCGGCGCCGAACCAGGCGGTGCCCGCGGCCACGAGCGAAAGGGCGAATCGTCGCATGAGCATCATCCCATGAAAGGCATGGAGTGAAGGACCTTCTTGCCTCCAGCCTCTTTTATCCCGGGTCCACGCCCCCGTCAACCAGCCTCACAGGCGAATGGTGACGCACGCCCTTCCAGGGCCCCCGGATTGTTGTTAACATGCCACAGCCCTAGAACCTCCAAGTTGGTGAGTATTATGCCTGCCATTCGATGGGTCGGCCTGGCCGCGCTCGGTCTCCTGGTAGCCTGCGGGGACATCAGCGGCGGGAAGAGCACGGGACAGTTGACGGTATTGCTCACCGACGCGCCCTTCCCCTTCGATGAAGTAGACCGGGTGGATGTCTTCGTGGTCCGGGTGGACGGCCGGCTGGTCGAGCCGGATGAGGCGGAGAGCGGAACCCAGCAGACCGAGAACCAAGACCCGGCGGCCGGCTGGGTCACCATCGCCGAGCCCAACGCGTCCTTCAATCTCCTGGATCTCCAGCAGGGGGCCACGGCGAATCTGGGCCAGACCACCCTGCCCACCGGCAGTTACCGCGGGTTCCGGCTGATTCTCGACACCGATGCCTCCAGCGTCACCCTGAAGGACGGCACCGTTCTGGACGGAGACGGGAATCCGGGCATCAAGTGGCCTAGCGCGGGCCACAGCGGCATCAAGATCGTCCTCGAGGAGCCCATCGAGGTGGTAGAGGGCGGCACCGTGATGGTGCTGGACTTCGACCTGGCCCGGAGCTTCGTGCTCCGCGGCAACCGGATCCACAACAACGGCCTGCTGTTCAAGCCCGTGATCCGGGCCTCGGCCCGCGACAACACCGGTTCGATCAGTGGCGAGGTCCGCGCGGACAGCGCAGCGGGACAACTGGTGGCGAACGCCACGGTCGAAGTGCTGGTTGAGGGAACCGCCGTGGACGACACCGCCAGCGCCAAGATCGTCCAGACCACCTCCACGGACGACGCCGGCACGTTCGTTTTCGGCTTCGTTCTCCCGGGCACGTACGAGGTCCGGGCCACCTCGCCTGACACGCTCTACCTTCCCGCTTTGGCGACGGGGGTCACGGTGACCGCCGGCGAGGCGACTTCGGGCGTCGCCATCGTGGTACCGCACAAGTAACTCCACAGGACGAACCAGACGCAGCGAGCGCCGGTTGCCCCGGCGCTGTTGTTTTCTGCGCCCGCTCAGTGCGCCAGGGAGGGCTGCGGGTGCAACCGGCCGGCGCGCATCACGTGCGTGCGCGAACGGAAGGCCCGGACGTTGGCGCGGGGGTCTTCGGTGAGGACCAGCAGGTCGGCCAGCTTCCCGGCCTGCAGCGTGCCGAAATCCGCCGCCCGGCCCATGGCCTGCGCCCCGTTCCGCGTGGACATCACGACGATATCGGGCGCCGGGATGCCCGCCGCTTGCATGGCTTCCATCTCGTCGAAGATCGAAGGGCCGTGCAGCGTGAGCGGGTTTCCCGCGTCGGTGGCCGTCGCGATGGTCCCACCCGCCGCGTGGACGCGGCGGAGGTTCTCGGCCATCACGACGCCGCGGGCGCCAACGGCTTCGAGCCGGCGGTAGGCCGTTTCGGGAGACCGGCGATCCTCCGGCAGCAGCGCCCGGAGCGGCTCGACGTTCGCCACCTTGGCTTTGGTGTCGGCGTCCACGCATCCGCCCGCATCGGTAACGGGATACCGCACGCCCAATCCGACGGACACGCTGGCGCGGGTTGCGTTGCGGCCCACCACCAGCGTGGGGGCATAGATCGCCCGGTTCGCGGCCAGCAGGCTCAAGAACTCCTGATCGACGGGTTGATCCTCCACGCTGTGGACCAGGAGGACCGCGCCGGCTCGAAGGGCGACCTTGGCCTCGCGGAGCCCCGTGGCATGGACAATCAGATCGAGGCCGGCGGCGCGAGCGGCGGCGCCTACCTCCATCATCCGGGCATCGAGCTGCTCGCGCCGGGCTGCCGGCGGCGCCAGGTACCACACCTTCACCGCCGACGATCCCATCGCCTGCAACCGGGCCACGCTGGCCTGCACCTCGGCGGACGTGGCCATCGGGAGGAAGGTGTAGATCTCGTCGTCCACATTCAGCGCGGAACGGCCGGCGTGGGTGATCAACGGGCCGGCGGCGCGCACGTGCGGGGCCATGGGATCTGATTCCGCGCGTGCGGGTAAGGCCGTGGTCCACGGATGCCCCCCAACGTCATAGACCGCCGTGATGCCGGAGCACAGATAGGAGCGGAACCAGCGCGCGGGATTCCCCCGGAGGGCCCGCGCCGTCTCGGCGTACGGGTAGATCGCGGGGGCGCTGAGGCCGTCGGGCCGGCCGTCCACCCAGCCGGTCTGGCTGAAGTGCACGTGCGCGTCCACCAGTCCCGGCGTGAGGAAGCGCCCGGTCACGTCCACGCGGTGCGCGCCGGCGGGGACCGGGCATTGCGCCGCGGTCCCGACGCAGCTCAAGCGGTCGCCGCTCACCACGACCACCGCGCCCTCGATGGCGGGCCCGCCGGTGCCGTCAATGACCGTGCCGCCGGTCACCGCCGTCGTCTGGGCAGCTGCGCTGGTTACGGTCAGGGCGACGGCAACGCAGCCAAGGAGGCACTTCATCGCGCTAAAGTACCCGCCGACACCGGCCCGGCAAGCAGTCCAGGCAGTCGCCGCCGATGCGCCGCCGGTGTATGCTCCGGGCCGAGCATGAACCGACGTCAGTTTGCCGAGACCACAGCCGGAGCCCTGTCCGCTCTGGCGATGGGCGCGTGGCCGTTTGGCCGGTGGCAGGAGCGCCGCCAGGTGAACGGCCCGCGTCTCACTGACACGCTCGCCCGGCTGGGGCAGATCGGCAGGAACCCGGCGACCGGCGGGATCAATCGCGTGGCGTATGGTGAGGCCGACCGCGAGGCCCGAGCGTTCGTGGCGGGCCTCATGCGAGCCGCAGGGCTCGAGGTCCGCATTGACGCGGCCGGCAACCTCATGGGACGTCGGGCGGGGACCGCGCCGAACCGGCCGCCGCTCATGTTCGGGTCACATGTGGACTCGGTGCCGGAGGGCGGCAATTACGACGGGCCAGTGGGCACCATGGCGGCGATCGAAGTCGCGCAGACCCTCGCCGACCGCGATCTCCGCACCCGGCATCCCCTGGAGGTGGTGGTCTTCTCCAACGAAGAGGGCGGCAAGACCGGGAGCCGCGCCGTGAGCGGCGAAGTGGAGGCCCGGGAGCTCGATCTGGTCACGGCCAGCGGCAACACGATTCGCGACGGGATCGCGTTCATCGGCGGGGAGCCCGGCGATCTGGGTCGCGCGGGGCGCGAGCGCGGCAGCATCGCGGCCTTCCTGGAGCTGCACGTCGAGCAGGGCGCCGTGCTCGAACGCGGCGGGATCGCCATCGGGGTGGTGGAGGGCATCGTCGGCATCAAGCGATGGAACGTGACGGTGGACGGTTTCGCCAATCACGCCGGCACGACCCCCATGGATGCTCGGCGGGACCCGCTGGTCGCCGCGGCGCGCTTCATTGACGCGGTGCATCGCATCGCGCGGGACACGCCGGGGCGGCAGGTGGCCACGGTTGGCCGGATCCGCGCCGAACCCGGTGCCCCCAACGTGATCCCGGGCCGCGTCACGCTGAGCCTGGAGATCCGCGACCTGGAGATGGCGAAGATCGATCGCGTGTTCGACGTGGTCCGCCGAGCCGCGGACGAGACTGGTGGTGCGACCGGCACGACCTTCCGGTTCGACCTGTTCTATACCAGCCACGCGGCGCCCACCGACGAGCGCCTGCGCCGGCTGGTGGAGGAATCCGCGCGCGCGCTCGACCTCTCGACGCTCCGGATGCCGAGCGGCGCCGGCCACGACGCGCAGAGTATCGCGCTGCTGGCGCCGGTGGGGATGATCTTCGTACCGAGCGTGGGCGGCATCAGCCACTCGCCGGAGGAGCTGACGCGGGCGGAGCACGTGGTGAACGGCGCCAACGTGCTGCTGGAAACCGTACTCGCTCTCGACTCGGCGTGAGGACGGCTCTCGTGAACCGGACCACGAGGGATGTTGCGTTGGATGGGCCTCAGGCAACGACGGTCGCCTCGGTGAACACAATCAGGTCGTACCGTTACCCAAACCCCTGGCGATCGCGGTGATGGTATTCCAGTTGCGCGTGGTGACCGGGACCCCAAAGAGCCGGTCGAGCGTGCCGAGGTAGCTGATGACCTTCATGTGGCGCCGGTACAGGCCAAAGACGAACCGGTTCTCCCTGGCGAGGATTTTCAGCAGCCACTTGCCGCTGGAAGGAAAGCTCATCGGCATCGATGGCCCCGAGCGGGGACGTCGGGACAAGACGCTCACGAAGCGGACGATGTCGGGTCGCACGGGGTGGTCCGCGAAATGATGCTGAGACATCAGCCTCAGGATCTCCCGGCCCTGGCAGATCACGATCTCGGCATCGAAGGGAAGCCTGCGTGACAATTCGGCGCGGAGTTGCCCCCGGGTGATTGGTCGCCGGATCACGAACGTGCCTGCCGCGCCGATGTTGACGGCATCGAGGTGCTTCAGGTGTTCGGCGAGCGTGGTAGGTCGGAAGGTCCTATGACCGCCGACGTTGACCCCTCTCAGAAGAACCACGAGTGCCACGAGTTTCCTCCTGCTGGCACTGCTCGACAACTGATCCGCCAGCCCCCTTGTCTGCGCAACGCGGACGGAGCCTAGCTGCAGCGTTCAGGCGTACCCGGGTGCCGGTCCTTGGCCGCCTAGGCCGTCGAGAGGAGCGGGAAGCTGATCGGTTACTCGAGGCTTCGCGCCCAGGACCAGAGTAGGAACACGAGCATTGCACCCTCGGCCAGGAGCAAGCCGCTCCAGAGGGCCATGTCAGCAGCATCGCCGGTGAGGCCCATACTACTGAAGCATAGGAACACGCCGACGGCATAGACCGCCACACATTGCGAGATGAACCGGCGGAGGCGCCGGCGCCAAGCAAGGTCGAATTGGGCCGCCTCTTGCACATGGCGCACTTCGGCCGCGATGCGCTGGTCAGACAAGATCAGTAGCGGATCCACGGGATCTTCGTTCGCGGCTGCCTAACCCATGTTGAGAGCACGCCCTTTGCTGGTACCATGGAGTCGACCAAGACCCGTGGCGCACAGCCAGGAGCGGCGCTCATGCAACGTACCACCAAGTATGTGGCGTTGGACGTGCATCAAGGCCGCGCGTAACGCCGGCGCTTCTTGGTCCGGCCCGCCGCCTCGCCCCACTTGGTGAGAAACGTCTCGACGAATACCTGCGCCTGTGCCGGCTCCACTGCCAAAGGCGCCAGCGCTAGCGCTACGGCCAACGCCAGATGGTATCCCTCCGAGCGCGAGGCCACCGCCCGCCGGTAGGCCGGATGGGCGTCGTTCACCCACACCGTGGACTCGACCAGCCGCGACAACGCCCCTTCATCCGGGCGGCTCTCGAACTGAAGCCGGAGGCCGTATCGCGCGGGCCGCTTGCGTCCTCCCCGCCCTAACGCCGCTTCGGCTACGGCAGCTTGCGGCGCCGGTGGCTCGGAGGACTGGTACGCCTCCGCCGGTGGAGGCTCGGCGACCGCGTCCACCGGCTCCTCCATCGAGCGTTCCGATCCGTCACTCGGAGGGAGCACCGGTATGAGCTGCGGCTCCGCCGTCGCACCGGAGCCGCCCAGCGGCAACCGTCGCTGTCCGCCCGGCCGCGCATCCACCAGCGCCGAGAGCAACGGAAAATCCTCCGCCAGGTCCACCAGCACCGTCTCCAGGTCGCGCTCGATCGGCCGGGCGCTTCGCCGCCGCGGCTCCGCCTCTCGCAAATCGCCCCACGCCGCCAGTCGCTCCGCCACCACTTCCTGGATGGCCTTGCGGAACGCCAGATAGATCGCTCCGCGCTGGCCGGCGCGGATGAAGTCCGCCTTGTTCAGTGTCAGACACTCGGCCAGCGCCGGCGCCTCGATGACGCCGCTGAGCCGTTCCGGCGCCATCGGCGTCACGCCCAGCCAGTCCCAACCTCGTTTGATCACCTTCCCCAACGTGCTGATCGCCACGCCCGCCTGATCTTCCGCGAGGTCCTGCGATACCCGCACCAGATAACCGAGCGCGGACGGTTTGCGCCGCCGAGGGAGCCGCACCGCTACCGAGACGCGATCCGCCGACGGCCCGGCACGCTCCAGCACCCGCCCGTTCACCGTGAGTCGCACGCCGCGCGGATAGATGCTGCCTAGGATCGCGTCGAACTCCGGGTCCAGGAGCGTGTGAAAATGGCGGCGAATAGCGCCCTCGATGAACCCCGCATCCAGGAGCGGTGACAGCGGGTTGGTCAGGACCAGGCGGACCGCGGTCCCATGCTCAGCCACCAGCCCCGGCGGCTCCACCCACCTCCAGGGTGCTCGGTTCCGAGACCTGAGGTGCCACGCGCTCGCCACGCGCTTTCCGCCGGACACGGTTTCGGTGATTACTTCCTGGCAGGCCAGCAGGCCCAACTTGATCCCCACGCCCGCGAATCCGATGCCGCGCCCGCGCTGCTTGGTGGTCGCCGCCAAGTCGTGATACCGGCCCAGTTCCCGCCGCTTCATCCCGCGTCCGTTGTCCACCACCGTGAGCGCCGCGACGCCCGGCTCCGCCGCCAGGCTCACCGCGTCCGCCCCCGAGTCCAGCGCGTTGGCGAGGGTCTCGCTGAGAATGGTCTCCTCGATGGATCCGGGATACGCGTCTCGCAGGTCCTCCAGCAGATGAAGCAGGTCGACTCTGGTTTCTCCCACGCCGCCCTTACTCCTCCGCCGGCGCCCCGCCGGTCCGCGCCACCTGCTCCACCCTGATCTTCCCCGCGTCGAACTTCTCCACTGCCGCCAGCATCTTGTCGATGGTCTCGTCGAATTCCGCCTTCGCCCCCCGCGTAAACCGGATGGGATTGATCCGCGCCACCACGAAGGCCTTGAGGTAGGGACTCTCGAACCCTCGGGCCTTGAGCCCGCTCACCGCCTGATTCACGGCCTCGTTGAGCTGCAGCAGCTTGCCCGCGCGCTCGCGCCGGGTCTCCAGCGCCCCGCGCAGCCTCGCTCCCAGGAACTTGTCCACCCGCTTGAGCACCGAATGGTAGGCGCCACCGGAAAACCGGCCGTTCTGCTGATAGCAGAGGCCCAGCGTGATCAGCGCCGCTTCTTCGAACTCCGCCTCGAACTCGCGCTCCGGCCGGTCGTCGAGCCGCGCCAATCCCTCGGCCAGCCGGATCACCTCCAGCGCCCGCTCGCGCAAATTGTGCGCCTTCTCGGTGTTGAGGAGCAGAATCCGGTGCGCCACCTCGTGCTCCGGCACGATGAGCGCCGTGATGGCGCGCGCCCCCAGGCTCTTGAGCGCGCCCAGCCGATGGTGTCCGTTGGGCGTCCAGTACTTCCCGCCCTCCGCCCGTACGGCGATCACCGGATCGAGAAACCGGCCCAGGCGGTCAATCGCATTCGCCAGCCGCGCCACGTGCGTGGGGGAGAGGTCCCGCTGATACGGCGTGGGCTCCACCAGATCGAGCGGCAACGCCGCCAGCAGCTGCCAGTGTCCGCCCAGGGGATCGCGGAAGGTCGCCAGCACCGCGCCGCCGTCGGCCTGCAGCTGCTCCGTCAGGGTGACCACCGCCGCGGGTGGCTGGGCCGAGACCAGGCGGCGTGCCTCGAGTCCCCGGGGCGCGGGGGGCGCTTTGGACTTGCGTTTGCGAGCCGGCATCACGGTCTCCCGGGACGAGAACGACGGTGGACGCCCGTCCAACTTGTGCGCCCCGCACGACGTAATCAACTTGGGCAGCTGCCAAGCGGCAGGGGCAGGCTGTGAGGCCGTTGCATGAAACGTGGGAGGATGATCCATGACCCGAGACATCGAGCGTCGAGACTTCGTCCGCACCGGTACCGCGGCGATCGCCGGCCTCGCCGCTCACCCGCTCTTCGGCGACGCACCGGCTGTGCGTCGCAGCCAGGCCGTCAAGCCGGTCGTGATCTCGGACTACAGCGGCATCAGCTACCAGAACGGCGGGCCGATGAACGCCGTCGAGAAGGCGTTCGACCTGATGACCCGCGGCACCGATGTGCTGGACGCCATCATCGCCGGCGTGAACATCGTGGAGCTGGATCCGGAAGAGACCGGCGTGGGCTACGGCGCGCTCCCCAACGAGCTGGGCGTGGTGCAGCTCGACGCGTCCTGCATGCATGGCCCCAGGAAGCGGGCCGGCGGCGTGGCGGCGCTGGAAGGCGTGCGCACGCCCTCCCTGGTGGCCCGGGCGGTCATGGACCACACCGACCACCACCTGCTGGTGGGGCAGGGAGCGCAGCTCTTCGCGCGACACATGGGCATTCCGGTGGAAGACGACCTCAACACCGAGCGATCGCGCCGGGCGTGGCTGGAGTGGAAACGCCGCACCCAGCCCGAGTACTACCCCAGGCCGGAAGACCGCGCGCGGCGGGGTTATGAGATAGGATTGGGCATGGTGCGGGAGGGCCTGATTCCCGAGCGGTCCTATTGGGGAACGGTCCACGTGAGCGCCATCAACGCCAGGGGCGAGATCTGCGGCATGACCAGCACCAGCGGGCTGGCCTTCAAGATCGCGGGCCGCGCGGGCGATTCCCCCATTCTGGGCGCCGGCGTCTACGTGGATAACGAGGTGGGGGCCTGTGGCTCCACCGGGCGGGGCGAGGCCAACCTGTACAACCTGACGTCGTACCTTATTGTGGAGCAGATGCGCCGAGGCCTGCACCCCAAAGACGCCGGGCTGGAAGGCCTGAAGCGGATTCGGGCCAACACCATTGAGAAGCGGCTGCTCAATGCCCGCGGTGACCCGAACTTCAACATCCGGTTCTTCGCGCTCAACGCGAAGGGCGAGTATGCGGGCGTGGCCATGTACGGTTCCGGTGAGACGACCCACGGCGTGTGCACGGAGCAAGGGAGCCAGGCGGTGCCGCTCGAGCCGCTGCTCGAGGGAGCGCCCACGGACTGATGGCCCGCCAAAAACGGATCGGCGCCGTCCAGCTGCTGGCAATCCACATCTACCAGAGGCATCGATGAACGCATCGCGTACGCTGGCATTCGGAATCCTGCTGCTGGTCGCCGCCTGCGCGCCCCAGCCCGCGGATCTGGTGCTGCGAAACGGCAAGATCGTCACCGTAGATCCGGAGCGTCCCGAAGCCCAAGCGGTCGCGATCTCGGGGTACACCATCGCCGCCGTGGGCACCACTGACGAGATCGCTCGCTACGTAGGTCCCAATACCCAGGTGATCGATCTCGAGGGCCGGCTCGCGATCCCCGGCTTCATTGAGGGCCACGGGCACTACATGGGCCTGGGCGAGTCCAAGATGCAGCTGGACCTCACCACGGCGAAGAACTGGGACGACATCGTGGCCATGGTGGCGGAGGCTGCCCGGCAGGCCCGGCCCGGAGAGTGGATCCGTGGCCGCGGGTGGCACCAGGAGAAATGGGACCGCGTGCCGCGGCCCAACGTGGAAGGCGTGCCGCTGCATCAGAGCCTGGATCGGGTTTCGCCCAACAACCCGGTGTCCTTGACGCACGCGAGCGGACACGCCGGCTTCGTGAACGGCAAGGCGCTGGAGCTGGCGGGCATCACCCGGGCCACGCGCAACCCGCCCGGCGGCGAGATCATCAGGGACGCGGCCGGGAATCCCACGGGACTGCTGCGTGAGACCGCCCAGGGCCTGGTGGGCCGCGCCATGGCCGAGGCGCGCGCCAGGATGACGCCGGAGGAAGTGGAAGCGAGGAATCGCGAAGCCGTGCGGCTGGCCGGCGCGGACGCGGTCTCCAAGGGCGTCACCAGCTTCCACGACGCCGGCGCGTCGTTCGGCGCCGTGGACCTGTTCAAGCGGCTCGACGCCGAGCAGGCGCTCCCGCTGCGGCTCTATGTGATGGTCCGGGAAAACGACAGCGTGTTGGCGGAGAAAGCCGGCCCGTACCGCACCGTGGGCCGGGACAACGCCTTTCTCACGGTGCGCGCCATCAAGGTCACCATTGACGGCGCCTTGGGCTCGCATGGCGCATGGATGCTAGCGCCGTATGACGACCTGCCCACCAGCACCGGGCTCAACACCATTCCCCTGGAGCGGCTCCGGCGCACGGCGGAGATCGCCATGCAGCACGGGTATCAGCTGAACACGCACGCCATCGGGGATCGCGCCAATCGCGAAGTGCTGAACGTGTACGAGGCCGCGTTCCAGGCCAACCCGGACAAGCGGGACCTGCGCTGGCGGATCGAGCACTCCCAACACCTCGACCCCGTGGACCAACCGCGATTCTCCGCGCTCGGGGTGATCGCGTCCATGCAGGCGGTCCACGCGACGTCCGACGGCCCCTGGGTACCCAAGCGAATCGGGGAACAGCGCGCGCGGGAAGGCGCGTATGTATGGCGGAACCTGATGAACTCCGGCGCCGTGGTCACCAACGGCACCGACACGCCGGTGGAAGACGTCAGCCCCATCGCCAGCTTCTACTCGGCGGTGACCCGCAAGACCATTGACGGTTCGCTGTTTTACCCGGAGCAGAAGATGACCCGGGAAGAGGCGCTCAAGAGCTACACGCTCAACAACGCCTACGCGGCCTTCGAGGAGGACCTCAAGGGCTCTATCACGGCGGGCAAGCTGGCGGACATCACGGTGTTGTCACGGGACATCATGACGGTCCCGGACGATTCCATCCCGGGAACCGGCGTGGTGTACACGATCATCGGGGGGGAGATCAAGTACCAGCGCGGGGGGAGTTAACCCGTCCCATCGCCCTCCATCGCTTTCCATCCCCCGGGGGATGGAAGGGGCTATTGCATCCGGACGATCCAGTAGCGCAGGTGGGAAGGGAGGGTCCCGGTCCCGGACGCATCACGTGCCTTGATCGCGGTGGGGAGCCGGTTAGCTCCGGCAATGATGGCGTAGTACGTGGAAGCGGCGCGGACGTTGGCGCTCCTGTTGAACGTCTGGAACGCGACGTTCTCCGGCGTAAGGCGGAGGGAGCTGTAAAGAGCAAGACCGAAGGCCGTGCCGTAGAAGATGTCGTCCAGGTTCCAGCTCGCCAGGCTCAACGCCGGAGCCTGCGTAGACCAGTTCGCCGTGATGTCGTCGACGTACAGCATGGCGGCCCATTGGGCCAGGAGCGAGTCCACCCGCACGCCGGTGAGCGACTCGAGCATCGCATAGCCGGTCTGGGGGCTCACGATCACGTCCCGCTGGAGGCCGGCTTCACCACCGGTGTAGGTCGGACCGAAGCGGTCGTTGACGTAGCGCAGCAACGACCACGGAGTGCCGTACACATCCAGCTCCCCCACACACGGCCCGCCGTAGTTGGTGGCCAGCCAGGTGCACTCCCACGGAGCATTGTCCACCTTGCCGTTGGGGTTGGATGGATTGCTGATAGGGTCCCACCCGAAATAGAGCCCCAGCCCCACGACGCCGGTGCCGTACCACACCGATGAGGTGCCGTCGTCATTGACGATGCGATCCAGGCCGTAGTTTGCCCCGGTGGTGTTCCCCAGCACCGCGTGCCCGGCGACCTCTTCGCCGACCACGGCCTGCCCCTCGGCCGTCCACAGATCGATGAATGGCGTGATGCCCGCGGCCTTCCGACGCCCGAACTGGATCACGTGCACGGTCTCGTGCGCCAGGAGGTTGGGAAAATCCAGCTTGGCGAATTCCAACGGGTACGTGCCGCCTACCGTGCCGTTGGGATCCGGGGCCACGACGTAGAAGAACTCTCCCTCGTTGCTGGAGGCATTCTCCGCCCGGGTCCCCAGGTCGCACGACGTGGTGAACCCGAGCGGTCCGTCGCGTTTGTTCACCTCCTTGGTGACCACCACCACGATGCGGCCGTTGGCGTCGCTGTCGGCTGGTGGGCCGAACTGCGTGGTGTCGGCCGGGTACAGCTTGTCGTCGAACTGCTGGCTGAACGAGGTAAAGTCGGTGACCGCGTATCCGCCCCCGGGGTTGGCGACGTCCTCGAGGAAGACGCCGTTGGTGCCTTTGGCCCTGACCACGGTCGTGATCTCGGTGTAATTGGCGCAGCTGCCTCCGGAACCGATCCGGATGGCGATGTTGTCTCCGACGACCACGTCGGGCCCCACCACCGCCCGCTCCGCGCCCGGCGCCCGTCTCACCCCGGCCAGCCGCTGGAACTCCGCCGCGTCGCGCATCCGTTGCTCCACCTCGGCCATCCGATAGCGGCGCCACCGCGCCAGGCGCTCGCTGGTCAGCGGCGAGAGGTCGCGGCCCGCCGTCGAGCGTCGGAGGCTCAAGGCCGGGGCCGCGGTCGCGCCGGCGACCGCCGTCCCCACCAGCGAGATGGGCGTCAGGTTGGCAGGCACCTCCGACGTGGATTGCACGCCGATCAGGTACGCCTCCGCGGTGGAAGCGGCCGCAAACTGGAAGCAGAACTGCGCGGGGTCGGTGACGATGGTCTGCTGGCCCACGGCCAGGCTCAGCGGCGCTATGGCGGGGTCGAGCGGGATCGTTGCCGGCGCCGCGGGAATCCCGCCGACCGTCACCTGGACCGTCACGTTCCGCGCGGGCCGGCAGTCGTACGCGGGCACCGTCACGCTGAGGTCGGTTCCGGTGGCGGCGCTCACGGCGGCCGCGATCCCGTCTATGGTGACCACGTTCTGGGTATTGCCGGCGTCGAACCCGGTGCCGGTCAACGTGGCGGCCTGGCCTTCGGCCAGCGTCCCCGGCGACCAGCCGGTCACCTGCACGTTGTGGGCGACGGCGGTGAACGCCGCCGGACTGCCCAACAGCGGGCTGCCCCCGCCGCTCAGGGAGGTGACCTGAAGCTCCACGGTGTCCACGCCCCCGGTGCTGGGCATCACCCATCCCGAGCGCGCCACGCCGGTCGAGTCACCGAATGCAATGGACGAATCCGAGGTCCCGTTGCCGGACGCGACCGTGAACTGTACGGCGTGGCTGGGCACGCCATTGCCGTGTTGATCGCGCACCCGCACGGCCACGGGCTGCGCCAGCTTCGCCCCTTGGTAACCGAACTGGTTGTCGCCCGACACTTTGGCGAGGTTGTTCGCCGCACCGGGATTGGCCTTGGCATTGAACACGGCGGTCTGGGTCGCGCCGGTCACGGCGGCGGTCACCTGGTAGTTGCCCGACGTGGTGCCCAGCGTCCACGCGGCGGTGAGCTGTCCGTCGGCACCGGTGGTGCCGCTGGCCGGCGTCACGGTGCCCCCGTTGGCCTGCACCGAAAAGGTGACGGCGGCGCCCTCGACCGGGGCGTTGAGCCGGTCCCGCACCCGCACCACGATCTGCTGCGGCAGAGCCTGGCCCACGGTGCCGGTTTGTTGCGCGCCCGACGTCGCCTCCACCTGGGTGATGGCCTGCGCCACCGTGATCTTCGCCACGCCGCTCACCCCGCCCGCGGTGGCGGTCACGTCGCTGGTGCCGGCCGCTACCGATGTCACCTTCCCGGCGCTGTCCACGCTCGCCACGCCGCCGGCGCTCGACGCCCAGGTGAAAATCGCGTCCGTAAGGACCTTCCCGTCCTTGTCCGACGCGGTCGCCGAGAGCTGTTTGGTGTCGCCGAGGGCGTCGATGGTCGCCGTGGCCGGTGACACGGTCACGGCGGCCGGCGTCTCGGGCTCGGAGCAAGCGAGCGTGAGGGCGAACGCGGCGGCGGCCGATCCGATCCGGGCAAGTCCTGCGTGCGTACGCGACATGATGAAGGAGGATGTAGGTCCCGTAAGCTACGGACGACCCTCCCGCGCCGCCATCCGGGGCCGCCCGTCCTGTTGCGCCAGGTCCCAGCTCGCCTGGTACACCAGCCGCGCGATCTTCTCCATCTTGTCGTAGTTGATCTTCTCCGGCCGGTCGTACGGCGTGTGATAATCCGGGTGGAGGCCGGTGTGGAACCACAACGCCGGCACACCGCGCTGCAGGAACGGCCAGTGATCGCTGCGCCGGAGCAGATTGGACGCGTTGTTGTCGTAGCGCGGCTTGAGGTCGAGTCCAAGAGCGCCGTTCGCGCGCTGCACCAGCGCCCAGAGGTCCGGCGTGCGCGAATACCCCAGGATGTTGATGGCGTTGTTGTTGGATTCCGCCGTCTGCAGGTCCAGACCCCGGAACCTGGCCCCGCCGCCCACTTGCACCTCTTCGTTCCGGCCGATCATGTCCATGTTGAGGACGCCGGCGATCCGCTCCAGCGGGAACAACGGCTGCTCGACGAACGCCCACGCCCCCAGCAGGCCGCGTTCCTCGGAGTTCCACGCGGCGAAGAGGACCGACCGGCGGGGCCGCTGGCCCCCCTGGAGCGCGCGGGCGTAGGCCTCTGCGATTTCCAGCAGCGCCACGGTCCCGGAGCCGTCGTCGTCCGCGCCGTTGTAGACCTGGTCCCCGTCCGCGCCGTTGTGATCGAAGTGCGCGCTTAGAATCACCCACTCTTCCTTGAGGCGCGGGTCCGCCCCGGGAATCCGGGCCACCACGTTGCGGTCCGGGATCAGGTGCTGATTGACGGAGGCGGTGAGCGCGACCCTCGCGCCCGGCAATGGGATTGGAGTCATGCCGCGCGGCGTCTCCGCGGCGCGCGCCAGGTCCGCCAGCGTGCGGCCGGTCCCACGCACCAGCGACTCGGCCAACCCCGACGAGATCTGGGCCGCCGGAATCCGGACCCGCTCCGCCCAGGATCCCAGGGTGTATCGCTCGATGCGCGGAGCGTCCTCGGGCCAGTAGCTCCGTGCCGCGGCGCCGAAATTCGCGGGCCCCGGGTGGTTGTGGACGTCGCCCACGAAGAGGATGCCGGCGGCACCCGCGGCCTGCGCCGCCAGGGCTTTTTCGAGGGGATTCGACGCCTGGGCCGTGACCAGACCGTCGAACCGACTGTCGGGATCGTGCTCGCCCGGCTCGTGATCCAGCACCAGGACGAGGGCGCCCTTGACCTGTGCCCCCCGGTAATCGTCGTAGCCCAGACGGGGCTCGGTGATGCCGAAGCCGGCGAAGACCACCAAGCCCTCGGTCCGCCCGGTGGCGCTGAACCGGTGGGGATACAGATCAACCCCCACCGTGGCCCGTCGCTCCACGCCGTCCCCGGTGGACGCCACCAGGCGGTTCTCCGGCCCCAACGTCGCGGTCATAAGGGGGTAGGCCTGGTAGTAGGAGCCGCCCGGCCCCGCAGGCTCCAGTCCCAAGCGTTCGAATCGCGCCCGGATGAACTCGGCCGCCAGCTGGTTCTCGGGCGTGTTGGTGAGGCGCCCGCGGAACCCGTCGCCCGCCAGGTAGAAGAGATCCGCCCGCAGGTCCTGCGTTCTGATGGACTCGATCTCGGGCGCCGGCTGTTGCGCCACCACCGGCGACGCCGTCGCCAGCAAGACCAGAACCGAGCCCCAACCACGCAATGGCATCATCCACGCCTCCCTACTGGTGCGCCGCCCGCCCCCGTGCCGGGGGGGAGGCCGGTATTCTGACTCCCCGGCATCTCCGTCGCCAGGCGGGTTGGTTGCCGCGAGGGCCTCTTAGGCACTATTATATTAGCGTGTATAACATGAAATAATTATATGGCCACTCCGAATCAGGCCCTCCACCCGGGACGCCCCAAGCACCCACTCTCTGAGGGAGTGCCCCCCATCACCAAACGCATCCGGCGCCTCATTGACCTGGTGCACGGGGGTAACCTGGCCGCGGCGGGGCGCGCCACCGGACTTCCGTACCCCACGGTCCGCGACCTCTACTCGGGGCGGACCGCCAACCCCGAGCTGACCACGCTGGATCAGCTCAGGGCGCCGTATGGGGTGAGCCTCAACTGGTTCACCGACCGCGCTACCGATGACGAGGTTCCCCTGGACGGGCGGCGGGTGCTACTGCCGCCTCACCCGCGGGCCCCGCAGGGCGCGGCTCGGGCGCTCCGTCAGGTCCTGATCCCGTTTGCCGCGCGCGAGCTGCTGGTCGTATTCGGGGCGCTGGAGCAGTGGCTCAAGGCCAGGCCGGCCGAGCCGGACCGGCCGATCGTGGGCGAGACCTCCGGCGACGCATTCACGTTCCGGCTCACCACCTTCTTGCTCCAGCCCCTGCTCGCGGCGGAGAAGGCCGGGCAAGACGTCATTCCGGCCGGGGCCGCTGACGCGGCTCCGGCTCGAGCCGTGGACGCCGCCTGGGTGTCCCGGCTCGAGGCGCTGGGTGGAGCGTGGCGCATGCTGCTTCCCGGGGTGATGGGGAGGAGTGCCCCGCCTTGACGCCCGCGCGCCGCGGTGTTCACGTCATAGCGTGCGGCGCGTCACGGTCGTTTCGCTGGTTTCGCTGGCCACGCTGGCCTGCAGCGCGGTGCAGAGGCTCCAATTCCAAGCGCCCTCGGCGCAGCTCACCGGTGTCACGATCACCGGCTTAGGGTTGTCCGGCGGCTCGCTCGAGCTGAAGCTCGACGTCCTCAACCCGAATTCCTATACGCTGCGCTCCACCAGGCTGCAGGTCGCCATTGACCTGGAGGACACGCCCTTCGGGACCGCGGCCATTGATCGTGCGCTGGAGCTGCCGCCCGCCTCGCACAGCGAGGTGCGAGTCCCGCTGACGTTCACCTGGTCCGGCGTGGGGGCCGGGGCCCGGGCGATCCTGTCGAAGGGCTCATTGGGCTACGGCCTGACGGGCCAGATCCTGGTGGACTCGCCGCTGGGCGAGCGATCGGTGGACCTGCGGCACAGCGGGGTGGTAGCCGTCGCGGATCTGGCGCGCTGACGGAGGGGACGCAGAGGCCGCGGCCTTACGGAAGCTTCGCCCTTCCTATGTTCCCCGCGTCCGTCCCGAACCAGACCTCCTGAGCCGGCCGGTGATAATACATGTGGCGGATGTTCCCGCTCACCGGTGAGCTGTCCAAGAACTCCCCTTTCCTGGTGTCGAACCCCACCAGGTTCGCCGACTCGGCCCCGATCTCCACGAACCAGATGCGGTCCTTGTCGTCCACGGCCATCCCGTAGGGGCGCGCCCGGGTACCGGCGGGTGCCGCCCATTCCCTGACATCACCGGTGACCGGGTCGTAGCGGCCCAGGTAGCCCGCGGCAAAGTCCACATACCAGAGCTTGTCGTCTGAGGTGACCACGATCCGCCGCGGCCGGGTTTCGGGGCGCGGCAGGGTGACCTCGCGGATCTGCATGGTGGCTGGATCCACCGTGGCGATCTTATTGGTACCCACCAGCACGGCCCAGGGCCGGCCCTTCGAGTCGATCGCGATGCCGTAGGGCCGACCATTCGGCGTGGGCACGGGAATCACCGCCACCTTGCCGGTGGCGACGGTGAGCTTGCCCAGGTGGTTGGCTTGCTGCGCGGTGAACCAGATGTCCCCCTTCTGATCGAAGATCAGCGTGTGGGGATCGCGCACGCCCGGGGTCTCGAACTTGGTGATCGTTCCGTCCTTGGGGTCCAGCTTGCCGATGTGAGCCTTCAGGTTCCCGGCGTACCAGACGAAGCCTTGGTGGTCCACGATCAGGTTGTGCGGTCCGGTGCCGGGCTCCAGCTCGTAGCGCTTGAACTCGCCACTCGATGGCACGAGATAGGCGAGGTAGTGGCCTTGCTGGCCCACGAACCAGACCTTGCCGTCCGGTCCCACGTAGGGATCGCGCGGCCGGGTGCCCTCCCACGGCACCGGCCATTCCTTGATGTCGACGGGGTTGAGGGCGACGGCGACGTCCAACGGACGGGGATTGGCCGGCGGCAGCGTCGGCCACGCCACGAGGCCGAGGAGCAGGGTGGAGAGTACCCGCATGGTGATATACCTCAGGATCGGAGGGGTACCTGGTAGTACGCCCATCCGGGCCGCCGCGTTGACGCCCCTCTCCCCACCGCGGTTAGGTTTCGTTGCCCGTGACCGACACGTCCGCGGTTCCGCCACGCGCCGCGTCGGTGGGCCTGACGCCCACCGACGCGCTGCTCGCCCTGATGGCCCTCATCTGGGGCGTCAACATCATCATCGTGAAGGCGGCGTTCGCGGTCTTCCAGCCGCTGGCCTTCAACGCCGTGCGGTTTCCGCTGGCCGCCATGGCGCTGATCACGGTCACCCGGCTTCTCGGGCATCGGCTCCCGCCGAGGCGGTTCTGGGTGCCGATCGCGCTATACGGGTTCCTGGGGAACTCGCTGTATCAGCTCGGATTCATCGAGGGCTTGGGACGGACCCGCGCGGGCAACGCCGCGCTGCTGATGGCGGCCAACCCGGTACTCACGGCGGTGTTCTCCCACCTGCGCGGCCATGAGCAGGTGGGCCGGCGCGAGTGGCTTGGCCTGGCGCTCTCCGGAGCCGGCGTGGCGCTGGTGGTGCTGGGAAGCGGCATGGAGGTGGGCTTCGGCTCCACGGTGGTGGGCGACCTCATGCTGCTGGGCGCGGCGGTGTGCTGGGCCCTCTATGCCGTGGGGTCGTCGCCCCTGGTGCGCGAGCTGGGATCGGTGCCGATGACGGCCTGGACCACGGCGCTGGGGACGGTGCCGATCGTTGTGATGGGTTTGCCGTCCTTGGTGAACCAGCGATGGGACACGGTGACCCCGGCGGCGTGTGGGGCGGTACTCTACGCCTCGCTGGGCGCGATCGTCACCGGCTACCTGCTCTGGGCCCGGGGCATCAAGCGGCTCGGTTCGACCCGGGTAGCCCAGTACTCCAACTTCACCCCGGTCTTTGCCTTCCTCGCCGCCTGGCCCCTGCTCGGGGAGATGCCCACGCTGTGGCAGGTGGTGGGCGGGTCGGCGATCGTGAGCGGGATGTATCTAGCGAGATCGTAGCCGCCCTACTCGTAGCGCAACGCCAAGGCCGGATCCACCCGGGTCGCGCGGCGGGCCGGCACGATCGTGGCCAGGAACCCCGTGAGGGCGAGCGTCACCAGGATGGCCATGAAAATCAGTGGATCGCCCGGATCCACCTGGAACAGGATCACTCGCAGCGTGCGGGCCAGCCACCACGCGAGGCCGAGCCCGATGACGACGCCCAGCGCCAGTTGCGTCATGCCCTGGCGCAGGATGAGCCGAAGCACGTCGCGTTGCTCGGCGCCCAGGGCCATCCGCACCCCCACTTCCTGGGTGCGGCGCCGCACCGAGAACGCCATCACCGCGTAGAGTCCCACCGACGCCAGAAACAGCGCCACGAACCCGAATACCATGAACAGGCCGCCGAAAACGCCGTAGAACCAGCTCGATTGCCGGATCACGCCGTCCATGGAGTTGACGAAGTAGATCGGCAGGTCCGGATCGATGGCCGTCACTTCGTCGCGCACCCTCGCGGTGAGGTCCAGCGGGCTGCCCTGCGTGCGGATGGCGATGCTGATGAACCGCTGGTCCACCTGGCCCAACGGGACGTAGAAGCCCTCCGCGTCCACATCGTCAATGCCCTGCATCCAGACGTCAGGTGCCACGCCGATGACGGTGCGCCAGGGGCCCGCGTTTTCCCCCGTTCCCACCCGGATGCGCCGGCCCAGCGGGTCCTGGTTGGGGAAGAACGTCTCCGCGAACGAACGATTGACGATGGTCACCGGGAGACTCCCGGGCTGGTCCTGCGGCCCAAAGTCCCGGCCCTGGAGCAGGCTCACGCCGAACGTGTCGAAGTAACGCGGCGAGATGACCGCACGCCGGGCCAGGGGATAATCGCGCTCGGCGGCGTACGCCTGGCCCTCCACCGCGAACGCCCAGCGTCCCGTCCCCTGCACCGGGAGATTGCTGGTGAGGGCCACGGCGCTGACCCCCGGCCGGCCCTCCAGGCGCCGAAGCAACTCCTCGAAGAAGCGCAGCCGGCTGGCGCTGTCCGGATACGCCGCGTCGAACAGTCCCACGCGGGCGGTGAAGACGCCGTGGGTGGCGAAGCCGAACTCGGTGGTCTTGAGCCGCACCACGCTCTTGGTCATGAGCCCGGCCGGGACCAGCAGGCCGCACGACAGCGCGATTTCCGCGATCACCAGCCCCTTGCTGAAACGCCCCAGCCGGAAGCTGGACGTGCCGCGGGCCTCGTCCTTGAGCACGTCACTGACGTTGCCGCCGGATGCGCGCAGCGCGGGCACCAGCCCGGCGAGGAGGCTCGCAACCAGCGTGATCGCCAGCACGAAGAGCAACACGCCCGGATCCAGCTTGATGTCGATCCAGAAGGGCGGGTTGGTGTCGACGAGGGAGCGGTTGAACAGCACGATGCCGAGCTGGGCGATCCCCAGGCCAAAGAGCGCGCCGACCACGGCCAGCACCAGCGATTCGGTCAGCAGCTGCACCATCACGCGGAGCCGGGACGCGCCGAGCGCCGTCCGCACGGCGATTTCCTTGGAGCGGGCCGCCGCGCGCGCCAGCAGCAGGTTGGCCACGTTGGCGCAGGCGATGAGCAGCACGCCGAAGACGGCTCCCAGCATGGCGTAGAGCGTGGTGGCCGCTTCGTCGCCGATGAACTCGTCGGTGTACGGCTTGAGGACGGTGGTGATGCCCCGGTTGGTTTCGGGGTACTCCTGCTCCAGGCGTTGCGCGATGGCCGCCAGCTCCGCCGCCGCCCCGTCCCGCGAGACGCCGTCGCGCAGCCGGCCAAAGACCTCGAGCGTCAAGCCCGGCTGGTTTCGGTCAATGCGGAGCGGGTCCATGCGGAGTGGCACCCACACTTCCTCGCGGATGGGGAACGCGAAACCTTCCGGCATGACCCCGATGATCGTCGCCACTTCGCCGTTCACGTGGACGGCTTGTCCCACGATGCCGGCGCCGCCCCCGAAGTGGTTCCGCCAGGCGCCGTGGCTCAAGAGCAGCACCAGGGGAGCGTCCGGAGTGTTCTCGTCTTCCCGGAAGGTGCGCCCCAGGACCGGCTGGACCCGGAGCAGCGGGAACGCGTTGGCGGTGATGAAGGCGCCCGAGAAGCGCTCCGGCTTGCCTTCGCTGCCGCGGACGTTGACGGTCCCCACATAGAACGCGGCGAGGTCCTCGAGGCTCTTCTGCTGGGCGCGCCAATCGGTGTAGTCGTGAATTGGCACCTCGAGGCTCAACTGGTTTTCCGAGGGTCTGGCGCGCTCGATGTGCATCAGCCGGCGGGGGCTCTCGAACGGGAGGCCGCGGATCACCGCGGCATACACGATGCTGAACATGGTGGTGGTGAGCCCCAGGCCCAGTGCGAGCGCCAGCACGGCGATGCCGGTCACGGCCGGTTGTTTGAGCAGCAGCCGGATCCCGTGACGGAGGTCTTGGACGAACTGATCCACGGTGGCCTCGAAACGCTGGGGTGCAGGTTGAAACGGCTCGAGCCCCGGAGGGGGCCTGGGCTGGCCGGTGCCCTCTACGAGCAGGGTGACCCCGATGTTTCGACCGCTCGTCTTGACGCTGCCGGGTGAGGGACGCTATACGCTGCGGCACCAATCGACGTCGGGGGTCCAGTGAGCCACAGCGTGGAGCCGGTCAATCTCGCGGACTACGAACAGCTGGCGCGCCAGCAGGTGGAGCCGGGCGCCTGGGGGTACCTCGCGGGGGGCGCGGACGACGAGGTTACGCTCCGTGCCAACGTGGAGGCGTTTCAGCGGCTCAAGCTGCTCCCCCGCGTCCTGGTGGACGTGTCGAGCGTAGATCCGGCTGTCACGGTGCTGGGCCAGCGCGTGGCCCTCCCGGTCCTGCTTGCGCCCACGGCGTTTCAGTCGCTGGCTCACCCGGATGGAGAGCTGGCGAGTACCCGAGCCGCGTCCGCCGCCGGCACCATCACCGTGGTGAGCACCTTGTCCGCGCATCGGCTGGAAGACATCGCGGCGGCGGCGCCAGGGCCCAAGTGGTTCCAGCTCTACTGCTACAAGGAGCGCGACGTGACCCGGCGCTTCGTCGAGCGCGCTGAGGCGGCGGGGTTCAGGGCGATCTGCCTGACGGTGGATCTGCCGCGCGTGGGGAACCGCGAACGCGACCTGCGGAACCGCTTCTTCCTGCCTCCCGCCGTGCGGCCACGGAACTTCGAGGAGTTCGTGGGCGTGGACGTGGAAGCCCGAGGGAATGAAGTGTTCTTTCAGTACATCCAGCGCTTGATAGATCCTTCGCTCACCTGGGAGGCGGTGGATTGGCTGCGGTCGACCACGCGACTGCCGGTGTTGCTCAAGGGGATCCTCACGGCGGCCGACGCGAAGCGGGCGGTGGACCACGGCGTGGCGGGGATCGTGGTGTCCAACCACGGCGGCCGCCAGCTGGACGGCGTGCCTGCGGCGATCGAGGTGCTACCCGAAATCGCGGAAGCGGTGGACGGGCGGGCCGAGGTGCTGGTGGACGGGGGCGTGCGCCGGGGGACGGACGTGTTGAAGGCGCTGGCGCTTGGCGCCGGGGCGGTCCTGATTGGACGTCCCTATGTGTACGGACTGGCGGTGGATGGTGAGGCCGGCGCCCGGAGGGTGCTCGAAATCCTGGGGACCGAGTTCGCGCTGGCACTGGCGCTGGCCGGATGCCCGTCCGCGCGCCAGGTACCGCGGGATCTGGTGCGGCGCTCACCGTCACTCCGCTGAGTCGCGCCCCTCGAAGCGCTCGATGGCGCGCCGGTCCTTCTTGGTTGGGCGCCCCTTGCCCGTGTAGGTGATCTGTGGCTGGCTCTTGAGTTGAAGCGCCAGGAGCGCTCGCGCGGCGAGCGAGGCGGGGGTTTCCTGGTACAGGGTGCGGGCGGTGGTGGCCGGCCCGCGGGTTTCGCTCAGGGCGCGGACCACCACGTGAAACTCGATGGGGCCCTTGCGCACCCGTACCTCGTCGCCGATGCCGATGACGCGGGCCCGCTTGGGCCGCTCGCCGTTCACCCGGATCTTGCCGCCCGCGATGGCCTGCACTGCCTGGGAGCGGGTCTTGTACCAGCGCGCCGCCCAGAGCCAGCGGTCGAGTCGGACGGCCTCCCCGGCGCGCTCGCCTGAGTTCGCCCGCGCTCGTCCGTGCGCGCCCATGACAGTTGAACGGCCTCTACTTCGAGACCAGACGGTCGAGGTGTCGGCGAATCTCCGCTCTGGACAGCCAGCGCCCGCGGATCATGACGCCCGCGTTCCGCCAGACGTTGCTGATGTCTTCCAGCGGGTTGGCGTCCAGCAGGAGGAGATC
>DATECF010000040.1:0-2387 GCA_035287045.1 Gemmatimonadales bacterium | reverse complement strand
GGTCGGTGATCCCGGTCTTCCGCGAGCAGATCGAGGCGGGGGGGCCGGTGACGGTCACCCATCCGGACATGACGCGCTACTTCATGACCATCCCGGAGGCGTCGATTCTGGTGCTGGAGGCCGCGGCGATGGGCCAGGGGGCGAGATCTTCGTGCTGGACATGGGCGAGCCGGTGAAGGTGCTGGACCTCGCCAAACGGTTGATCGAGCTGTCGGGGTACAAGCCCTTCGAGGACATCGCCATCGTGTTCACGGGTGTGCGGCCCGGGGAGAAGCTGTTCGAGGAGCTGTCGCTGCAAGGGGAGGACTTCGCCAAGACGCGGCACCCGAAGATCTACATCGGCAACCTCGCGGGGCGGAGCTCGGCGGACCTGGACGCGGCGCTGGCGCGGATGAGCGCGCTGGCGGAGGCGGGTCGCCCGGCCGAGATCCGCGAGTGCCTGGCCGCGTTCCTCCCCGAAGCCCGCCTGGACGGCGCCGCGGTGCCGGCCGTGGGGCCCGCGTGTCATCACCCTTGATCCTGGTGGCCGGGGCGCGGCCGAACTTCATGAAGGTGGCGCCGGTGCTGCGCGCCCTCGCGTCTCGCGACCACGCCTTTGCGCCCGCTCTCGTCCACACCGGCCAGCACTACGACGAAGGGATGTCCGATGTCTTCTTCCGACAGCTCGGCATTCCGGAGCCAGACGTTCACCTCGGCGTGGGTTCGGGTTCCCACGGGGCGCAGACGGGGCGGATCCTGGCGGCCTTCGAGGAGCACCTGCTCGCCTTGTCGCCCCGGCCCAAGGGGGCGGTGGTCGTGGGCGACGTGAACTCGACGATGGCCTGCGCCCTGGCCGCGGTGAAGCTGGGCATTCCGGTGGCGCACGTCGAGGCGGGCCTGCGCTCGTTCGATCGCACCATGCCTGAGGAGATCAACCGGGTGGTGACCGACACGGTGGCGGACCTGCTGCTGGTGAGCGAACCCGCGGGGGAGGAGAACCTGCGCCGGGAGGGGATTCCGTCCCAGCGCATTCGCTATACGGGCAACGTGATGATCGACACGCTGGTGCGCGAGCTGGACGCGGCGAGAGCGCTCGACATGGCCGCCAGCCTGCGGCTCTCGCCCGGAGGTTTTGCCTACGTGACGCTGCACCGGCCGTCAAACGTCGATAGCCCCGAGCGGCTGGGGGCTCTGGTGGGGTTCCTGGAGACGCTGGCGCGGCGGCTGCCGGTGGTGTTTCCGGTGCACCCGCGGACCGCGGAGCGGCTCCGCGCGGGGGGCTTGGTGGCTCGTCTGGGGTCAACCCCTAACGTGCGGCTGTCGCCGCCCCTCGGCTATCGCGAGAGCCTTGGTCTCATGGCCGCGGCGCGCCTGGCGGTCACCGACTCGGGCGGGGTCCAGGAGGAGACGACGTTTCTGGGGATCCCGTGCCTGACGCTGCGCCCCAACACGGAGCGGCCAGTCACGGTATCGGCCGGCACCAACACGGTGGTGGGAGACGACCTCGCACTCGCGGAGCGGGTGGTGGACGAGATCTTGGCCGGTCGCTACAAACGAGGCCAAGCGATCCCGGGTTGGGACGGCCACGCCGCCGAGCGAGTGGTCGACGCGCTGGTGGAGGCGTGGGGTTGAGGGGCCGGCTGCGGGCGTTCTTGGCGGGGCGGCGGTGCTTTGTTTTGCTCTTGACCTTCGCTTTCTCTTCGTCATACGATCCGACCCAGCAACGCGGTTCGCTCCGGAGAGGACGGGCGATGGAGACGGACGTCAAGCTCAAGGTTCTGTTCCGCAAGTACGCCGCCGGTCTGCTGGAACTCACCGGAGATGCGGGATCGGAGGTCTTGTCGGCCGAGGTCGTGGAGCTGCAGGACTTCAAGCGATCGGTGGATTGCCTGCTGAAGCTCCGGCGAGGCCAGGAGACCTACTACCGCCATGTGGAGTTCCAGGCGGAAGCCGACCCGGACATGCCCGAGCGCTGCTTCCGCTACAACACCCAACTGGTGCTCCAGTACCGGGTTCCGGTGCTCACCACGGTCGTGTACCTGTTTCGGCCCGGGCCAGCGTCCCGGACCTTGAGCTTCGAGGTGAGGCTGGCGAACCGTTTGGTGAACGTCTGGCACTTCGACGTGGTCTGCCTGTGGAAGGTGGACGCGCAGGAGGCGCTGGCCCACGGCGCGCCCGGCCTGCTGGCGCTGGTCCCGCTCATGCGGGGAGGCGAGGACTTGGGGCTGATCGCTGCCGCAGACAGGGGAATCGAGGAGGCCGCGCCCGGGGAGGCGGGACGGGACGCAGCCGCAATCTTGCTGTTGCTTGCGGGCTGGCACTACACTGTGGATGAGCTTTCGAAGGCGGTCAGGAGGTCGAAGATGATCCGGTCGAGCGTGTGGGAGGAGGCGCTGGCGGAGGGGCGG
>DATECF010000039.1:0-9747 GCA_035287045.1 Gemmatimonadales bacterium | reverse complement strand
GGCATCCCGGTCGCGGTGCTCAAGAGCATGCACACGGCCTGGACCTACTTCCCCGACCCCGGTACCCGCCCCGGGTCCGACATTGACCTGCTGATCGCACCGTCCCACCTTCGCCATGGCTCGGCCGTCCTTGTGGAGTTGGGGTTCCGCCCGCAGGCCGCGCCCGCGGACGGATCCCGCGGAGACTGGATACCGCCGGACGCTCCGGTGGAACCGGTGTCCCTCGAGATCACCCACCGCGATAACCCCTGGTGCATAGACCTTCACCGGTCCCTCGACCGGACCCTGCGCTTCGGCCTCACGCCGCGCTTCGGCAGTCCGGCGCCGGAGGATGGCGTGAGGCTGGAGCGTGGCGGCCGAGCGTTCTACGGGTTGCCGCAACCGCTGCTCCTCGCCTGGTTGGCGTTTCATGCGGCGAGTCACCTGGAGATCGGCCCCATGGTCCGCTACGTGGAGCTGGTGCTGGTCATGCGGCGAGACTTTGCGCCGCGACCCGAGCTGTGGGAGAGCTTCTTGCGCCTCGCCTCCCGCACCCGGGCCGCACCGCTGGGCTACCCGGCGCTCGAGTTGGCGGAGCAACTGGCGCCCGGGTCCATCCCACCGGAGGTGCGCCGAGAGCTGCGGCGCCTGGCCCCGTGGATGGTGCGGCGTGTGGTGTCACGCCTGCGCCCCGAGACCGCCCAACAACTGTATCGCATGTCGCTCGACGTGCGAGTGATGTGGCTCCTGTCCGCTCTTGGTCTAGCGGCGGTGCTGCGCGGCGTGCTTCGGTCGCCCAGGGAAGGCCTCGCGGGGGAGAGCCGCTGGCGGGCGTTGGTGCGAGGGCAGGTACGACGTCTGCACCTCCTGCGGAGGGGTGGACTGCGCGTGCGGGCGCCGGAGTAGCGTCGATTCGCGCCGGTTCGCTTGGTGGGGTTGGGCCGTTTCGCAGCAGGTCGGGGTTGGACTTCGAGCACCTCAAGAGTGACGGCCGTCAGACATCCCGGGTCAACCTGTACGAATGGACGCCGCGGGCGAGCCCCCCGTGGCCGGTGACTTGGAGCGATTCCGCGTAAGTGACATGTGGCACAGCAGATGCGGGTGGTGAATCGTAGGTTCACAGGTGGGGGTCTCTGGCCTGGGCCGCTTGGGGGATCTCGCACGGGGGACTGGACGGCAGGTAGCCCTAGCGATAGATTGAACGCCTTGTAATTTCAAGCCTCGCAACGGGTTGTCCGAGGGGCAAGCCGAGGCAAACGTTTGCATTGTCGGTGCGGCGCGCGCCTACCGCGCGTTGCGCTCTGGCATTGAGGGTTCCGGAGGAATCGAGACGATGGCGACCAGCGTACGCGGGCAGGCGGCCCCGCGCTCCCGGAAACGCAGCGCGAGCGGCCTGCGAATACAGGTATTCGCGGACGGCGCCGATCGTGATACCATGCTGCGGCTGTACCGTGAGGGACACGTAGACGGCTTCACCACCAACCCCACGTTGATGCGCAAGGCCGGAGTCACGGATTACCAAGGCTTTGCCCGTTCGCTGCTGGCCGAGATCCCGGACCTCCCCATCTCGTTCGAGGTGTTCGGCGACGACTTCGCCGCCATGGAGCAGCAGGCCCGCAAGATCGCCAGCTGGGGCCACAACGTGGTGGTCAAGATTCCCATCACCAATACTCGCGGCGAGCTTGCCGTCCCCCTGGTCCGGGAGCTGGCGGGGGACGGCCTGCACATCAACGTCACCGCCGTGATGACCCCGGAGCAGACCCGGGCCGTGGTGGAGGCCATCCCCGGCTCGGCCCGGCTGATCGTCTCGGTGTTCGCCGGGCGCATCGCCGACACCGGCCGGGATCCCATGCCCATCATGCGGGAGATCGTGGACATCTGCCGTGACCGGATCGGGTTCCGGGTGCTGTGGGCCAGCC
This sequence comes from Gemmatimonadales bacterium, assembly GCA_035287045.1. Taxonomy (GTDB): domain Bacteria; phylum Gemmatimonadota; class Gemmatimonadetes; order Gemmatimonadales; family GWC2-71-9; genus JACPAP01. The sequence continues at coordinate 7,849 of DATECF010000039.1, read as the reverse complement.
CGCGCGAGGTGCTGAACGTCTATCAGGCGGACGAGTGCGGCTGCCACATCATCACCGCCACCGCCGACCTGCTGGACAAGCTCAAGCTGCGCGGCCGGAACCTCACCGAGTTCTCACGCGAGACGGTGCAGATGTTCTACGACGACGCGCGCCGCGCGGGGTACCGGCTCTAGCGTACGACCGCGCGCATGGCCAAGCGCCACACCATCGTCGTCACTGGGGTCGCCGGGTTCATCGGAAGCAATCTTGCGGATCGCCTGCTGGCAGAGGGGCACCGCGTGATCGGCATAGATAACCTCGCCTACGGCGTGCTGGAGCAGGTACCGGCCGGCGTCGATTTTCACCAGGTGGACATCCGAGACCGCGCCATCCTCCCGCTGTTCCGCGGGGCGGACGCGGTATTCCACCTGGCCGCCAAGAACTGCATCAGCGATTGCCAGCAGGATCCCGCGGAGACCGCGGACATCAACGTCCTGGGATCGGTCAACGTGTTCGAGGCCTGCGTCCAGGGTCGGGTGCGGAAGCTGGTCTACGCCGAAAGCTCGGCGGTGTACGAAGGGAGCACCCGCTTCCCCACGCCCGAATCCGCGTTCGCGCCCCAGAGCTTCTACGCGCTCAGCAAGGCGGCCGAGCGGCACTTCGCCGAAGGGTACCAGCGGTTCCGCGGCCTGAATACTACGGCGCTCCGCTATTTCTGCGTCTACGGCCCGCGCCAGGACTACCGCCGCACCATTCCGCCCGTCATCAGCGCGTTCATCATCAAGCTGGCCCAGGGCGTGCGCCCCACCATCTACGGCTCGGGCGAGAAGCGGCGGGACTTCGTGTACGTGGACGACGTCAACGAATTCCATCTGCGCTGCCTCGCGGATCCCCGGACCGACGGCGGCACGTTCAACATCGGCAGCGGCCGGAGCTACTCCGTCCGCGAGATCTTCCAGATCGTGGGGCGGCAGCTGGGCTCTGCGCTCGAGCCGGTGCACGCCGGCGACTTGCCGGGGGAAGCGCTGGAAACCCGCGCCGACATCTCGGCGGCTGGTGCGCTGGGCTGGACGCCCGCCACCGGGATCGAGGAAGGCGTGCGCCGCTCCATCGCCTACATCCGGGAGCACGTCCTCAGCCAGCCCGCCCCCTCCGTCGCCCGCGCGTGATCCCCCACGTGCTGATCCTGGCGGCGGGTCGCAGCACCCGCATCACGCCGGTTTCGGGCGGGACGCCCAAGCCGCTCCTGCCCGTGGCCGGGAAGCCCATCGTGGCCCACACGCTGGAGTGGCTGGCCGGCTCCGGGGTCCGCTCCGCTTGGATGAACCTTCATTACCAGGCCGAGGCCATCCGGCAGGCGCTGGGCGACGGCACCCGATTCGGCGTGGCGCTGTGCTACTCCCACGAGCCCGAAATCCTGGGCACCGCCGGCGCCTGGAAGCAGCTCATCGCCCACTGGACCGCGACCTCACTGGTGATCTACGGGGATAACCTGATGCGCTTCGACCTGGCGGCCTTCCTGGCGGCGCACCGGCGGAGCGGCGCGCCGGCCACGGTGGCGCTGTTCGACCCGGCCCGCCACCGCAACACCGGGATCGCGGGCGGGCGGGTGCGGTTGGAAGGCGACGGGAAGATCCGCCAGTTCGTCGAAGGCGGCGAAGCGGCCTCGGGGCTGGTGAACGCGGGGGCCTATCTGCTGGAGCCGGTGGTGGGGGAGGCGATCGGACCGGGGTTCCAGGACTTCGCCCGCGATGTGTTCCCCGGGATGGCAGGGGCGGGGCGGCTGGCTGGCCACCGGCTGGAAAACGGTGCATTTTGTCTGGGCCTCGACACTCCCGAGAGCTTTCGCCGGGCGGAGGAGCTGGTGCACGCCGAGACGGTGAGGCTGTCGTGATCATCACCCGCACGCCGTTCCGCGTCACGCTGGGCGGAGGCGGGACGGACCTTCCCTCCTACTATGAGAAGCACGGCGGATTCATCTACGCCATGGGGATCGACAAGTACATGTACGTCATGACCAACCCCCCGGGCGTGGACCGCATGGTCCGGGTCCGCTACTCGGAGACGGAAATCGTGGAGCGCGCCGACCAACTGAAGCACGAGTTGGCGCGCGAGGCCCTCCGGCTGCACGGGATCGAAGACCGGATGGAGATTGACTCCATGGCCGACCTGCCGGCCGGAGCGGGTCTGGGATCGTCGAGCGCGTACCTGGTGGGCCTCCTGTTGGCGTTGCATTCCTACCGCCGGGATTTCGTGTCGCTGAAACAGTTGGCGGAGGAAGCCTGTCATATCGAGCTGAACGTCCTCGGCAAGCGCATCGGGAAGCAGGATCAGTACATGGCGGCGTTCGGGGCGCTCACGAGCCTCGAGATCACGCGCGACGGCGCGGTCGAGGTCACGCATTCGGGCCTTCGGGAGAGCGCGAGCGCGAGCCTGGTGTACCATACCCACATCTACTACACGGGTCTGCTGCGAAACGCGCCGGCGGTGCTTGCCCCGCAGGACGCCGCGATGCGGACGTCCTGTCCGGAGCGAGCGGAGGTGGAGGACTCGCTGAACGGCATCAAGGAACTTGGCTACCGGATTCGGGATGCCATCGAGGAAGAGCGGTTCGAGGACTTCGGCCTCCTTCTGCACGAGCACTGGAAGCTCAAGAAGCGCCTCTCCGACAAGGTGAGCGTGAGCTGGATCGACCCGTTGTACGACGAGGTACGCGCGTCGCACGGTGTGCTTGGCGGGAAGATCATCGGGGCTGGGGGGGGCGGCTTCCTGATGCTCTTCTGCCCGAAGGACACACGGTCGCTGGAAGACTTCATGATGAAGCGTGGGATGCCGCGGCTGTACTACAACCTCGAACGCGAAGGCGCGAAGGTCGTCGCGAATGTCGCGAGCACCCAGTCCATGACCCTTCACCCCAACGCCGGCGCCACCGCGCACGGCAAGGCCACCCGATGACCGAGCATGTCGCGGTCGTGGGCTTGTGGCACCTCGGGTGTAGCATCACGGCGGCGTGGCTGCGGCTCGGCAAGGACGTCGCGGCCGTCGAATTCGACGGCCGCGTCGCGGGGGGACTCCGAGCGGGTCAGGCGCCGCTGTTCGAGCCGGGAGTGGACGACGCGCTTTCCGAGGGACTGGCGCGCGGGGTCCTCCGGGTCTCGAGCGATCCGGAGGCGATCCGCGGATGTCCGTTTGTCTTCGTGGCGCATGACACGCCCGTTCAGGACGACGACAGCAGCGACCTGACCCCTATCGAGGAGGCGCTTCGCCGGATCGCGCCGTTTCTGAGCGCCGAGGCGGTTGTGATCGTGAGCGCGCAGCTCCCGGTGGGCACCTCCCGGCAACTGCGGGAGCGGTTACGGGCGGTGGCGCCGACGGCTGAGTTGGTCTATTCGCCGGAGAACCTGCGGCTCGGGGAGGCCCTGGCGTGTTACATGCGCCCGGGACATATCGTGATCGGTGCCGAGTCTCGCGAAGCGGGTGACCGGGTCGCGGCCCTGTTCGCCCCCATGCAGGCGCGGATCTTCCGGATGAACCTTCCCAGCGCGGAAATGACGAAGCACTGCATCAACTCGTTCCTCGCGACCTCGGTCACCTTGGCCAACCAGTGGGCTGACCTTGCGGGAGCGATGGGTGCCGACTTCCGAGACATCGCCGCCGCGCTGCGCGCCGACCCGCGGATCGGGGAGCGGGCCTACGTGACACCGGGAATCGGTTTCTCCGGGGGGACGCTGGGGCGGGACCTCAAGGTGCTGGATCGGGTGAGCCGGGAGCGGCTGGACGGTGCCGCACCGCTGTTTGGTGAGGTCTGGCGCTACAACCAAGACCGCGTAGCGGTGGTAGCACGGCGTGCGACGGCGCTGCTGGGCGCTCTCGCGGGGCGGCGCGTCGCGTTGCTGGGCATGACCTACAAGCCGGGCACCAGCACCTTGCGGCGCAGTCTGTCCCTGGCCGTGGCCCGAGACCTCTTGGGGCAGGGGGCACGGGTGGCGGCGCACGACCCACGGGCAGACTGGGACGAAGTGAAGCCCCCGGCCGGCTTGGTGGTGGCAGCGACGCCATACGCAGCGGCGGAAGAGGCGGATCTGTTGGTACTCCTGACCGAATGGCCAGAGTATAGGGATCTAGACTTCGCGCGTTTGGCAAGGAGTGCTCGCCAGCCGCTCCTCCTTGACACCAAGGGTTTCCTGTGGGCTAAGGCGGGCGAACTCGCTGCCGCGGGTTGGAAGCTATTGGGGCTGGCAGACCCGGGCAGCGCTGCGGCGTGAGTGACCTGCTCGGGGGTCGCACGATCGTGGTGACCGGCGGCAGCATGGGGATCGGCCTGGCGTGTGCCGAGGAGTGCGTGCGCGAGGGTGCTAGCGTCGTGATCTGCGCGCGCGGGGAGAAAGACCTTGCCGGGGCGGTGGAACATCTTCGCAGCCTCTCGGGTGTCCAGGTGCGGGGGGTGCGTGCCGACGTCACGGACGCGGTGCACGTGGGGCGAGTGCTGGCGGAGGCGGCTTCGATCGGGAGGCTGGACGGTGTGGTTCACTGTGCCGGCGTGTACGGGCCCATCGGCCCCATGGTGCGGGTCGATGCAGAGGAATGGCGCCGCGCGATCGACGTCAACCTGTTCGGCACGTTTCTGGTGGCGCAGCAGGCCTGCCAATCCATGATCGCGGCGGGGTCCCATGGCTCGATCGTCCTGATGTCGGGTGGTGGTGCGGCGAGTCCGTTCCCGAACTACACCGCGTACGCCTGTGGCAAGGTCGGTGTGGTAAGGCTGGCCGAGACGTTAGCGCTTGAGATGGCGCCGCACGGCATTCGGGTGAACGCCGTGGCGCCGGGCTTCGTGATCACTCGGCTGCATGAGCAGACGCTCGGAGCGGGGAAGGAACTGGCGGGCGACTTCGTGGAAACCACCAGACAGCAGATCGCCAAAGGCGGGGTGCCGCCGACCGTGGCGGCGCGCTGCGCGGCGTTTCTGCTATCAGAGCGGTCGGGAGGCATCACGGGTCGTTTCGTCGCCGCACCCTACGACGGCTACGCGGAATGGCCCGCCAAGCTTGAAGCGATCAAAGGCTCCGACTTGTTCACCCTGCGTCGCATCGTGCCGCGGGACCGGGGCATGGACTGGCAGTGACCCTCCCCACGCCGTCCACTCGGACATGCAGATGAATGAGAGCGATGCGATAGCGGACGTAGCGCAGATTTGTGCTTCGCACCCGGGCCGGGATCCGGACCGCTGGGATTTCTTTGCGGCGATGCAACTGATTCGAACGCTCGAGGAGCGGCTACTCGAGCTCTTCGGAAAGGGACTGCTGTCCGGCACGACCCACACGAGCATCGGGCAGGAGGCCAGTGCGGTAGGTGTGATCTGGGCCCTGGATCGCGCCCGGGACATCGTGTTCTCGAGCCACCGATGTCACGGCCACTACCTGGCTCTGCGTGATGCGGTGGAGCCCCTCGTGGCCGAGGTACTGGGCCGAGTCAGCGGCACCTGTGGTGGGGTAGGGGGGAGTCAGCACCTGTGTGACGCGAATTTCTACACCAGCGGAGTCCAGGGCGGTATCGCGGCGGCGGCAACCGGGGCGGCGCTGGCGGAGAAGAGCAAAGGGACGGGCGCCATCGCCGTGCCGTTCCTGGGTGATGGTACCCTGGGCCAGGGTGTGGTCTACGAGGTCTTGAACATGGCGGCGCTCTGGCGGGCACCGGTGCTGTTCGTGGTCGAGCTGAATGGCTGGGCCCAGACCACGCCGACCCATGCTGCGGCCGCAGGGGACGTCCGAGCACGCGCCCGCCCCTTTGGGGTGGAGTGTCGATCGGTGCGGGCGGATGATGTCCTTGAGGTTCACACCGCGGCCAAGGAGGCCGTTCGCATCGTTCGAGAAGAGGCCCGTCCCGTGTTCCTGAGCGTGGATACCCACCGGCTGGGCCCGCATTCCAAGGGCGACGACACGCGGTCGCCGGACGAGCTGAAGATGCTTCGTGAGGCGGATCCCCTCGCCCGGCTGCGGGCCGCCCTGGTCCAGGAGGATGAAGGGCGGGTTGCGACATTGGTGGAAGCCGCCCGCTACCGGGTCGAACGAGCAGTCGAGGCGGCCGCCGCGAGCCCGACCGGTCGGTTGCAAGACCTGCTCGACCGAGTTGCGGATGTCTGAGGCGCTCACCTATGTGGGCAGCCTCAACCAGGCGCTTCGGGACCTTCTGGCGCGACGGCCCGAGGTCGTGGTCATCGGCGAGGACCTGGCCGACCCGTATGGCGGCGCCTTCAAGGTCACCCGCGGCCTCTCCACGGCATTCCCGGGCAGGGTCATCAGCACGCCCATCAGCGAAGAGGGTATAGTCGGGATCGCGGGCGGAATGGCGCTTCGGGGTCTTCGCCCGATCGTGGAGCTGATGTTCGGAGACTTTCTCCTGCTCGCCGCTGATCCCCTGGTGAACTACATCGCTAAGTACCGCGCGATGTACGGCGGGAAGACCTCAGCCCCCGTCATCGTGCGAGCCCCGATGGGCGGCGGTAGAGGCTACGGGCCGACGCACAGCCAGAGCTTGGAGAAGATGTTCCTTGGCGTGCCCCACTTGCGCGTGGTCGCGCCAAGTGTGTTCCACGACCCAGGGGCGCTTCTGACGGCGGAGGTCGCCCAGACCACGGAGCCGACGCTCTTCATCGAGCACAAACTGCTCTACCCGCTTGTGCTGCGCGGCTCCGGTGCGACCGACGGCCTTCATGTCGAGCAGCGCGCGCACGGACCGAACCTGACGTCCGTGGTGCGAAACTACGAGGAGGTGGACCGCGCGGACATCGCCCTGGTGGCCTATGGAGGCATGAGCATTCTGCTCCCGGAGTTCCTTTCCCGCATGGCGGAGGAGGAGATCAAAGCCGTGGCGCTCTTGCCCAGTCACATTAATCGGGTGCCATGGGACTGGCTCGCCGATGAGGTGGCCGCCGTCGGTCGGGTGGTGGTTGCCGAAGAGGGTACGTCGGGCTTCGGGTGGACTGCGGCGGTGGCTGGAGAGCTTTATGCGCGCGCGCGTCAGGCGCTGAAAGCTGACATCGGGATCGTCTGCGCGGAAGCCAGCGTGGTGCCGGCGGCCAAGAGCATGGAAAGCGAAATGCTTCCAACCGCTCAGAAGTTAATCGCTGCGGCGCTGAGGCTCTTGAATTGACCACCACGGAGATTGTCCTGCCCCAACTCAGCGTGAACGACGAGAAGATCGCGCTGGTCCGGTGGCTCAAGCAGGACGGCGCACGGGTGACTGCCGGCGAGCCGGTCTGTGCTGTCGAAACCAGCAAGGCCGCCAGCGACGTGCTAGCAGAAACGGATGGCTACTTGCGAGTTCTGCTGGTAGCGGGGCAGCGGTACCCAGTTGGCTCCGTGGCGGCCGTCCTGACCCCGACGGCTGATGAGCCCGTGGTGGCGGCTCAGCGGCTCGCGAGCCCGAGTCTGGACCCTCCGGTGCGCGGGGGGGGGGAGCGCCGAGTCACGAAGAAGGCGGAGATGGTTGCGCGCAGTCTGAATGTGGACTTGGCTTCGATCCCGGGGACCGGTACCGTGACGGAGGAGATGGTGGGTGCGGCCGCCAGAGGCCGCCGCGGGACTTCTGCCGATAACCAGCCCGTCGCCCCTGCGTCGATGGTCGCTCGCGGCGAGAGAGTCCTGGTGGTGGGGGGCGGCCGGGGAGCTTCCCAAGTTCTGGACATCATAGCACAGAGGACGGGGCGCGACGCGGTGGGAATCCTGGACGACGATCCTGACCTTCGGGGCACGCTGGTGATGGGCGTGCCGGTGCTGGGGAGCATCGACGGGGGTCGTGGGTTGATCGGTCGCGACGGTTACGACTCGGTGGTCATAACGTTTGGCGGCGGCACACAGGCTCGCGCGGCCCT
>DATECF010000038.1:0-2396 GCA_035287045.1 Gemmatimonadales bacterium | reverse complement strand
GCAGACGATCTTCGTCGTCTTCGCCGCGCAGCAGCCGCTCGACCTGCGCGCCATCACCGCCCGCCGGCCGCCCGGCGTGACCGCGGAGATCCCCCTCGTCCCGCTGACTGGAGAGGAACTGGCCGAGTATCTCGCCGCCGGCCCGTCGGTGGTCCTGACCGACGACCGCGCGCCGGTGGATAACTTCCTGGCGCGGGTCTACGCGGAAGCGGTGCGAGAGCGGTAGGCGCCGCGCAGGAGCAGGCTAAGGATAATCACTAGACCGATCTCCATTGACTTGGAGCAGATCGAGCGCGCCCACCGGTTCCGTCTCCCCCGCGAGCGGTCCGACCGGTGGAAGGCCTACCGTCCGCGTCACGACGTAGAGACTGATCAGAGCCAGGTGGCCAGCGATGCCGGCGAGGAGGAGCCAGGGGCGCGGCCGGCGCACCAGCGCCAGGCCGAAGAGGACCTGCAGGGCGGCGACCATCAGGAAGAACGTGCCGTACCCTCACCATTCCCGCAGGTGATCGGGCGCCACGATCAGGTGGACCAGCGCGGCGGCCAGGGCCAGGGCCGCCGCGCCGTAGACCATCACCTCGCTGCGCGTCTCCAGCGGATTCCTCTTCGAATCGCTCAGAACCGCCGCACCCGAATCACTCGGCTGGTATTCACCGCGCCGCCCGTGCCCGTCGCCAGGGCCCAGAAGTACGCCCGGCGGCGGGTGAAGGTCGCCATGTTGAAGTCGAGGATGGCGCGCCCGCCTGCGGTGTTCACAGTCGCCAGCAACTGGTTGGCCTGATAGAACTGGACTTGCGGCGCATCCGTCTCCACCTCCAGCCGGATCCCGCCGGTGGTCACCATGTCGTCCGGGGTGATCAGCCGCACCCGAGGCGGGCGGGGGCGCGTCCCCGCCGTATCGTTGTCGACACGCCGGGCATTGTACTCCAGGTCGGTGATGCTGCCCGGCACGTTCGGATCGTTCAACCGGTAGAGGGTGAAGTTCGCCGGCCGCTGTAGTCCGGTCTGCCCGCGAAAGCGAAGGCGGCTGCCCACGGGCGGAATGGCGCCGGAGCCGAACTGGATCGGCCGCGCCGGGTCCCAGGAGATGCGGGCGAACTGGATCCACGACACCACGCCGGAGGTGCTGGTGCCCGGCATGTGTCGCGCGTTCACCTGCACGTTGCGCACGACCCCATCCTCGTAGACGGAGTCGCTGGTGCTGGGGCTGGTGTAGTTGCGGATCTCGATCCCCGCGCCCTGACCCAGCCCGTCCGCCAGGAAGCCGGTGATCCCCCACCCGGAGGCCCAGTGGGCCAGCTGCGCGTTGCGGTTGCCGATGGCCCGCACCTGGTGCGCCCAGTAGCGCGTGCCGTAGGCGCCCCAGCCGACACCGGATTCGCCGTTGCGCCAGGCCAGCAGGTCGACGATGCGCTGCGTCGGGGTGTTGTTCTGCCAGGAGTGGAAACCCATCACCTGGTTGGAGTTAGCCTCGGTCCGGTAGACGTAGGCGGTCTCGCCGCCGCCCGCGCCGCCCTCCTCCCAGTGTATGCCGGAGGAGCGAGACGACCCGGCGCCGCCAGTGGCCACGGCGCCGACGACGGCGCAGTTGACCGTGCCGGTCAGCCAGATGCCGGAGTTGCGGTAGTCGCGGAACCCCACGCCCCAGCGCATCACCAGTGGCCGGTCGAGCCAGCAGTCGTCTGCGGCATGATTCTGCGTAACGTTCCCGCCGACACCGCGCGTCCGCTCCAGCATAATCGGCCGGGTGTTGGTGAACCAGGACCCGTCGGGTCGGACGACGTATGCGCGGGCTTGATTGTAGACCACCACATCCTGCGCCTCGATGCCGTAGGACTCGTGGATGTGCCAGCCGTCGCCCGGCCCGCCATAGAGGCGGACGCGTCGGAGGTAACTGCCGCGGGACCCGTCCCTCTGGTTGTGCTCGTGCCAGGCGTAGCGGGCCATCGGGTTGACCTTGGGCATCGGGCTGAAGTTCTCCACCGCCAGGTCCTCGACGTAGTGCTTGGCCCGATCCATGAACATGACGTGCGGCCGGTTGTTGGGATCGACGGCCTGGAACATGGTGTTTGAGGTCAGGTTGACCACCTTGGCGGCGAGCGTCTCCGTCCAGGTGTCCCCCCAGGCGTCGGTCCAGGTGACGGCCAGGACGTCGTGGTCGTTGAGCAGCGGCGCGTTCAGTCGGAACATGCCGCCCCCGAGCACAGCCACGATCCGCCGCACCTCATCCCGGTCGTCCGTGTACGACGTCTTCACGTGGGATGGGCCGACGACCACCTGGTCCCCCACCTGCCAGCCGACCGCGTAGGTCGGATCGACAGTGATGTCCACCGCGCCGGCGCGGGCGGGACGCGTGAGAGGGCTCCAGGTATCGCGGTAGGCGCCGTGGATCCAGA
>DATECF010000037.1:0-2749 GCA_035287045.1 Gemmatimonadales bacterium | reverse complement strand
CGGGATCGGCTGAGCCGCGAGAAGCAGTTGCCGGTGGATGAGGCAATCGACATCGCCAAGGCCGTGGCGAGCGCGCTGGATTACGCCCACCGTCACAAGGTGATCCATCGGGACATCAAGCCGGAGAACATCCTGCTGCATGACGGCCAGCCGGTGGTGGCGGACTTTGGGATCGCGCTGGCCGTGAGCGTGGCGGGGGGCACCCGGATCACGGAGACCGGTCTTTCTCTCGGGACCCCGCATTACATGAGCCCAGAGCAGGCGACCGCGGACCGGGAGCTGGATGCGCGGAGCGACATCTACTCGCTCGGGTGTGTGCTGTACGAGATGCTGGGCGGCGAGCCGCCGCACACCGGCCCCACGGTCCAGTCCATCATTGCCAAGGTGCTGACCGACGAGCCGCGCCGGGTCCGGCTGGTGCGGTCCACCGTCCCGCCGCACGTCGAGGAAGCGGTGCACAAGGCGCTGGCCAAGCTGCCGGCAGATCGCTTCAGCACGGCCCAGCAGTTCGCGGACGCGCTGGCACGGCCGACTGTGCAGCTGGTAGCTCCCACCGGCCCCACGATCACGCCCGCCGCGGTCGTCGCGGCCGCACGGGCGTGGCTTTCGGCGCACCGCCGCCGAGTGACCAACGCGGCGGTGATCGGCGTCCTCCTGGCCGGGGCTGTTTGGGGATGGCTGCGACCGATGAAGACCGCTGCGCCGGGAGTGGTGCGCTTCGAGCTGGCGTTCGGGCAGGGGCAGCGGGTCTCGGTGCAGACCGGGATCAACCTGGCCCTATCGCCGGACGGCTCCCGGCTGGTGTATGCGGAGGAGTCGAACCAGGGGACTCAGCTGCTGGTGCGCGCCATCGACCAGCTCGAGGCGCGGGTGATTGCGGGGACTTCCTCGGGCAGTCAACCGTTTTTCTCGCCCGACGGAGAGTGGCTGGGATTCTATCAGGACGGGAAGATCCGCAAGGTGTCCCTCGCCGGAGGACCGCCGATCACCGTGGCGACGGTGGAAGATCTCCTGGGGGCGAGTTGGGGTCCTGATGACGTCATCGCGTTCCGCACCGGAGGCGGCATCTCGCGAGTTTCGGCCGCCGGTGGAGGCGTCCCCGAAACCGTCGCGAGGCCCGATTCGGGATCGGATCTCCGCTGGCCCGATGTCCTTCCCGATGGCAAGGCAGCGTTGGTGACCATCTTTGCCGGTCTCAGCAGCGCGCAGCTCGCCATCGTGTCGTTCGAAACCGGAGGTGTCACGCCGCTGGGTCTGGCCGGCACCAACCCGCGCTACGTGCCGCCGGGGTACATCGTGTACGGCACGGCGGAGCAGTCGCTCCTTTCCGTGCCCTTCGACGCCGCTCGCCGCCGGGTGAGCGGTTCCCCGGTAGCCGTCCTGGAAGGCGTCATGGTCAAGGGCGGGGGCGCCACCGAGTTGGCGGTGTCGCGCACCGGGACGCTCAGCTACCTGGCTGGATCTCCGCTGAACCGACTGGTCACGGTGGATCGTGGGGGTGCTGCGACCCAGTTGCCGGAGGGGTTCCGCGACTACCAGAGCCCGCGATTCTCTCCCGACGGGCGGAGGATCGCGGTGGTAGCCACCGGGCAGGACCACGACATCTGGGTCTACTCGCTCGCGGCTCGAACCCTCTCTCGACTCACCTTTCAGGGCGACGACCATGATCCGGAGTGGACCCCGGACGGCATGCGCGTGATCTTCTCGTCGCCACGGGGGCCCCGACGCGCGCTCTACTGGCAGCCGGCCGACGGCAGCAAGGCCGCCGAGGTGCTCCTGGCGAGCGAATACGACCTGTGGGCACCCACGCTCGACGGGGCCGGAGGGTACCTGGCGTTCGAGGAGATCCGGCCTGGGCAGCAATCGGACATCGGCTTCATTCGGTTGGGCGGCGACGGCTCACCGCAACCGCTGGTCGCCACCACGTTCAACGAAGTCTCACCGGCGCTCTCGCCCGACGGGCGGTGGCTGGCGTACTCGTCCAACGAATCCGGCCGTTACGAGATCTACGTCCGTCCCTTCCCCGGCGAGGGCGGGCGGTGGCAGGTCTCAGCCGAGGGCGGGACCGAGCCCGTGTGGGCGCCGAGCGGCCGCGAGCTGGTCTACCGAACGTTGGCGGGTCTGACGGTGGCGCGGATCCGTGCTGCGCCAGGGTTCGAGGTGGAGAGCCGGACGCTGGCATTCCCCGACCAATGGGGGCGTGCCTTCGGGCGCGCTAACTATGGGATCTCGCCGGACGGCCAGCGCTTCGTCATGGTGGCGCCGGCCAGCGAGTCTGGGCAGGTAATTGTCGTGGTCAACTGGGCCGCCGAGCTTGGCGGACGGGCGGAAGTCCGCGGCCGCTGAGAGCCCGCCCCATCTGGGCGCTCACTCCGCCCAGCTCGGCGTTTCAATGTTTGGCAGTGAACCGGACGCCCGGCAAGCCCTCGAAGTCCGCGTCTTGGGTCCAAATCGGCGCGTTATGATGACGGGCCGTCGCGAATACCACACTGTCGGCCAGCGGCAGCTTGAACTCCACCCCCAACCGCGCCGCTGTCAGGGCCAGCGGGCCGTCCAGGGGCACGACGCGCCCCTGTTCCATCACGGCGACCGCCTGCAGAGCCGCACTCTCGTCCCGCTGCTGTAGCACCCGCCGGAACACTTCCAGCAGGCAGATCGACGGCACCACGAGTTCCCGCGTCCGCTCAATCGCTGGGGCAAAGAATGCGGCGTTCGGGCCGTCGGCGAAATACTCCAGTCACGCCGACGA
>DATECF010000036.1:0-13764 GCA_035287045.1 Gemmatimonadales bacterium | reverse complement strand
GGCCGTCTCCACCAGCACCTCCCGGTACGGCCGGAAACGGCCCGCTTCAACCTCCGGTTCCAACTCCGCGTACGCGGCCAACACGGCGCCACGGTCGAGCGTGAGGCCCTCCGTCCCCGCCGCCGCCAGGAAGGCCTCGGCAATCCCGGTCTCCCAGTCGATGAGCGTGCCGTAACAGTCGAACGTCACAACGTCGTACCGTCTCACGTCTCACCGTATGGCCGCGACTTCGGTATGCCGAAAGCATGTGACGATGTGGTCATTGACCAGGCCCGCCGCCTGCATGAACGCATACACGATGGTGGGACCCACGAACTGGAACCCGTGCTCCTTGAGCGCCTTGCTCAGGGCCCGTGATTCGGGGGTCTCCGCGGGCAGCTGCCGCAGCGTGCGCCAGCGGTTCTGCTTGGGGGTTCCGCCCACGAATTCCCACAGGAAGGTGGCGAACGACCCCCGGCGCTCCATGAGGTCGAGGTAGGCCCGCGCATTGGTCACCGCGGCCTGCACCTTCAGGCGATTCCGGATGATCCCAGGGTCTTTGAGCAAACGCGCCACCCGGCTTGGCGGGTAGCGCGCCAGGCGCGCGGGGTCAAACCCATCGAACGCTCGGCGGAGATGTTCCCGCCGCTTGAGAACTAGCGACCAGCTGAGGCCCGCCTGGAACCCGTCCAGCACCAGGTGTTCGAACAACTCCCGGTCGTTCCGGACCGGGACACCCCACTCCCGGTCGTGATACGCGAGCATCAGGGGGTTGTCGTCCAACCAGGCACAGCGCTTGATCATCCTGGGGATTCTCTGGCGAGGGGTGGCTCAGTCTCGTACACTTGCGGCGGGTTCGCAACCGGAGCCATGCGATGAGCATCACCTTGACGTTCCTGGGCCATGCCGCCGTGCTGCTGGAGGACGGCAAGCACACGGTAGCCGTCGATCCGTTCCTGACCGGGAATCCGGTAGCCGCCCGCCGGGCAAAGGACATCCGCTGCACCCACATCGTCCTGACCCACGGACACGGCGATCATCTGGGAGACACCATTGAGGTGGCGCTGGCCAATGACGCGACGGTGTACGCCAACTTCGAAATTACCGAGTACCTCGGCGAGCATGGGGTGGCCACGGAGCCGGGGAACCCTGGTGGCCGGATCGCGACCGACTTCGGTTGGGTGGCCTTCACGCAGGCCTGGCACTCGTCCGGATACCAGGGCCGCTACCTGGGCGTGGCGTGCGGCGCCATGGTGCACCTGGGCGACGTCACGGTCTACCATTGTGGCGATACCGGCATCTTCGGCGACATGGCGCTGCTGGGGGAGATCTACCGGCCCGACGTCGCCCTCATTCCCATCGGCGACCGCTACACCATGGGGCCCGAGCTGGGGTCGCGCGCCGCCGAGCTGATCAAACCCCGGATCGCGATCCCGATCCACTACGGCACTTTCCCGCAACTGGTGCCGGACGCCACGGGCTTCACGCCCAGGGGCGTGGAGATTCGCGTCCTGCAGCCCGGCGAGACGCTGCACTGCTAAAGCGAGTTGGTGGCCTTTGACCGGCGCCGTTTGCGCTGCGCGGCAAGGATGGAGGTCGCGGCTTCGGCGTCCACCGGCTCCCGGAACAGGAAGCCTTGCGCGTGCTGGCAGCGCAGGGCCAGGAGCCGCGCGGTTTGTTCTTCCGTCTCGACGCCTTCCGCGATCACGTTGACGCCCATGTCCTCGGCCAGCGTGATGATCGTCTCGACGATGTCCCAGCCGTCCGCCTCCCCACTCTCCCCCAGGAACGACCGGTCGATCTTGAGCGTGTCCACGCTGAAGCGCTGCAGGTAGCTCAACGAAGAATACCCGGTGCCGAAATCGTCGATCTGGACCTGGATACCGACCTTCCGCAGCTCCCGGATCACCGTGACGTGCGATTCCGGCTCATCCATCAGGACGCTCTCGGTGATCTCCAGCCGGAGGTTCCGCGGCGGTAACCCGGACCGCTGGAGCACGTCGAGGATCTGGGCCAGCAGGTCCGGCTGCTGGAAATGCTTGGCGGACAGGTTGACGCTGATGGAGAGATCCGGATGGTCAGGGAACTGGTCGATCCACGCGCGGGTCTGCCGGCACGCCTGCTCCATCACCCACCCACCGATCGGGATGATCAACCCGGTTTCCTCGGCGAGGGGGATGAACTCGGCGGGAGCGATCAGGCCGCGCTCGCTGTGCTGCCAGCGGACCAGCGCTTCGAACCCGGTGACCTGTCCCGATTTGAGCACCACGATGGGTTGGTAGCGCACCCGGAATTCGTCGCGCTCCAGCGCCCGCCGCAAATCGGTTTCCATCTGCAGCTGGGCGACGGCCCGCACGTGCATCGCTTCGTCGAACATCTCGTAGCGCGCTTTGCCGCGCGCCTTGGCCCGGTACATCGCCGTGTCCGCGTCGCGCAGGAAGTACTCCGGCCGCTCATGGCCGGCCGTGCTGAGCGCGATCCCGATGCTGGCGCTGGTGAAGACCTCGTGGCCGCCGAACGCGAACGGCTCTTTGAGGTCCGCCTGGATCCGCTCGGCGACGCGGGTCGCGTCGTTGACGCCGCGTATGTCTTCCAGCAGGATGGTGAACTCGTCGCCCCCCAGGCGGGCGACCACGTCGCCCGGCCGGACACACCCCTTGAGCCGGAGCGAAATCGCCGCCAGGAGCTGGTCGCCCACGCCGTGGCCCAGGCTGTCGTTGACCAGCTTGAACCGGTCCAGGTCCACGAACAACACCGCGAACAGATAGTCGCTGCGGCGGCGCGTCCGCTTGATGGCCCGGTCCAGCAACGTCATGAACAACGCCCGATTGGGCAGGTTGGACAGCGGGTCGTGCAGCGCGTCGTGGATGAGCTGCTCTTCCGCTTTCTTCCGGTCACTGATGTCGGTGAGCGATCCGGCCAGCCGATAGGCCTCGCCCCGCTCGTCGCGCACCGCCAGCCCCCGCACCAACACCCACACGAACGTGCCGTCCTGGTGCAGCAGGCGGTGCTCGCTCTCGAGGTGCGGGCTGCGCGCCTCCAGATGGGTCGCCAGCTCCACCCTGACCCGCGCCACGTCCTCCGGGTGAATCCGCTTGAGCCACTCCTCCGGGACCTGCCCCATTTCGGCTTCGCCGTAGCCCAGGATCCCCTTCCACCGGGGCGAGAAGTACGCGACGCCGCTCCGGAGATTCCAGTCCCAGATCCCGTCGCTGGCGCCGCTCGCCGCCAGCGCGTAGCGCTCTTCGCTCTCCCGCAACGCCTCCTCGGCAGCCTGGCGCTGCGTGATGTCCTCGCAGGCGGTGACCACGCCCACGATCTCGCCGTCCCGGTCCCGGACCACGTCCGACATCAGGTGGCACGGAAACACCGATCCGTCCTTGCGGGCGTTGGTGGTCTCGCGCCGCCAGCTCGTCATCCGCATCAGGTCCTCGCGGTTGAGCGGCTTCCCCGCCGCGCCCGGCGCGAAGACCCGAGCGTCCTGCCCCATCAACTCCTGGACCGCATACCCGTGCATCTTGGCGTCGGCGGGATTGGTGTAGAGGATGCGACCATCGGTATCCGTGATGGTGACCCCCAGCTGCATGGTCTCGACGGCTTTCTCGAGACCCAGCATCTGGCCGCTGTCACCGGGGGCCGGACGTGACCCTCCCTGGAGCCGGCGCCCCTGGAGCGTGGCTAGACACCACCCCAGGACGCCGGCCAGGACCAGGCCGGAGATGATGAAAAGTGCGGTCACGGACTACCGGAAAAGTGTGGACCCAGCGCAACAACCTGACAAAACGTGTCCCCCAAATGACCTGGGCGCCAGGTCCACCTGGGCGGTGGGGAATGATAGGCCTGGTAACGCCGGCCCGCTGTGACGTATGTCGCTATGCCAGCTACTGTTACGCCTCGGGCCGGGGAGGTCGGTCCCGGATCGCCCGGGAGCCGTCCACGCCCGCGCTCAACCGATTCCCAGGAACCGGTTTACGGCGTTGAGGACGGCGAGGGCGGCGGCGCGGGTGGGATCAGGGTCAATGAGGCAGAACCCCATAAGCTCCCTCCGCTGCCCGATATACAGGGCCGAGACTTGAACGAAGACCGTGCGCTTTCCGAAGGCCTCGGTGATGGTCGCACCGGTCACGTCGAGCTGATCACCCGTGCCGCAGACGGCCGTTTGGATCGCGTTGGCGGCCGCCTGGGCGGCGAGCCGGAGCCGCTCGGCATCGGCGCACCCACCCTCCGCTTTTCCGACGTGGGCGGTGCCATCCTGGTGCAGCAGTTCCACTTCGCTGCGGCACCGGTCCTCGGACAGCTGCTCCACCTCGGCGGAGATGAACTTGACGAGACGCGGCGGACGATTGGCCATGGCCGAGGACCCGAAGAAGAGGCCACTGAAGAGGCAGCCTGGGGCGCCCAGCGTCAAGCGCGGCGGGAAGGACAGGCCCGGCAGGACTCGACCGGTAATGTCGCGAGCCCTCAGGCGAGCGACGGCGGAAAGATTCCTGCCGGGACTGAAAAAGGCCGCGCCAACGGCGCGGCCCTGAGCAGGCCCGGCAGGACTCGAACCTGCAACCCCCGGTTTTGGAGACCGGTGCTCTACCAATTGAGCTACGGACCTATGAAGCGTCCGGGCGATCAGTGGCGCTGGGGGTCGGCGGTCTGTGACCGCCCGTCCGCCTGCCCGCCTGTCCGACCGCCCAGGGTGGCTGAGGGGAATTGAACCCCCAACCTCCGGAGCCACAGTCCGGCGCTCTAACCGATTGAGCTACAGCCACCACGGCGCCGGTCACCCGGCTACAGCGGTGGAACGTACCAAACGCAGGCCCCGCAGGTCAACCGAGTGGCACGGGGGAGTCGTGGGTGACCACTACTGCACGGCTGTTGTGCGCCCACCGTGGGCACCCTACCTTCTCCCTCGTCCGCCCTCCCCCAACGAGGTCGCATCTATGAAGGCCATCCAACGCGTGGTCCTGCTGGCGGCTGCTGCCCTGGTTGCGGCCGGATGCACCCGCAAAATCGTCGTGGTGGACACGCCCCCGGCCACGTCCGCCCGCGGCCCCAGCACGGCGGCCACGCTCGGGGTCCCACCGGGCCACCTGCCGCCACCCGGCGAGTGCCGGGTCTGGATCCCGGGGCGTCCGCCAGGGCGTCAGGCTCGACCTCGCTCATGTGACGGGATCCTGGCCGAGGCGCCGGCCGGCGCGTGGATCCTCTACCGCCCGGGCGCCGACCGGCGTGTGGTCCACGTGCGCTACCTCGATGAGCGCCGCGCCGGCGTCGTGCTTCGCGTCCGGGTCTTCGATGCCCAATCGGGAGCGTTTATCCGGGACGAACGGCAGTAGGCAGGATCAGTCGTCGGACAGGCCCAGGGCGTGGGCCACGCAGCCGCGCAGCTCCTCCACTTCGTACGGCTTCCGGAGGAACCCGCACGCGCCGGCGGCGAGCAGGGCCTGGATCGTCTCGTCACCGTGGGAGGCGTAACCCGACGACAGGAGAATCGGCACGTTGCGCGTCTGCTCCCGAACCTCACGGAACACCCGGCGCGCGCCGCCCGGGAACACGATGTCCAGCAGCACCAGGTCCACCGGCGGGTCGGCCGCCAGGAACTGCGCCGCCGCCGCGTCGGCATTCTCGGCCTCCAGCACCCGGTACCCGAATCGCGAGAGGGCGCGGTTGACCGAATGCCGCACCAGGGCTTCGTCGTCCACCACCAGCACCGTGGCTCGCAGCGCCCCCGGAACCGGCGTGGGGCGCCGGAACGCCGGGTCCGGCTCCTCCCGCCACACCGGGATCAGCAGGTGCACGGTCGTGCCCTGGCCCGGTGAGCTGTCGATGCGAACGGTGCCGTTGTGCGCCCGCACGATCCCGTACACCACGGGAAGACCCACGTTGGCCCCTTCCTGAAACGCCGGCCCGTCGGAAAAGGGTTCGAAGGCGCGGTCCCGGGTAGCGGCGTCCATGCCCTTCCCCGTGTCGCGCACGTTGAGCGACACGTAATCCCCGTCACCCGCGCCGGGCCAGCCCGGGTCTTCGCGGTTCACCGCGACCGGCAACGCCGAGAGCGTGATCGTGCCGCCCTCCGGCATGGCGTCTTGCGCGTTGACCACCAGCTGCAAGAAGGCGTGGACCAGCTCCTCCACATCCGCCGCCACGTCGGGCAGGCCCGGCGGTACCTCAGCCACCAGCGTGACACCGCTCACTGCCGTGCCCTGCGCCAGCGTGGTCACCCGCTCAATGACCGCCGCCGGGGCGACCCGCCGCAACACCACCGCCTCATACTGGGCAAAGCGGAGCAGCTCCCGCGCCAGCCCCCGCCCGCGGCGCGCCGCCTCCGCGATCTCATCCAGGGCCTCAGCCTGCTCCTGCCGCTGCTCATCCGCCCGGAGGGCCGTGGCATCCGTCAGCACACCCGCGAGGAGATTGTTGAACTGGTGCGAGATCCCTCCGGCCAGCCGGGCCAGGGCCTCCACCCGCCGCTCCCGCTGCTGGCGCCGCTCCAGTGTCCGGCGCTCGGTGAGATCCCGAAGCACCACTTGCACCACCAGCCCCTGGGGCGTCTCGTGACGGGAGCAGGTCATCTCCACCTCGACTTCGCTCCCGTCGGCCCGCAGCAGGTACCCCGAGGCGGTGCCGTGCTCGCCGGCCAGCGCCAGGTGAAAGTACCGGTCGAACCACTCCGAGCCGGATGTCCCATCGGGCTGAAGCGGCGACAGCAACTCCACTCCCCGTCGCCCCACGACCCGGTCCGCTCCGTGTCCCGTGAACCCGGCGAACGCGCGGTTGCATTCCGCCACGGTACCGTCGGGATCCAGGATGAGGATCCCCTCACGAGCACCGGCGAACAGGGCGTGGTAGCGGGCCTCGGAGGCCGTCACCACATCGCGGAACCGCTGAAGCACGTACACGCCGAGGACGCTGCCGGCGCCCACGCCGAGCAGGGTAATGAAGAGGTTCGACGTGTCCCGCGACACCGCGTTGCCCGCCGCCAGCAGCGCCCCGTTGGTCGCTGCCAGCGTCACCACCGCCAGGATCAGCTGCCACCGCCAGGACCAGGTCAGCAGAAAGACCGCTGACAGCAGGACGCCAATCAGAATGGCGCCGGCCTCCCAGGGCGACGCGCTCCCCAACCCCAGCCGCGCGGCGTTCACCGCCGCAACCGTCAGCAGCAGCGTCAGGGCCAGCGCGTTGAGAACGGCGCGGGACCGGCGGGGAGTGGCAAACGTCCCGACGGCCAGTGCGGTCACCAACTGGGTGAGCCTGAGCACGACCTCGACCCGAGACTGCCCCGGCGCCCACGACAACCAGATCCGGGCCGCGATCAGGGTCGCCGCCGCGAAGCCCAGGATCCGGAGGATGTAGGCGTGGTGCCGATCGGCCGCGTGCATCGTCGGAATCTGCATCGGGCCGGCTTGCACCGCCAACGAGTCGCCCCTTCGGCAACCTTTCGAGCCTGGCGGTCATCTAAGTGGGGACCTCGCTTGAAACTGGCCAGCGGAGCCTCGCGTAGGAGAGCCTGTACCCCACATCCATTATCGGGGCACACCACGTGACGCGGATCCTCAGATACTTGATGTCTCTGTGCGGGTTTCCCGCCGCGCTGTTCGCACAGCAGACCTCGCCGCCGTTCAACCGGACCACGCCGGTCCCTGTGGCCGTCGCCGCCCGGGCCGGCCGGGGCGGCCCGGCGGTGGACGGGCGGTTGGACGACCCGGTCTGGCAGGCGGCCACGCCGATCACGGACTTCACCCAGCGCGACCCCCACGAAGGCCAGCCCGGCACCGAACGCACCGAGGCGCGAATCGCCTACACCGACGACGCGCTGTACGTGGCCATCCGGGCCTACGATTCCCATCCCGAGGCCATCGTGGCCCAACTCACCCGGCGGGACGAGGAATCGCCCTCCGATTGGCTGGCGATCGGCATTGACTCCTATCGCGACCGCCGCACGGCCTTCGCGTTCTTCGTGAACCCGGCCGGGGTGAAGCGCGACTCGTATCTGTTCGACGACAGCAACGAGGACTATTCCTGGGACGCCGTGTGGGAGGTCGCGACCAGCCGGGACGCCGAAGGGTGGACGGCCGAGTTCCGCATCCCGTTCAGCCAGCTGCGGTTTCCCAAGCGGGACGAGCACCAGTTCGGCTTCAACGTCTACCGGGTCATCGCGCGGCTCAACGAGGAGCAGTACTGGCGCCTGCCGCCCAAGAACCAGTCCGGGATGGTGTCGCGGTTCGGGGACCTGATCGGCATCGAGGGAATCAACCCGCCGCGGCGGGTCGAGGTGATGCCCTATGCCGCCGCCAGCGGGACCTTCGACCCGGCGGAAGCCGGCAACCCGTTCCAGACAGGCAGGGACGGACGGGGACGGACGGGGGCGGACATGCTGGTGGGACTGACCTCCAACCTCACGCTCTCGGCCACTATCAATCCGGACTTTGGCCAGGTCGAGGCCGACCCGGCGGTCGTGAATCTCACGGCGTTCGAGTCGTTCTTCCCGGAAAAACGGCCCTTCTTCAATGAGGGGCTGGACGTGTTTCGCTTTCCCATCGCCCTGGGCGACGGGGACGGCGCTAACGAGCAGTTGTTCTATACGCGGCGCATCGGGCGAGCCCCGCAGGGAGAGGCCGACGACCGCGGCGGCTACGCCCAGGAAGTCACCGAGACCACCATCCTGGGCGCCGCCAAGCTGACCGGAAAAACGCCTAGCGGCTGGACCGTCGGGTTGTTGAGCGCGCTGACCGCCGAGGAGCGCGCAGATGTAGTGGACGCCGCCGGGACCCGATTCAGCGACCCGGTCGAGCCCAGGTCGCTCTACAGCGTGGGGCGTCTGGCTCGCGACTTCCGCAACGGGCTCACCCAGATCGGCGTGTTCGCCACGGCCATGGACCGGTCCCTGCCTCGCGGACTCGACGATCTGCGCAGGTCGGCGTATGCCGGAGGTCTCAAGTGGAGCCACCGCTTCCGCCACGACACCTACTCGGTGAACGGTTGGCTCGTAGGGACCCGCGTGCTGGGATCGCCCGAGGCGATCGATGAGACCCAGCGCTCGTCCGCGCGGTATTTCCAGCGCCCGGACCTCGATTACGTGACCTACGACCCGGCTCGGACGTCGCTATCCGGCTTCGCGGGCCAGTTCATCTTCAACAAGCACGCGGGCGGCAACTGGCGCTTCGGCGTGGGCGTGGACACGCGCTCGCCCGGGTTCGAGGTCAACGACATCGGCTACCAGCGAGACGCGGACCGCAGCATCCAGTTCACCTGGATCAACCGGCGCTGGTTGCAGCCGGGGAAGGTGTTTCGACGGCTCAACATCAACTTCAATCAATGGTACGGCTGGACCTATGGCTGGGACCGGTTGGCTTTGGGAGGAAACGTCAATCTCAACTACACGTTGCTCAACTACTGGGGCGGCTACCTCGGCCTCAATCGCGAATGGGACGGCATCGCAACCGGCGCGCTGCGCGGCGGCCCCGCATTTATCCGCCCCGGAGGGACCAACGGGTGGGGCGGCTTCTACAGTGACGATCGCAAGGCCTTTCGGTTGGGCCTAAACGGGAGCTTCTGGCGGGGCGACGAGAATGCCGGGTGGTACTACGGCTTTGGGCCCGACATCGCCTGGCGTCCGGCCTCCAACGTGGACCTGAGCGTGTCCCCAAACCTGTCGCGCAACGTCGACCGCTGGCAGTATCTCGACACGCAGGACGCGCTGGGGAGCACCCACTACCTGTTTGGCGAGCTGGAGCAGACCACCGTCAACCTGACGGTCCGCGGCAACGCCACGTTCACGCCCGAGCTGTCCTTACAGGTGTACGCGCAACCGTTCGTCGCGTCGGGCGATTTCACCGGGTTCAAGCGGGTGTCCGACCCCCGCGCCGCCCGGTTCGCGGATCGCTTCGAGGTCTTCGAGGCCGACCGGCTGATGGTCCAGACCGGTGAGGTCGGCGTGGACCTCGACCGCGACGGCCAGGTGGACCTGGACCTCGGGAATCCGGACTTCTCGTACCTGTCGTTCCGTTCCAACGTGGTGCTGCGGTGGGAATACCTGCTCGGCTCCACGCTCTTCCTGGTGTGGCAACACGGGCGGAGCTACGACAACCACGACGGGACCTTCAACCTGGGCTCCAGCCTGGACCAACTCTTCCGGTCCGATGCCCGCAATACGTTCGTGGTGAAGCTGAATTACTGGCTCAGCCTGTGAAGCCAACGGCATGCGGTCATGCGGCCATGCCGTTATGCCGTTATGCCGTTATGCCGTCATGCCGTTATGCCGTTATGCCGTTATGCCGTTATGCCGTCGACCTCATCACCGTTTCTTCCCCTGCCCCGCCACCGCCTGCATCGCCGCCTGGACCGCCGCCTCGTCGGCCAGGTAGTAGTGTCGGAGGGGCCTGAGGTCGTCATCCAGCTCGTACACCAGGGGAATGCCGGTGGGGATGTTGAGCTCCACGATCTCTGACTCGGGCACGTCGTCGAGGTACTTGACTAGGGCCCGTAGCGAATTGCCGTGGGCCGCGATCAGGACGCGCTGGCCCCGCCGCACGGCCGGGGCGATGGTCTCGTGCCAGTAAGGGAGAAAGCGGGCCACGGTGTCCTTGAGGGCTTCGGTCAGCGGGATGTCGGCCGTCGCGAGCCCGGCGTAGCGCGGATCATTGCCGGGATATCGAGGATCGTCGCGCGTGAGGGCCGGGGGAGGGATGTCGTAGCTCCGGCGCCAGATCTTCACCTGCGCCTCGCCGTGCCGCTCCGCCATCTCCGCCTTGTTGAGCCCCTGGAGGGCCCCGTACATCCGCTCGTTGAGCCGCCAGCTGTTATGGACCGGGATCCACATCAGGTCCATCTCTTCGAGCGCGATCCACAGGGTCTTGATGGCGCGGCTCAGGACCGAGGTGAACGCCACGTCGAACACGTAGCCGTCCGCCTTGAGGCGCCGGCCCGCCGCCACCGCCTCGCCCACGCCCTTTTCGGACAGGCCCACGTCGGTCCAGCCGGTGAACCGGTTCTCCTTGTTCCATACGCTCTCGCCATGGCGGAGCAGCACGATGCGCTTGGACATGGCAGCCTCGGATGGGTTCAGTAACTGGGCGGGAGCCGTTTGACGTCGCGGGAGCCGTGCAGAACGCCAAGGCCCACCCCGGCCCCGAACACCACGGCGGTGCCGGCACCGAGCACCGGCAACAACCACACGACGGGTGTGGCCACGACGGCGGCGGCGATGCCGACCACCACCGGGGCCGAGCCTTTGTGCGCCGCGTCCACGAAGCGAAGCCGTTGCCGGACGAACTGGCGCGATTTCACGTATCCGGCGACAACCCCCACGCCGCCGGCGGCCAGCATGATCAGTTCGAGCATGTCAACCTCCTACCAGGGACGACGCAGGGTACCGGGGCCGGGTTTCACGCGGCGCACCATCGCCCTCCATCCCCTTCCATCGTCCTCCTGCCCTGTCGACTTCAGACGGCCCAGCGCTCCCCCCGCCAGCACATGTCCCAGAACTGCCACTCGTAGCGGCTGGACAACACAAACAGGTCGATCAGGCGCTGCCGCTTCTCACCAGTCGCCGCCGCGCCCAGGCGGTTCATCTCCGCCTTGAGCCAGTCCGCGGCTTCCGCGAACTCGGGCGAGGCGTACTGCGCGATCCAGTCGGCGTAGCGCTGATCCTTGGGCGGATTTCCCCCCGTAAGCTCCTGCGCGATGTACACGTACCCCCAGGCACAGGGCAGCAGGGCCGCCACCAGATCCGTCATGTCCCCGTCCGCCGCGGTGCGGATCAGGAAGTCGGTGTACGCCCGATTGGTGGGCCACATCTCCTGCCGCTCCAGCTCCGCCGCCGATATGCCGAACCGCTCGGCGTAGGCCCGGTGGAGGCCCATCTCGGTATTCAGCGTGAGGTTGAGCACCGTGGCATACCACGACATGGATTCCAGCAGGTCCGCCTTGGCCACCGCCCACGCGAACAGGCGCGCGAAGTCCTTGAGGTACAGGTAGTCCTGTAACACCCAGCGCTTGAACCGCTCGATCTCCAACGAGCCGTCGGCGATCCCGCGCACGAACGGATGCGCCAGCTGAGCGTCCCAGATGGACTTGGCCGCGGCGAATTGCTCGTCAGTCAGTCCCCCGGCCATCCCTCCCCCGTCGCCGCCATTTCCCAGAAGGCCATCTCGTACTTGGTGGTCAGCTCGAAGTACTCGGCCATGCGTGCACGCTCGGCCGGGCCCGCCTCCGCCGCCAGGGTGTTCAACTCCCCCTCGAGAAACTGAACGTATCCGGCGAAGGCCTCACCCGCCCAGTTCTCCACGAACGGATACCACTTGGAGGTCTTCGGCAGCCCGTTCTTGACCACGCTCCAGGAGTCGTAGTAGGCCTTCTCCGCCGTGTACAGCACCGTGTAGGCCTCCGCATAAGAGGCGCGGTATGCCGTGGCGAGCAGGAACTGGATGTAGGCGTGGTTGGTGAACGACGGCGGCGCCCCGCGCAGGTGCACGCCCACGGCCTGGGCTCGCTCCTCGAACAGCTTGAGCTCCTTGAACAACGCCGAGATGACGCCGGCCAGCGACTCCCAGTGCTTGGGAGGCGCCTTGGGGATCATCGCCGCAATGAAGGGAATGGCGGCTTCCACAAACAGGTAGTCCTGCCGCATCCACACCGCGAACCGATCGTCCGGGATCCTGCCGTCCCGGGTCTCAATCAGGAACCGGTGTGATAGCATCCGGTCCCACAGCGGTTTGACGCGGGTCAGTTGTTCGGCGGCAAAGCCCATAGCCCGATTACCTCCCGCCCCATGATAACCCCGGCCCCGAGGGAGCGGAACTTGATAACGCCGCCCCTGGCCGGTTTCTTTCGCGGCGATGCCGTCCTTGACCGAGTTGGAGGCCGCGGCCGCCACCGTACACGCGGTGTTCCCGCCCACGCCGCAGATCTCCTGGCCCCTGTTGTCGCAACGGGCCGGCGCCGAAGTGTGGGTCAAGCACGAAAACCACACGCCCATTGGCGCCTTCAAGGTGCGCGGGGGTCTGGTGTACGCGGCCGAGCTCAAGGGTGCCGAGCCCAACGTGACCGGGATCATCAGTGCCACCCGCGGCAACCACGGCCAGAGCCTGGCGTTCGCCGCCAGGCGGTTGGGCCTCTCGGCGACGCTGGTGGTGCCCCATGGCAACAGCGTGGAGAAGAACGCCGCGATGCGAGCGCTGGGGGCCGAGCTGGTCGAGCACGGCAAGGATTTCGACGAAGCCTACGGTCACGCGCGGACGCTGGCCGCGCACCGCCGGCTGCACATGGTCCTCGCCTTCCATCCGTGGCTGGTGCGGGGCGTAGCGACCTACGCCCTCGAGTTCCTGCGGGCCGTGCCCGACCTCGATACGGTGTACGTGCCCATCGGCCAGGGATCGGGGATCTGCGGCACCATGGCGGCCCGCGACGCGCTCGGCCTCCGGACCAAGATCGTGGGCGTGGTGGCGCAGAACGCCGCCGCCTACGCCCTCTCGTTCGCCCGTGGCGAGCCGGTGGCCACCGACTCGGCCGCCACCATCGCCGACGGCGTCGCCTGCCGCGTCCCCGATCCCACGGCGTTCGAGTTGATCCGAAAGGGCGTGGACCGGATCGTGACCGTTTCGGAAGCCGAAATCCGTGGCGCCATGCGGCACTATTTCACGGACACCCACAACCTGGCCGAGGGCGCGGGGGCCGCGCCGCTGGCCGCGCTGCTGCAAGAGCGGGAGAGAATGCGGGGCCATAAGGTCGGCGTGATCCTGTCCGGCGGGAATGTCGACCGCGACGTGTACAGCGACGTGTTGGCGGGAAAGACGG
>DATECF010000035.1:0-4818 GCA_035287045.1 Gemmatimonadales bacterium | reverse complement strand
GTGCCGAACGGACTCACGACGCGAACGCCGCCGAAATCTTGGCCGTCCTGAAAGTCCTCTGACAACAGGTACCCGCATTCGGCGGCCTGGGCGCTGCTGACGATGAGCGCGTCCCAGAAGGACAGGCCGAACCGGTCCTGGACCAGCCAACCTCCTTCGATCACGGCCAGGTCCAGCGGCACGGGCCGCCAGGTAGCCAGCCCGCCCACGTCGCGCCGCGCGGCCTCGAGCGCCAAGGCGGGCTTGAGCTTCGCCGTAACCGTGACGTAGAACTCCTGGAGGACCTGGAAGCTGAGCCGGCCTTGCCGGCTGCGCCACAGCTCTTCCATCCAGCGGTGGGCGGCCGCCTGTTTCTGCCCCGCCCCGGCGTCTCGGGCATACACCAGCACGTTGGTGTCAACGAAGACCGGCGCGGTCATGCAGCTCCTCGCGGCGGGGGTATCGCCGGCCCGGCCGTCCCAGGGGTTGGGCTTGGGCGCTCAAGTACGCGCGCCGCGCGGTGTCATAGGCCCGCTCCTGCCGCATCGCGTCCCGCAGCAGCTCGCCCAAAAACCGGGAGACGCTGGTGTCGAGCTCGGCGGCGCGCACGCGAGCCCACTTGGCCACCTGCTCGTCGAGGCTGACGGTCAGGTTCTTCACCACATGATCCTAGTGTTACACGAACTTCGTGTCAACTGCCCACCATACAAGGTCGCGGAGTAGCAGTTCGAGGGAACTGCATACAACCTCCTTGTGAGAGTGGAGAGTGAGTGAACACCATTTGCAGGCCTCCCTTCACCCGGGGACGGAAACCCGCGCGCAGGTGCCACGTTCTGGGGACGACGGACGGCCGGCAAACGCCGAGATGACCGTTTACGGCAGGGTGATGTGAATTGACATCGGGCTGATGTGAATTTCCCGAGGGCGATGTCAATTTGCAGCGGGGTGAGGTCAATTGACATCAGGCCATTGCAGGTTTGCACGGGGGTGACGTCAATTGACATCAGGCCATGCAGGTTTGCACGGGGGTGACGTCAATTGACATGAGGCCGATGCAAGTTTGCACCGGGGTGACGTGAATTGACGTCGGGCCCATGTCAATCCGCACGGGGTGATGTCAATTGACTTCGGGCCGATGCAGATTTGCAGACGGGTGCTGTCAATTGACATCAGGGCGATGTCAACTTGCATGGGGGTGATGCGAGTTGACATCGGGCCGATGTAACTAGGGCGGCCGCGTCCGCAAACGCGGTTGACGCAAGCGCTTAGGGTGCCTCGCCTCGAGTAGCGCCTATTCACGGCGTACGACAGTCTCTGGGCTGAGGCAGGCGGCTAGCGAGAACCGCGGGACGATGTTCTTCAACATGACGTCACTCCAGGGGCCATCGGCTTGAGCGGCGCCTGCCGCGGGCGCGACGCCAGTTCTCTGCGAGCTCCACGCCCGGCCGCTTCATGCTGACCGGGTCGCAGCACTTTGGCCTGACGGAAGCGATCAGGCAGTCGCTGGCGAGTCGGATCGGCCTGCTGTACCTCCTGCCGCTGAGCCTGGAGGAGGTGCGGCGCTTCGACGCGCCGCCGCGCGAGCTGTGGACCACGCTGTGGACCGGCGGATATCCCCGGATCCACGATCGCGGCCTGAACGCCGCCGAGTGGCTGGCAGACTACGTCGCCACCTACTTGCAGCGGCACGTCCGCCAAGTGCTGAACGTCACGGACCTGGACGCCTTCACCACCTTCCTGCGCCTGGTGGCGGCGCGTACGGGCCAGGAGGTGAACCTGTCAACCCTGGGAGGGGATGCCGGCGTATCGCACAACACGGCGCGGGCCTGGTTGTCGGTGCTGGAGGCGAGCTTCGTCGTGTTCCGCATTCCCCGATGGCACCGGAATCTCCGCAAGCGGACGGTGAAGGCGCCGAAGCTTCACCTGCTCGATTCCGGGCTGGCGTGCCACCTGCTGGGGATTGGTACCCGCGAACAACTTGGTCTCCACCCCATCCGGGGCGCACTGTTCGAGAGCTGGGTGGCTTCGGAGGTCCTGAAGGCGCGGCTCCACGCCGGTCGCCCCGCCGACCTGTTCCATCTCCGGGAGGACCGAGGCGTGGAACTGGACCTTGTGGCCGAGGCCGGCGAGCGGGCGTACGGCGTGGAGGTAAAGTCCGGCGCGACATTGGCGCCTGATTTCTTCCACCACGCTTTGGCGTTTGCGGAACGGATCGCGAAGGACCTGCTGCGGGTCCAGGCGATTCGCCGGCTGGTGTACGGTGGGGATCGGCGCGAGATCCGAGGAGGCGTGGAGGCGATTCCCTGGACCGACATCCAGGCCGTGGCGTGGTAGCCCCCCTCTTGCGGGCTGCGTGACGGAGGCGTAGCCTAAGCACGGCAGCTGTCTCCGGTGCCCGATCCGCGCGGCCCTCCAGTTGGGTGTCCGGATGGAGTTGCGTGGATGGGGCGTGTGAAATGCTGAGTGCTCGCCAGGGCCTCTTGCTCCTCGCGCCGCTGAGTGTGTGCTTCGCGGTCCCGGGCTGCTCCAGAACCGTTGCTCCTGAAGACCTCCCCGACATTTCCGGCGCCTGGAACTACGCCGAAACGCTCTTGGCCGAGCGTGGCACGGTCGCCTGCAACATCGTGGGCACGCTGGCCTTCGTGCAGGAAGGCGAGGCACTGGTGGGAAGCTACTCCCGGAGCATCACCTGCTCCGGAACCAAGGGCCTCACATCCCGGGTGGAGTCCGGGCAGATCCCCAGTGGCCGGGTGAGCGAGACCGGCGTCGAGTTCCGCCTGGCGGGTTGCGACTATCGCGGAACGTTCACGGACGAACACGCCGCCGGTACCAGCCCGGAACGCATCACCGGGACCACGCTCTGCACCAACGGGTTCGAGACGGCCCTGGCGGATGGCGGCGCGTCCAGCGCCTGGGCGGCCGACCGGCTCGCCGAAGCAAGCCCCTGATCCGCGCTGAGGGCACGGTGGCCGCGTCCCCCATGCAAAGCAAACACGGGGAACTCATGTCGAGCCCCCCGTGCGTCGCCAACCGTGCCAGGCGATGACCTCTGGATCTCCTGAATCCCCGTTCACGGGGATGGCGACGGCAACCTTTCCGTCCTCACGGCCCGCGGGTCACTCTCCACAGGGTACCGGCCCGCACCCGGCGAGTCAAGTGTGACTCCACGCGCCGGTGGTCACTCCGCGGTCGCTGGCCGATGTAGTCGGGCGCCGAGAGCACATCTGGGATGTGTGCGAGGCAGAATGGAAGCCACTGAGGCCGCCGCCGCCGGCGACGGTTGCCGCCGTTACCATCATCTGGACGCCCCGGGAATCATTTTGTCGCGGCGCTCAAGGCCTTCGCCGAGAATCACGCTGGCAAACAACCTCGACCGAAGCAACCCCTTGACCCGCCGCGACTTACCGGCGAACTTACCGCCTCGCCCAGCCTGACCTTTCGCCACCCAACTTTGCGGTACTTGACTACTTTGCAGTACAAAGTACATTAGCCTCCCCAATGACAAGCCAGACGACCCCGCGCACCGCTGACCGCGCACGCCTCACGACCCCGCTCACCGCGCACCGCGCACCCGCGCTGGCGAGGCTGCTCGGCTGCACGGTGCTGGCTCTATCGCTGCTTGCGTCCGCGGCTGCCGCCCAGATCCCCACCGGCATGTCCCAGGAGGACGCGCTCCGGCTGCTGCAAACCCGCCCGGACCTGGTGCGGGCCCGCCTCCAGCAATCCGGGCTCTCCGCGGACGAGGTCCGCCAACGGCTGGCGTCGGCGGGGCTTCAGCCCTCCCTGCTGGATTCGTTCTTGAGCGAGAGCGGCGCCGTGGGCGGGACCCAAGTGAGCGGCGACATCCTGCGCGCGCTGGACATCCTGGGCGTCCCTGCCACGGTGCCGCAGGGGGTGGTCGACCTTTCCTCGTCCACCGGGACCGAGGTACCGCCCGGCCGCCAGGGCCCGCCGTCCCGGCTGTATGGCTTGGATGTGTTCCGGGGCCGGACCACCCAGTTCCAGCCGCTCCTGGCGGGGCCGGTGCCCGAAACGTATCGGGTGGGGCCGGGGGACGTGATGGTGCTGGTGCTCACCGGGGACGTGGAGCTGGTGCACCAGCTCCAGGTGACCCGCGAGGGGTTCATCGTGATCCCGCAGGTAGGGCAGCTGTTCGTGAGCAGCGTGACCATGGCCCAGCTTCGCTCGCTGCTTGAGGAGCGGCTGGGGCGGTCGTACTCCGGGATCCGGCGGGGCACCACCCACTTCGACGTCACCATCGCGCGCCTCCGCACCATTCAGGCGTTCGTGATCGGGGAGGTGGCGCAGCCCGGGGCCTACCAGCTGGCCTCGGTGGGCACGGTGCTGAACGCCCTGTACGCCGCCGGCGGCCCCACCGAGCTGGGCAACTTCCGGCGGATCGAGGTACAGCGCGAGGGCAAAGTGGCCGCCACGCTGGACCTCTACGACTATTTGCTGCGGGGCAACGCGGCCAACGACGTCATGCTCCAGCAGGGGGACGTGGTGTTCGTGCCGGTGCACGGGAGCCGGGTGAGCATCAACGGCGCCGTGGTGCGGCCGGCCGTGTACGAGCTGGGCCAGGGAGAAACGCTGGCGGACCTGGTGGGGATGGCGGGGGGCTTAAGGCCGGATGCGCTGCTCCGCCGGCTGGCAATCTACCGGATTCTGCCTCCCGTGGACCAGCTGCCCGGCCCACTGCCCCGAGCCGTGGTGGATGTGCCGCTAGCAGTCAACGGCAGGACGGCGGGGCGGCAGGACGGCGCAGATACGACGGCAGGACGGCGGGACGGCAGGTACGGCAACTGGTCGCCCGTGGTCATCCCGCCCCTCAGGCTGGAG
>DATECF010000034.1:0-3642 GCA_035287045.1 Gemmatimonadales bacterium | reverse complement strand
AGCGCGATCACCGGCTTCCCGCCCTGCGCGATCACGGGGTTGCGAAACGCGGCGAATACCTACGCGGCAAACGCGCAGGGTGACCTCACCGTCGCCTACCTCGCGTTAGCGGGTATGGCCTGCGGGACCACCATCACCGCGGATCTCGGCGGAACCACCCTGGCGCCCGGCGTTTATTGCTCCGGGTCTTCGGTTGGCGTCACGGGCGCGGTCACATTCGACGCGCAGGGCGACCCCAACGCGGCGTTCGTCATCCAGGTTCCCAGCGGGCTGACCGTCGCCGGTTCGGTGGTTGTGATCGGTGGCGCGCAGGCGAAGAACCTGTACTGGCAGGTGGGAAGCTCGGCCACCATCGGTACCGGTAGTGCCATGAAGGGCAACATCCTCGCGTTGACCAGCATCACGCTGGTGGACAATGCCACGCTGCTGGGCCGAGCTCTGGCCCGTAACGGCGCCGTGTCGCTCGGGACGAATAATGTCATCACCCTGCCGTAACGCCGGCGGGGCGCCGGGGCCGGACGCGATCCGGCTCCCGGCTCTGGTTTGTGCAGCAGCAGCTCCGGTACCGAGTTCCGCCGGACGCCGCGTGGGTACGGAGCTCACAAAGGAGTGTCACATGTTTACCAAGGCTATCACGGTCGGTACTGCGATCCTGCTTGGGGTCGTGCCCGCCGCGGCGCAGCAACGGGGGACGGTGGAGCTCGGCGCCTTCGGGAGCGCTACGTCCTTCGGCAGCAGCCTGAACATGCGCAGTGGTTGGGGCGGGGGCGCGCGTGTGGGAGCGTTCTTCACGCCGCGGTTTTCCGTCGAGCTGGAAGGTGGCGGCATTCGGGCCGGCCGCGTCCTCGGCTTAGAAGACGTGAATGTAGGCGTGATTGCGGCGCGTCTGACGGTGATCCCCGTGCAGGCGGGCCGCCTGTCAGTGCTCCTCGGTGCCGGCGCGACGCACACCGACACGTACTTCATCGAAAGTTATGGTCCCCACGGGTTGCTCGGCGCCAAGCTGCGGCTAACGCCCAACGTGGATTTGCGGATTGACGGCATCCTGGACTACATGGCGAACCAGGGCCATACGTATGGTGGCTTGCACGCGGGGCTCAGCTTCTACCGCCAGCCCAGGAGCCTTACCCGGACCGTGACGGTGGCGGGACCCGCGATGATGCACCAGCCCGATCCAGCGATGGCGGCCGAGCACCGGCGGCTCCAGAACATTGCCGCAGACTACCGGGCGCTGCGCGACTCGCTCGGCCGGCCGAGCGTGCCCAGGGCGGCATCATCCGCCGCGGCGCTCGCCACAATGCGAGAGATAATCTACTTCTCGCACGATCAGTCGGAGCTCAGCGATTCGGCGAAAGCCATCCTCAATGACAAAGTGACCGTCTTCCGAGCCAACCCGGCGATGCGCATTGTGATCGTGGGGTTCGCGAGCCAGCCGGGCACCGAAGCGTACAACCTGGCGCTTGGCACCCGACGTGCCGAGGCCGCCAAGGCCTACCTGGTCTCGCGGGGCGTGGATCCCATTCGGATCGAGATCGCCACTCGCGGCGAGGGACAGCTGGTAGTGGAAGGCCCGGGAGAGCTGGCGGATGCGGAGAATCGACGGGGCCAGTTCCGGCTCCTGATCGCCGATCCCTATCTGGCGCCACCCAAGAAGTAGTCACGGCTCAACAGTAAGGGATGCATCGGGCGCGGGAAACCGCGCCCGATGTGCTTTCGCGAGCTGGTCCAGCCGCACCCGTTTGTCCCTACGAATCTCCCCACCGCCGGCCCGCGAGTCTGCGAGACGCGGGCGCCGGGGACAAATCAATCAACAGCGCCACCACCAGGCCTACGATGGGCCAGAGGGTCCACATACCGCCGAACCAGTGATGGACCGCCGAGTACCAGAGCAAGGTGGTGGGCAAGAAGACGAAACCCAGGATGGGCCACAACACCGAGGCGAAGAGGCCGACGAACCAAGTGCTGAAGAACCAGAGCAGGGCGACGGCGAGTCGCGGTGTGAGGAGCGCCAGGGCAGCGAGGAGCAGGGGCACGGGATCCTCCGATGGGGTGCGAGTTGGTGGCGGTGAGGCCGGGGCCGATTTCAAGCCGCCTGGGGGCGAAAGCGGAGCATCAGGGGCTTGGCGCTCACGCCATGAACCAGGATCGACAACGTCACCACGATCAGCGTCAGGTGAAGAAGATCCAGGGCCAGGCGCTCGGGGAGCCCGTGCTGAATGGCGTACATGAGATAGTAGAGCGACCCGATGCCCCGCACCCCGAACCAGGCGATCATGCCGCGCAAGGCCCAGGGAGTGCGCGTGGCGAGCGTTCCGATGAGGACGCTCACGGGGCGGGCGACGAGGAACAGGAACGCCGCCAGGCCGACCGCCCGCCAGCTCCAGGAATCAACAAACAGCGTGCCGCCGATCAACAACACCAGTACGATCTCCGATAGCCGCTCCAGGTGCTCCTTGAACACCGGCGAGCCGATGCTGACCTGCGGGATCGCCGCTTCGGCGGCGTCGCCGGAGCCCGCCGCCGGTGCGAGCAGCGATGCGTTACCGGCCAGCTGCGGCTCCGTTTGGCGCAGCGCGACCGCCGCGAAAAACACGGCGAGGAACCCCCAGGTGTGGCACAGCACGCTGATGCCGTAGATGACGCCGATCAGTCCCAGGCCCAGGAACTCATCGAAGCCGGTCCCCTCGGCATGGCTCCGGCGCAGCCACGCCGCCACCCGGGCCAGCGCCACGCCGCCTGCCACGCCGATGGCGGTGCCCGCGAGGGTTGCCCAGCCCACGTCCAGGAGCATCCAGCGCGCGCCGAACGCGCCGAGCTCGTGCAGGCCGAGCAACCCCAGGCCCAGCATGATGAACGGAAAGGCGGTGCCGTCGTTCATGCCCGCCTCGCAGGTCAGCACGAAGCGCAGCCGGTCGCGGTCGCCGGAATGGCGCATTTGGACATCGGTGGCGAGCACCGGATCGGTCGGGGCGACGATCCCGCCCAGCAGCACGGCGGCGCCCAGCGGGAGGTCAAGCACGTAGTAGCCGAAGGCCGCGACCAGCCCGACGGTGATCGCCATGGAAAGGAACGCGAGCAGGATCGGTGTGCGCCATCGCGGCCAGGTCACCGGCGCCGGCATCTTCATGC
Organism: Gemmatimonadales bacterium; assembly: GCA_035287045.1. Lineage (GTDB taxonomy): Bacteria > Gemmatimonadota > Gemmatimonadetes > Gemmatimonadales > GWC2-71-9 > JACPAP01. The sequence goes on along the minus strand of DATECF010000034.1, from coordinate 513 downwards.
CGGCGGCGAACAGCGCGAGCAGCACGGCCACCTCGGTCAGCACTTCGAGCACCGCCGATTCCTTCAGCGGATTGAAGTGGAACAGATTCAGCACCGTGGGCCCCACGGCGATGCCCACGGCGAGGTAAATGATCGCCGTGGTCACCGGCATCCGCCGCATGAACGGGGCCATGAGGCCCATGGCGAGCATCAGGCTCCCGGCGAGCAGGAACCAGGCCGCGCTGGCCACGAGAAGCGCTTAGGTCTTCATGATCCTCTTGCCGACGGTGCGCTTGCTGACGCGACCCCGTCCACCTGGTGACTTCGCAGCGCGCCTTTTGGCTGCGGTCATCCTACCGCCTCGGCTTTTCTTCGCCATAGGTCATGTCCTCCTGAGGTAGAAACCTTGGGCTCGAAGGTGAGCCCAGCGGCGCTTCATTGCGCGCGACGAGCTCCGTCGCTCGCGTAGATCGCGACTTCCACCCGCCGATTCTGCTGCCGGCCAGCGTCGGTCCCGTTCGTGGCGATCGGCTC
>DATECF010000033.1:0-13457 GCA_035287045.1 Gemmatimonadales bacterium | reverse complement strand
CACGGCCCCTAAGCTCGTCGCCGGCAAGAACTTTACGGCCCCAGCTATTCATGGGTCGCCCACGCGAGCAGGAAGCCCGCTCCAGCCGCAGCGATTGGCGGAGCCGAGCCGCGGTCGAAAAAGTTTGAGGACGGGGTGGTGGGTGGCCCCGGCGGGGCGATGAAGTCTTGACGCTCGGCCGGCACCAACCATTCTTGTTCGTCCCGCGTCGGGTGCATGATCCAACGGTCAGCTATGCCGGAGGGGTGCCATGCCCTCGAAGACCATCGTCGTCCACAGCGACCCGGGAGCAGGCCCGAGCCGCGCTCGAAATGTTGACAGCTAGGCGACTCTTGCTACACGCTTGGTGGTGAACCGGACCCGGATTCCGGCGTGGCCGAACATGGCCACCAGCGTATCGATGCTGAATCGCCCAATCTTCCCACGCACGAGATCGCTCACCCGCGGCTGCGACACTCCGAACAGCTTGGCAGCCTGAACCTGCGTCAAACCACGCGCCTCGATCAGCTTGGTCAGTTCGATCATCAAGTCGGAGCGCACCCGGAGATTCTCCGCTTCCTCCGGGCTGAACCCCAGATCCCGGAAGACGTTCTCGTGACCTCGACGGATCTTCGTGCTCATGATGGCCTCCTACTGCGAGTTCCGTTGCCGCAGCACCTCTGCCAGGCGCTGGCGGGCCAACTCCAGGTCCACCGGTCGCGTGCGCCGGGTCCGCTTCTCGAAGGCGTGTAACACATAGATGCCTTCGGCGAACTATCAGCCAATATATACACAGTTATATATGCCGCAAGCGTTGCCTATCCCGGCGTTGAAGCTCGCGGCCCGGGACAAGTAAGGAAGACTTGCGTATGCTCCCCCGCCAAGGCCCGTGCCTCGAGGCGACGCCTCCCCTCCGGGACTCCATCCTGAAGCTCTTAGACGGCTACGGTCGCTCCTTCGGGCGACGAACGCGCGACGGTGCTCTCCCAGCTTGGACCGCCAACTCACGTTGCGACGCGGATAGTTCAGGGGTATCGACACCTTGTTCCTCCTCCAATACCCGACGGCGTCGTTCAGTGTACTGCGGTGGACGGCCGATGAGTTCGAGGGCATGTCCGAAATCCGCGTGGGGGGGCCGTTGACGGGGCTACCGCCGATCGTCTCTCCGGGGTTAACCACGCGATCGCAGGTCCTCATTATGCTGGGACCCTCTGACTACAGACCGCACCCCAGCGAGGTCCTCGCGGACTCGACCGTCCTCATCTATCAGTTGCCGAGTGGCACGGACCTCATCGCGCTCTACGTCGTCCGCGACACAGTGCGTGTCCTGCGCTGGAGATTTCGCATGGGGTGAGGCAGTGCGCCCACCGAGCGCCCATGATTCTCGACCATCCACAGGACCTGCCACTTGCGCGTAGCGCGTTGACGGCGTGCTCGGCCGGGACTCCCGCTTTCCGGCGGCCACGGTGCTGGCCAGCCTGGAGGTCCGGACCCCCGGTGGGCTGGTCTCGGCCACGACGGGGCGGAGGATTAGCGCCGCTCCCGAGGTGATGCCCGCGGCTCAGCGGGAGGCGCTCTGGAGCGTGGCGCCCGCAGTGAGCAAACGCCGGCTCTTCCTCTGCAGCGGGAACGGCTACCACGGGGCGTGGGGGGATCTACGAGCTGCTGGTAATGACCGACGACGTGGTTGCCTGCCTCGCTTCGGAAGAGCTGCTCCGAGGTCGCTTCTGGCACGGCCCCGACGTAGATTGCTGCGTCCGGTTGCTGCGCCAGTTCAGCGACAGGCTTCGGGCGGCGTTGTTATTCTTGAGGCCAGCGCGTGGGCGGTGAGCCTGCTGTCAAGCAGGGCATCCCGGGACGTGCGGTTCGGGAAGCGCTCAAGGCCACGGCCGCGCGGATGCTCAAGACCAAGCGTACCACGAGCCGCCAAGGCGCCTGATTCTAGTGCCCACGATCAGCACGTTCTTCGGTGTCGTGATTCAGATGTTCTGGACGGAGCATGGACCTCCCCACTTTCACGCCCTGTATGCCGAGCACGAGGCTATCATTGACATTCGCGAGCTGCGCGTGACGCGAGGCTCGCTGCCCCGAAGGGCGCTCGCCCTGGTGCTGGAATGGGCTGCCGAACACCGGGAGGCACTGTTGGAGGACTGGGACCTATGCCGCCAACTGAAACCACCCAAACCGATTCCGCCGCTGGAGTAGTCCCGCCCCCGCGGCCCACCGCGCCGTGGCGCGTGGCGCGCGTGGAGGCGAGGCCGGGGATGTGCCTGCACGTCACGTTCGCCGACGGTACCACGGGTGAGGTGCGGCTGCAGCCGTTTCTCGAGAGCGCGCGCGTGGCCGGCACCATCTTCCAAGCGCTGCGGGATCCGGCCCTCTTCAACCAAGTCGGCATTGAGCTCGGAGCCCTCACGTGGCCCAACGGGGCCGACCTAGCGCCCGATTCGATGTACGACGCCATCCGGTCACACGGGGTCTGGACCGTCGAAGCCTGACGCTCGGCAGGGCGAGAGGTCATCATCAACGGTCGGCTCCTGCGCTCTGCTGACGGGTACGCGGGCTGGTGGCTCCTCCCGCAGGAGCGGCGTGACCGCGGAGCAAGGCTGTTCCTAACCGCAGGCGCATCAGTTTGTTGATCTCCCGTTGACACCATGGAGGTAGGGTTGGGGGGGCCGCGGCCTGAGGCCATGGCCGCGAATGTCCCCAAAACGCACTACGGGTGTCCCCAAAACGCACTGGCGTGACCCGACGGCTGGTGGCACGTTGTGCACGGGCCCCACCGGCCCACTGGTGTAGTGGTTCGTTCGCCCTAGACGCCAGACCACTGGGAGCCGCCCATGTTCTCCCTCGCTCGTCTCCGCTCGCTGGTCGGTGCTTGCTCCGCACGGTTCCGCACCCCCCGCCGCCTGGGTCTGACCGGCCTCCTGGTCCCCGGCCTGGCCGCGCTCTGGATCGGCGTAGGCCGCGACCCGGGCGAGGCCCGTCCCACCGCCGCGCAGCCTCCCGCCGACACCGCGGTGCTGTACGGTCCGGTGACGTTCGCCACGCCCACCGGCGACCCGCAGACCTTCGTCGAGACCTTCACGGCCAGCGTGCCCATGGGCGGCTACCAGGCGCTGCGCATCGTGAACGGGGAGCCGGGCGGCTCGGGCCGGGTGGCCACCCTATCCCTGAGACTCAACGGCTCCGAGCTCATCACGGGTCCGTTTGACGAGACCGTGGCGTTGCTCGAGGTGCCGGTCACCTTCCTGGCGGACAACACGATGGAGGTGACCCCGGCAGGTGAGCCGGGGGCGCAGGTTACGGTCTCCGCGGTGGCGGAGGTCGCTGCGCGAGTCACCGTGTATGGGCCCACCGTGTTTACCCGGCGCCAGGGACCGCCGCAGACCGTGATCGAGCACTTCTCCCTGCCCGCGAGTGCGGAGCCCCCGGACTCGCTGGTGATCACCAATGGCGAGCCCGATGGCAACCGCCGCATCTCGGCGGCGTGGATCACGTTGAACGGGGCGCCGGTGGCGGGCCCCAGCGACTTCGGACCAGAGGTGGCCCAGATCCTCCGCCAGGTCACGCTGTCGGCGAGCAACCAGCTCTCGGTGCGCCTGGCGAGCACGCCTGGGGCCTTCATCACCATCGAGATCAGCGCGGCCGGCGGCCTGCCGCCGGTGGTGCACGTGACCACGCCGGCGCCGGGGGCAGCCACCGCGGATGCCCAGGTGACCGTGACCGGGACCGTGGACGCGACCTCGGCGGTCACGGTGACGGTGAACGGACAGCCCGCCACGGTAGGCGCGGGCAACAGCTTCGAGGCGACCGTGGCGCTGGGTGGTGAGGGGCCAAACCCCATCGAAGTGGTAGCGACCGACGCGCAGGGCCGCACCGGCCGCGCCACCCGCACCATCGTGCGTGACCTGTCGGCGCCGGTGCTCACCGTGTCCGCGCCGCAAGACGGGCTGGTCACCAGCCAGACCTCCATCGTGGCGGTCGGGACGGTGACCGACCTGACGCCTACCACGGTCAACGTGAACGGCTTCCCGCTGGTAGTGGATACGCTGGGCGGCTTCAGCGGGGCGGTGAGTCTCGCCGAAGGGGCCAACGTCCTGACCTTCACCGCCACGGATGCGGCGGGGAACGGGGCCAGCGTGGTGCGGATCGTGACCCGGGACACCCAGGCGCCGGTACTGGTGGTGGCAGAGCCCGAGGACGGGGCGACCACCACCGCCGATAGCGTCACGGTGAGTGGCACGGTGCACGACCTCACCGCGGTGACGGTCACCGCCAACGGCCAATCGCTGCCCGTGACCGCTGACACCGCCTTTAGCGGGGCGGTCCCTGTAGCCCTGGGGCCGAACCTCATCACGGTGATCGCGACGGACGGGGCGGGGAACGCGGACACGGTGACCCGCACCGTGACCCGGCTGGAAGGGGTGGCGCTGCCGCCGGATCCTTCGACGGTGGCACCGCCGGTGGATCCCACGGTGGCCACCACGCTGTTTGCGGCCACCGAGTTCCTCTACACCGGGGCCGATCCCATTCAGACTGGGGTGGCTGCCGGGAGCATCAATCCCGTGCGGGTCGCCGTGATTCGCGGCCGAGTGCTGAACCGGAGCGACGCGCCGCTCTCGGGGGTGACGATCAGCGTCCTCAGTCATCCGGAGTTCGGCTCGACCTTGAGCCGAGCGGATGGGCGGTTTGACCTGGCGGTGAACGGCGGCGGGGTGCTGACGCTGGACTACCAGAAGAGCGGCTGGCTGCCGGCCCAGCGGCAGGTGGAGGCGCCCTGGCAGGACTATGCCATCGCGGATGACGTGGTGCTGGTGCAGCTGGACCCCGTGGTGACCCCGATTGACTTCAGCGACGCGGTGGAGGTGGCGCGCGGGAGCGTGGTGAGCGATACGGACGGCACGCGCCAGGCCACGCTGCTCTTTTTCCAGGGGACCGACGCCCAGATGGTATTCCCCAACGACTCGATGGCGCCGCTCGCGTCGTTGAGTGTGCGGGCCACGGAGTATACCGTGGGGCCCAATGGGCCGCAGGCGATGCCGGCCCTCTTGCCGCTCACCAGCGGGTACACCTACGCCGTGGAGCTCTCGGCGGACGAGGCACTCGCCGCTGGCGCGACCAGAGTGGATTTCAGCCAGCCGGTGGCGACCTACGTGGAGAACTTCCTGGGCTTCCCGGTGGGGATGGCCGTGCCGGTGGGGAGCTATGACCGTGCGCGCGGCGTGTGGGTGCCGGAGGATAACGGGCGGGTGATCGAGGTGCTGGACGTCACGGGCGGCATAGCGGCGCTGGATACGGACGGAGATGCCCTGGCCGACGATTCGACGCAACTGGCCGCGCTGGGCATTACCCCCGGCGAGCGGCAGACGCTGGCGGGGCTCTATGGGGCGGGGCAGGAGCTGTGGCGGATGCCGGTGGTGCACTTCACGCCCCTCGATGCCAACCTCGCGATCACCTCACCGGGGCGGGGCGGCGACGTTGAGGACGAAGACGTGGAGGAAGTCGCCCAGCACGTAGACGATGCCTGTGAGGTCGCCCTGTCCGTCATCGAGTGCCAGAACCAGGTGCTGGGGGAGCGGGTGGCCGTGACCGGCACCCCCTTCCGCCTCACCTACCGCAGCGATCGGATGCCGGGGTTCGCGGCTGGCGCGTCGATCAGCATCCCGGTGACCGGCGCCGATCCGCCGCGCTGGCTGCTCCGGGCCGAGGTTGGGGTGCGGGTCGCCGGGCGGGATACCGTGATCGTGTTCCCGCCGAACCCCAATCAGCGGCTGGTGTACCGCTGGGACGGGCGCGACGGGTACGGGCGGCCGGTGTTGGGCGAGCAGCGGGCCACGGTGGACATCGCCTATGTCTATCCGGAGCTCTACCTCCGGCCGGTCGGGACCGGGCGCGGTTTCGGGGAATACTGCTGGCCGTTTCCCGGGATCACGGGCAACACCACGCCGTACGAGGTCTGCGTGCTGCCCACGGACACGGCCAGCGTGCGTCGGGAGCTCCGCACCGGGGTCCGGCGCGAGGTCTCGCTGGGGCCGATCAACCTGGTGGGGCAGGGCTTAGGCGGCTGGTCCCTGGACGTGCATCACGCCTACGACCCGGTGGGGCGCACCCTGTACCTGGGTACCGGGGAGCGGCGGGCCGCGCGCGACATCCGCTCCTCTCGCGTGGTGGCGGGGAATGGGGACTCGACCTACGCCGGCGATGGCGGTCCCGCGACCGCGGCGAGCCTGATCACACCCGAGGAGGTGACGGTCGGGCCTGACGGGAGCGTGTACGTCGTGGATCGGGACGCCCACGTGGTCCGCCAGGTGGCGCCGGACGGGATCATTACCACTATGGCTGGCACGGGAACCGCAGGCTTCAGCGGGGACGGCGGCCCGGCGGCGGCCGCCCAGCTCAACACGCCGCTCGATGTCGCGGTGGGCCTGGACGGGAGCCTCTACATCGCGGATGCCGGCAATAGCCGCGTGCGCCGCGTGGGGCCGGATGGCATCATTACGACGCTCGCGGGCGACGGCACGTTCGGTTCCGGGGGCGACGGAGGGCCTGCCATAGCGGCGGAGCTGGCGGTGCCGGGCTCCGTGACCGCGTCGCCCGATGGCAGTGTCTACATCGGGGACGATGGGGACTTCCCGGTACGGGTGCGGAAGGTGACCACCGACGGGCGGATCGCCACGGTGATGGGGGCGGACGACGGCCCCGACTGCGCCACCGATTCGCTGCCGGCAGGGGAGGTGTGCCTGGGGCAGGTCCAGGACCTGGCCTGGGGACCGGACAATGGATTGTACGTGCTGGAAGGGGTACGGTTGTGGCGAGTGGGGACGGATGGCCGGGCCACCATCGTGGCCGGGGACCCGGGGGCGGACTGTGTCTCGCAGCCCGGCGATGGTGGACTGGCGCGGGCGGCGGGGCTGTGTGCCACGTCGGTAGCGGTCCAGCGCACGGGCGAGATCTTCCTGGCGGACAACAACGAGCGGGTGCGGGTGATCGAGCCCACCGGACGGATCGCCACGTTTGGGACCGGGCCGTGCGCCGCCGCCGGGGGGATCATCGTCTTTCTCGCGGCCGACCTCCCCGGGTGTCTCCGGGCGGTGGCGCTGGCGCCGGATGGGAGCTTGCTGCTGGTGGATCCCGGGGCGCACCAGGTGCGGCGGGTGGGCCCGGTGCTGCCGGGCTATGCCGCGACCACCCTGACCATCGCGGCCGAGGATGGGAGCGAGGTCTATTTGTTCGATCCGGCGGGCCGGCACCTGGAGACCCGGGACGCCCTGACCAACGCGCTCCGGTACCGGTTTGGCTACGACAGTGCCGGCCGGTTGGTCTCGGTCAGCGACGCCGACAGCAATGTCACCGCGATTGAACGGGACGGGGCGGGCAACCCGACTGCCATCGCGGCCCCGTTTGGCCAGCGGACGGCGCTGGCGGTGGACGCCAGCGGGTGGCTCGCCGGGATCACCAATCCGGCGGGGGAGACGGTGGGCCTGGGGCACGATGCCACGGGTCTGCTCCTGGCGCTGGTCTCCCCGCGCGGGGACACCACGGCGTTCACCTATGATAGCGTCGGCTTCTTCGTCCGAGAGGACGATCCCGCCGGTGGATTCGTGACCGTAGCCCGGAACGCGGTGGCGGACACCGTTGCGGTGGAGCTGACGACGGGGGAGGCGCGGACCACCGCCTACGGGGTGATCTCGCAGGAGGCGGGCGCGCAGACGCGAACGGCCACCTCGCCCGCGGGGCTTACCAGCACGGTGTTGCGGGAGCCGGACGCCGGGGGCACGAGCACGGTGACGACCACCAGCCCGGACGGGACGGTGACGACCGTGATCCAGGGGCGAGATCCCCGCTTCCCGGCCGGAGCCACGCTGGACAGCATGGAGGTGCGGACGCCGGGCGGGCTGGTGTCTGGGGTGAGCGCGGCGCGGATGGTGGAGCTGGCCGACCCCACCAGCCCGCTCACGCTGGTGCGCCAGACCGACACGCTGACCGTGAATGGGCGGACGTTTGTGAACACGTTCGACGCCGCCACGCGGACGTTTACCGCCACCACTCCCGAGGGTCGGACCTCCAGCGGGCTGGTGGACAGCCTGGGTCGGGTGATCGCCGAGGTGGTGCCCGGAGTGGACACCGTGCGCTACACGTATGATGCCCGGGGGCGGCTGGCGCACACCACCCAAGGGACTCGGACGTGGCGCTACACCTACGACGCTCGTGGCCGCCTGGACAGTGTCATTGACCCCTTGCTTCGGGCCACCACGTTCGCCTACGACTCCGCGGGCCGCGTGGTACAGCAGACCTTGCCCGACGGCCGCGTGGTAGGCTATGGCTACGACGCCAATGGCAATCTCGTCAGTGTGACGCCGCCGGGGCGGCCGGCGCACGGCTTCACCTATACGCCGGTGGACCTCACGGCGAACTACGACCCGCCGACCGTGGCCGAGGGTGCCACGCCCACCAGCTACGAGTCCAATCTCGATCGTCAGCTCACCCGGATTCTGCGGCCGGACGCGGACACGGTGGCGTTTGGGTACGATTCGGGGGGCCGGCCGGAGACCGTCCAGCACCGCGATGGTGCCATGAGTTACGGCTATTTGAGCACCGGCAACCTGGGCTCGGTCACCGCACCGGCGGAGACGCTTGGGTTCAGCTACGATGGCTCGCTGTTGACCGGGGTCACGTGGAGCGGCACCATCACTGGTGACGTGACCGCGAGCTACGACAATGACTTCCGGGTGAGCGAGCTGGCAGTGAACGGCAGTCCGCTGGCGACGTTTGGCTACGACGGAGACGGGCTGCTGACGCAGGCCGGGGACCTGCTCATCCAGCGGGACGCGTTGAACGGGCGGATTGACTCGACGTTCCTCGGGATCGTGACCACAGGGGAGACCTACGACCAGTTTGGACAGTGGGCTACGCGAACCGCGCGGGCCGGCAGCACCGAGCTGTACCGGGCCGAGCACACCCGGGACGTCCTAGGGCGGATCACCGGACTCCTTGAGGTGGTGGAAGGCGACACGACCGTGTTCGCCTACGACTATGACGAGGCCGGGCGGCTCGTCGTGGTCCAGGCCGACGGCATCGTCACCGCGAGCTATGTCTACGACGACAACGGGAACCGGCTCTCGGTGACGCGGCCGAGCGGGGTAGAGACGGGGACCTACGATGACCAGGATCGGCTGCTGAGCTACGCCGGGGCTACTTACGGCTACACCCGAGCCGGGGAGTTGCGGTTCAAGGCCGAGGGTGGGGATACGACGTTCTATCGCTACGATGCCCTGGGCAACCTGCTGGAGGTGAACCTGCCTGATGGCACCGACATTGAGTACCTAGTCGACGGGTTCAGTAGGCGAGTGGGCAAGAGGGTGAACGGGGTCTTGGTGCAGGGCTTCCTGTACCAAGATCAGTTGAACCCGGTGGTGGAGCTGGACGGCACGGGTGCTGTAGTGAGTCGGTTTGTGTATGGGACGCGGGCCAACGTGCCGGACTACGTGATCAAGGGTGGCGTCAGCTATCGGGTCGTGGCAGATCATCTAGGCAGCGTACGGCTCGTCGTTCGCGTCGCCGACGGAGTGGTGGTGCAGCGGCTGGCGTACGATGAGTTTGGCCGGGAGCTCCTGAACACGAACGCGGGCTTCCAGCCGTTCGGATACGCGGGCGGCCTCGCGGATGCGCAGACGACGTTGGTGCGCTTCGGCGCACGGGACTATGATGCGGAGGCTGGTCGCTGGACGGCAAGAGACCCATTGCGGTTTGGTGGTGGCATCAACCTATATGCCTACGTCGGTGCGGATCCGGTGAATGCGACGGACTCACGCGGGCTTGGCGTGTGCCGGGTGTTCACGGCGCTCGGTGAAGCTACTGTTGACGAAAACATCGCGCTGCGAACACTGTTTTTCATTGGCCGAGCTGTTGAGCTTGGCTACCAGGGTAACCTGAATGAAAGCTTTCGCACCTACGAATATCAGTTGCAGCTTTATCTCAATCCCAGGTATGATGCTAATGATCCAGACAGGGGCAGCCAACATCAAGCTGGCCTCGCGGTCGACGTCGACTGGCGGGTTGTGTCCCCTGAGTCGCGCCAAGCACTGTTGCAAGCAGGTCGCGAGTTCGGATTCCGTCAGGTGAATCCAGTGAGTCATCCTGAGCATTTCTTTGCGGGTTATGGTGACCTTCGTAGCTTGAGCGAAGCAATTAGGAAGAACGGCATCGCGTGTGAGTCGGACAAGAACGCGATCCCCCTGTGTAGCGGTTTGTTTGATTCGTTCAGACTCCCATAGGAACGATGGTTCGAGGTGTTCCCCGTTCGAGATGCTCCCGCAGTGGCGGTCGAAGGAGGGGTAGCGTGGCGCCAGCGAATGAGGAGGACGACACCGTGACAAACCGCGGGCGCGGAGCATGGGCGTTGTGCATTGTGCTTGCGCTGACGTCCGTGGTGATGGCTTCGTGCCTGGAAGGGCAGCGCCCCGGCATGACGAAAGGTGCTGCTTCGGATACCTCGGCGGTGAAGGGCATAACAACCTCTGCGCAGGAACAGCCTACGCCACCGGCTCAGGGGTATCAGATTCTCGCCATCGAGGGACGGCTGTACGGAGCCGACACCTCCGAGGAGTCCTCGAACGTCATTGACAATCCGCGCGTCAAGCTATGGAATGTGCTTCAGAGGCGCCTCCGGATCAGCATCACCGTAGCCTCGGCGCCGGACGAACGTCAAGGTGGCAGAGTCACACTGTTGGCGTGGGAGGAGGGGCGGGAGGTCTTTGCTCGCACGGACAGCATCTTGCCCCAAGCGGGAGGGCGTGTCCGAGTCGTCGACTTCTGGCTGGAGGGCAACTTCGGCTGTCATTGGCTGATTCTGCGCGCCTACGTCGGGCGACTCGGGCCGCCGGACGCAGTTGCATGGAGAGTCATTCCGTTTGAGTGCGGCGAGTGATATCGCCGCACCGACCGAGACGCGATGTAAGGAAGGGACCCGCGTGTGCTGCTGCGCCATTGTCTCGAACGGGGCCTCACCACGGAGCCCGAATCTGTATGCGTATGCACTCAGCGACTCAGTCAATCTCAAGGGCCCGTCGGGCCTTTGCCCTGGATCAGTCCGGTGGCCGAGTTGGATGGCACGGGAGCGATCGTGAGCCGGTTTGTGTACGGGACGAGGGCCAACGTCCCGGATTACGTCGTCAAAGGCGGTGTGAGCTATCGGATCGTGCACGATCATCTGGCGAGTGTGAGGCTCGTCATCCGCACTACAGACGCGGTGGTAGTCCAGCAGCTCGCCTATGACGAGTTCGGCCGGGAACTCCTGAACACCAATCCCGGGTTCCAGCCATTCGGCTATGCGGGTGGCCTATCGGATGGCCAGACGGCGTTGTTGCGCTTCGGCGCGCGGGACTACGATCCGGAGTCCGGGCGTTGGACAGTCAAAGACCCCGTGGCTTTCAACGGTGGCGTGGTCGATGAGTTCGCAAGAACGGCGCTTAGAAGCCGGAACCTGAGTCGGCCCCCGGCCAGATGGGCCATCCGCGTACCTCCCGCCCTGATCAGCGTTGACGGCAATCTTTATGCGTATGTGTCTAACGACCCCGTCAATTTCGTCGATCCGTTCGGTCGGTGGCGCTTCGCGGCGGAGTACGGTACGACCGGCGATGGACTAGCACCTGAAATCCTCAGTATCGAATCCGACGTCGACGCCGCCTTCCAGCAGGTCGGTGGCCGCGATGCCATCGTAACGTTCACAACTAACGGGAATCACAGGGCGGGTAGCCTGCATCCTGGAGGGTACGCCATCGACCTGAGGACTGGCGACCTGACTGCGGATCAACGTCGGCTCGTCGCGAGCCTATTGCGGGAGGTCCTTGGAGATGACTACGATGTGGTGCTCGAGGGGGATCACCTCCATGTGGAGTCCGACCCAGACGGCGCGTGCGCGAGACTCTAAGGGGCTGCGCGCGCCTTGTGCGGTATCCTGATTGACCGGTGGTAGCCGTGAGAACCCGTGACGAAGCAGTCCTGCGAAAAGCGCATGCGTTGTTGACGGAGTCACTCGTCGCCACCCTCGTGATGGCGGTGAGTGCCCTGGGTGCGTGCGACAGGAGCCGCCCTGAGGGGACCGGCATGACTCGTGGCCTGAGCGACACCGCCAGCGCTGACGCCCCTTCCCGGTCGCTCCTGGACACCCTTGGGTTTCAATGGACCACGGAGCAGTCTCGGCCGGCCGTCTGGGACGCGGTTCGCAGCGCATTCGCCAACGAGCTGTCCGATACCGTGCGCGGGGTGTACTTGCCCCTCGGGATTGAGCGAGTTGGCCTCCACGGCTCTTACGCTATCGCAGTGATCAGGTACGAACTTCCCTCCGTTCCTGAAGCGCCCGTGTTTCGACTGTATAGCTATGACTTGGAAGGCGGTCGCAAGTCCATCATTGCCGCCGCGGCCGCGGCCGGAAGCGGTCGAGATTTGTGGCTTGCTTGGGAGTTCGAGCGACTCGCACAGTTCGATTCCACGCGGCGACCGGACGTCGTCTTCAGGCATCGGGACTGCTTTGAGTGCGAGGCGGTAGAGTGGCTCAGTGCGGTGTATCTCGAGCCTGGCGTGGGATGGCAACTGCGCAACTGGAGCGGCACTGGGGACCACGTGCTGGTGGGGTCACAGGTGCAGTACGGAATCGGTCGTTCGACGTACGCGTGTGCACATCGCATATGGGACCTTGATCACGATGGCAGCGACGAGCTTGTGGCCCACTGCCGCATCACCCACAGTGCGGAGACCTCCGATTCGGTAATATCCCTGCGTGATTCCGTGATGCTGTTCGAGGTTGCAGGAGGTCGGGCAGTGAGCCGCTCCGTCACGCAGCCTGAGGAGCAATCTGGGCTTCTCCGCGCGCTCTGCGAGGGGGGCTCTGACAACGTGTTGTGTCGCTCTCAGCCGTGAGCCGGGAACCTCGAGCCGCTTTGCCTCGAGGACAGGACGTCTGGACTGCTCCTCACATGAATATTGAGTTGCGTTGTCCCTGACCGGGGGGCGTTCCGGCATGGCTATCTACCATTGCTCGGGGTGGCTCATCTCGCCCGGCCTGATCCACACGGCGTCAGGGCTGGCCGCTAAGTCCACACTGGTGCTCGCCGCTGCGCTGGCGCTGGGCGGGTGCCGGCCACCCTCGCCGCGGGAGGGAGCTGCGTCGGAAGTGGCGCAAGTCGCGGACACGCTGTTGGAGCGGTCTTCAATGCCCGTGACGATGCAGGGTCTCCCCCGAGACTCGATCTTGCAGCTCCTTGATGACTACGGCCGCTCGTTCGGGGACGAACGCGCCACGGTAATCTCCCGCCTGGGAACGCCCACTCGGGTTACGACGAGGCTCATCAAGGGGATCGACACGCTGTTTCTTCTGCAGTATCCCACTGCGTCACTCAGCGTGCGTGTGTGGACGGCTGAACAAGTCGAGGAGTTGGACGAAATCCGAGTGTGGGGGCCGCTACCTGGGCTACCGC
>DATECF010000032.1:0-16663 GCA_035287045.1 Gemmatimonadales bacterium | reverse complement strand
GCTGGGAGATCGGTTCGACGTCATCATGCTGGCGTCCGATTCACCCGACCTGCTGCTCAACGGCTATGCCAGGGGGTCCGTGCCGCCGCGCTACGAAGGAGGGATCGGCGCGGCCGGCGTCCGCGCGCTCGATGCCTTCGTGCGCGCGGGCGGCACCCTGGTCTGCCTGAACCAGTCCGGCAATTTCGCGATTCAGCTGCTCCACCTGCCGGTGCGTAACGTGGTGGGCGGCGTTCCCCGGCGGGACTTCTTCACGGGTGGCTCCATCCTGGAGGTCATCACCGATCCGGCGCATCCGGTGATGGCCGGCATGCCGGAGCGCGCCAGCGTGTTTGTCGACAACAGTCCGGTGTTCACCACGCTCGAGGGATTCGAGGGGTGGGCGCTGGCGAAGTACGCGCCCCAAGGGTCACCGCTCTTGTCCGGCTATCTGCTGGGCGAGAAGCACCTGCAGGGCTACGCCGCGGCGCTGGACGTGAAGCACGGGCGCGGGCACGTGGTGCTGATCGGGTTCCGGCCGCAATGGCGGGGGCAGCCGGTGGGAACCTTCCGGGTGGTGTTCAACACGGCGCTGTTCGGGCGCGACCTGGCGGCGTCGGCCAAGGGGACGGCGGACTTCTGGAGGCCGCCGGCACCGGAGAGACCGGAGGGGCGGTGAAGGTCCTCATCGTCAACCAGGCCGAGGTCGCCCGGCTGCTGCCCATGGGCGAATGCATCGGGGCCATGGAAGAGGCGCTCAAGGCGCTGGCGCGCGGCGAGGCGCTGCTCCCGCTCCGCCAAGTCATCATGCTGCCGGGCAACCTGGGCGCGCTGGCGGCGATGCCGGCCTATTCCGAATCGCTCCGGGCGCTGGGCGTCAAGGTGATCAGCGTCTTTCCTGGAAACCGCGGCACCGAGTTCGACTCGCATCAGGGCGCGGTGCTCCTGTTCGAGGCCGGGCACGGCAGCCTCAAGGCGATCGTGGACGCGAGCGAAGTCACCGCCGTCCGCACCGCCGCGGTGTCCGGCGTGGCGACTCGGCTCCTGGCTCGCCCGGAGGCGGGCGATCTCGCGATCCTGGGGAGCGGCGTGCAGGCGCGGACGCACCTCGAGGCCATGCTCATCGTGCGGACCTTGAAGCGAATACGGGTGTGGAGTCCCACGCCGGACCACGCCAAGGCGTTCGCAGAGCGCGAGTCAAAGCGGCACGGCGTGAAGATCGAGGCGATGGGATCCGCGCGCGGCACGGTCAAGGACGCCGACATCATCTGCACGGTGACCTCGGCTCGGGAGCCGGTGCTCAAGGGCGACTGGCTGGCGGCCGGCGCCCACATCAATGCCGTGGGAGCCAGCGCCAAGGCCGCGCGCGAGCTGGATACGGCCGCGGTGAAGAAGGCCTCTTTGTTCGTCGATCGGCGGGAATCCGCGCTCAACGAGGCCGGAGATTTCTTGACACCTAAGACCGAGCGGGTGATCGGCGACGACCACATCCGTGGGGAGATTGGCGAGGTGCTGCTGGACCGCGTGCCGGGGAGGATCTCTCCAGAGGAAATCACGCTGTTCAAGTCGTTGGGGCTGGCGGTGGAGGATCTCGCGGCCGTGCACCTCATCTACCAGAAGGCGACCGAGTTCAACGTGGGGGTGTGGGTGGAGCTGGGCGGGGAGCGGGATGAAGCCCATTGAGGAGATCGCGCTCACGGAGATCGAAGCCGCCGCGCGCCGCCTCCAGGGCGTGGCGGTGCGCACGCCCCTGGTCCGCTTGAACGTCGAGAGCCCCCTGGCGGAGATCTATCTCAAGCTCGAGAACCTCCAACCCATCGGCTCGTTCAAGCTGCGCGGCGCCGGCAACGCCATGATGCTCGGGGGCCAGGAGCGCCTGAGGGACGGCGTCTATACGGCGAGCGCCGGCAACATGGCGCAGGGCGTCGCCTGGAACGCTCGCCGTTTGGGCGTGCCGTCCAGCGCGATCGTGCCCGAGAACGCGCCCCAGACCAAGCTGGACGCGATGGAGCGACTGGGTATGCGGGCCATCAAGGTGCCGTACGACCGATGGTGGGCCGTTATCACCGATCACCAGTACCCGGGGATGAACGGCGTCTTCATCCACCCGGTGGCGGATCCCGCGGTCATCGCCGGGAACGGGACCATTGGCCTGGAAATCCTGGAGGACCTGCCCGACGTTGAGGCCGTGGTGGTGCCGTACGGCGGCGGGGGCTTGAGCTGTGGGATCGCCTCGGCGATTCGCGCGCGCCAGCCCCGGGTCAACGTGTTCGCGGCCGAGGTCGAGACCGCCGCGCCGTTCGCCGCATCCCTCGAGGCCGGGTCGCCGCAGACCATCGACCACACGCCCAGTTTTGTGGACGGCATCGGCGGGAAGAGCATGCTCCCGGAAATGTGGCCGCTGGCGAAGCGGGTGCTGGCCGGCTCGCTGGTGGTGTCGCTGCGGGAGGTGGCCGACGCGGTCAGGCTGCTGGTGGAGCGCAATCACGTGGTGGCCGAAGGCGCGGGCGCCGTGCCGGTGGCCGCGGCGCTGGCCGGCAAGACAGGGAAGGGAAAAGTGGTCTGCGTGGTGTCCGGCGGAAACATCGATGCCGGAAAGTTGAAGCTGATCCTGGACGGCCAGGTGCCGTGACGTCAGGCGGCTACCAGGGACCGCCGGCTATTTCAGGCCGATGCGCTCCACCAGCGTGCCGAAGCGCGGGTCGGCGCGCAACGGCCGGTATCCGGGGTCCACATGGAGGTAGATCAATCCGGCCGAGCGGGTCTGGAACGCACGCTCCAGCGAGGCGAAGGCGCTGTCCAGTTGGCCCAGGGACGCATAGCCCATCGCCAGGATCTCGGCCCGCACGTAGTGCTGGCGCGACTCCTCCTCCAGCCGGGCGAGGATCTCCTTCGCCTCGTCGTCCCGATCCAGGGCCGCGAGCGCGCGCACGATGTGGGCATCGTACGAGCGAACGCTCGAGTCCAGCGCCTGGCCCTTCCGGTACCACTCCAGAGCCCGTTCCGGCTCGCCCCGAGCCAGGTGCGCCGAGCCGATGTCCAGGTACGCCTGGAAGTAGTCTTCGTTCAGTTCCAGCGTCTTCTGGCTCTGCGCGATGGCCCCGGCGTAGTCGCCGGCGTACAGCAGGAAGCGGGCGATCCAGCGGCTGTATTGGGGGTACAGGGGATCCAGCGAGAGGGCTTTCCGCATCTCCTCGATCGCTTCGGTGAGGCGTCCCACCGCGGGTAAGGCACTCCCAAACGCCCAATGGCCTTCGGCGTAGTTCGGGCTCAGCGTCACGGCGGCGCGCAGCTGGCGCTCGGCGCCGGCAAAGTCCCACTCGTACCAGCACAACACCTTGCCCAGGGAGGTCATGGCCTCCGCCAGCTCCGGGTCGTGCTGCAGCGCCCTGGTCGCCGCCGCCTTCGCCCTGGGGTACGCGTCGTCGGGTGCCACCCAGTCGTCCGCCAGGGAGCACCAGCAGTCCGCGATCCCCGCGTAGGCCCGCGCGTACCCGGGCTCCTGAAGCAGCACGTGCTGGTAGAAATCCAGGCTCTTCCGCAAGCCCGGCTCGGTGAACCGATGGAAGAAGAACCGGGCCTTCAGGTAGAGGTTGTAGGCCTCCAGGTTCTTGGTGGGCACCACCAGCCGATCGGTGTCGCTGCCGAGTCGCAGCTTGAGCGCCTCGACGATGGCCCGGGAGATTTCGTCCTGAATCGCGAACACGTCCTCGAGCTGGCGGTCGTAGGTTTCGGACCAGAGGTGGTAGCCGCTCTCGACGTTGACCAGCTGGGCCGTGATCCGGATCCGGTTGCCCACCTTGCGAACGCTGCCCTCGAGCAACGATCCAACGCCAAGCTTCTCGCCCGCGGCGCGGATGTCGACCTGTTTTCCCTTGAAGGCAAAGCACGAGCTGCGTGAGGCGACCTGCAGCCCCGGCACCTTGGCCAGGGCATTGATGATCTCTTCGGTCATGCCATCAGCGAAGTACTCGTTTTCCGGGTCCGCGCTCATGTTCGTGAGCGGGAGCACCGCAATGGACTTCTGGGCGGGCTGACCTTTCGGCGAGTCGGGTGGAGTCCGGTGCACGCCTCCACTGCCATCGCGCGAGACCTGCCGTAGCGCTTCGGCGAACTGGGCGGCGGTTGGGTACCGGTCCACCGGCGTGCGGGACAACGCGCGCGTCACGGCCTCGTCCACGGCTTCCGGCACGTCGCGGGTAGTCCGGACCTTGGGGATGGGATCCACCAGTCGCTTGACGATGACCGCCTGAGCGGTGGGTCCGGTAAACGGCGGCTCGCCACTCAACATCTCGTACAGTACGCAGCCCAGACTGTAGAGGTCGCTCCGGCCGTCGATCACCTTCTCCCCGCTGGCCTGCTCCGGGCTCATGTAGGCCGGGGTGCCCACCGCCATGCCGGTTTGCGTGATGGACCCCTCGCCGCTCACGGCCTTACCGATGCCGAAGTCCGCCACCATGGCCGAGCCTTCGTGCAGCAGAATGTTCTCCGGCTTGATGTCGCGATGCACCACGTTATGGCGATGCGCGTAGTCCAGCGCCGACGCCACTTCACGCGTGATCCGCAGCGCGTCCTCCAACGGCAACTGGCGTTCGCGTTCCAGCCGTTGGCGCAGGGAGTTCCCCTCCATGTTCGGCATCACGTAGAACAGCAGCCCATCGGCCTGGCCGGAGTCGAACACGGGGAGGATATGCGGATGCGTGAGCCCGGCGGCCATCTTGATCTCGCGCAGGAATCGCTCGGCGCCGATTTCGGCCGAGATCTCGGGCCGCAGCACTTTCAGGGCCACGAGTCGGTCGTGGCGCAGGTCCCGAGCCAGAAATACAACGGCCATGCCGCCCTCGCCGAGCTCACGCTCCAGCGTGTAACGACCGGCGAGGCCGCGCTCTAAATGCTGTTGTACGGTGGGTGTCACGAGGGCGGGTAAGATGGCGAGAGAGACGCCGGTTTGCCAAGGGCCGGGCCCGTTCGCCGGATGGAACTGTGAAGGTGCGGCGTTTCCTACGGCCGCGGCGGACCCCCTCTGGGGATTGGCGCGTCTCGCATCGCCGCCTGATAGGCGAATGTCGCCAGCACCACCGCGGCCTCTTGAAGATCGATGAGGTTCAGTCGCTCGTAGAAGTCCGTGTTGGTGTGGTGGGTGCGGACGTCGTACTCCCGGTAGTCTTGCACCGAGTTAAAGCCCGGAACCCCGGCGGCGATGAACGCCAGGTGATCGGTGCTGCCGATCTTGTCCACGACGTTGCGGCGCACCCCGATGTCCGTGAGCGGCTCGAGCCAGGCGTCGAAGATCGGCTTGACCGCCTGGTTCTCTTCCAGGTACCAGCCGTAGATGGGGCCGGTGCCGGGATCGTGGTTGAAATAGACGCTGAATTTCTCGCGTGCCGCGGCGTTGGCGTCGCCGGCGAGGTGTTGCCCTACATAGGCGCGCGCGCCCAGCAGTCCCTGCTCCTCGCCGCCCCACAGTGCAAAGCGAATGGTGCGTCGAGGCCGCAGGCCCAACGCCTGGAGAATCCGGGCCGCCTCGATCAGCGACGCAGCCGCGTCCGCGTTGTCGGTGGCACCCGTGGCCGAGTGCCAGGAGTCCAGGTGGGCTCCCACCATGACGACCTCGTCGCCGATCCGCGGATCCGAGCCGGGGATCTCGCCGATGACGTTGTAGCCGCTGGTGTCCGCGGTGTGGTAGCGCGTTTGAACGTCGACCCGGAGCTTCACCGGCAGCTTCGCCTGGAGCATGCGCACGATCAGGTTGTAATGCTCCGAGGCCAGGATGACCGAAGGGGCGGCGTCATCCCGGGTGTTCCGGTTCCCGAGCACAAAGGCGGTCCCGTGTTGCCCTTGATTGGGCTGGAGCACCACCGCCGCGCCGACCTCGCGCATCAGCGCTCCCATCTCCCGCCGGGCCACCGGCCCCGTGGTTCCCACATTGGGCGGCGCCCCAATCCGGACCCGCTCCTGATGGTCGGTCGGCTGGGGCCGGTCCTCCGTGATGAACGCCCCCTGGGGCTGCCAGGGCAGAACGATCTTGCCAGCCAATTCCGCCTTCCGGGCCCGCACTTGCTCCGCCGTCCAATCGCCGATATACACCGGGGTCGCGAGCAATTCGGCGCGAGTCGAAGGCGTCCATGCCTCCGGGTAGCCGATGAGGGGGAAGTAGCGCGGCTCTGCCATCTCCAGCGTGAGCTTCTCCAGGGTCCAGCCGCGGCCGAACGGCCAGGCTTCGGTGTGCACGTTGGCGAGGCGCAATTCTCTGAAGCGCTCTGCGCTCCAGTCCACCGCCTGCCTGAACGCCGGGCTGCCCGTGAGCCGTGGGCCGATCACGTTGGTTAGGTGATCGAACAATTCGGACACGCGCGAGGAACGGTTGAATCCCTCGGCGTTGATCTGAGCGATGGCCGCCCGATCCACCGGCTCCTGGGCGGAAACCGTCGTAGCCCACGCCGACAGCACGATGACTAGCGGACGATGCATGTGCCTCCCTCCGTCATGATGCCACCGCAGAGAACGCAGCGGGGTTGGTAGAGGTCGGACACTCAGATCTCGCCCCGCCGGGCGAATTGGATGATGTGGTCGGCCGCGCGGAACGCGAGCGCCTGAATGGTCATCGTGGGCTGGCCGCGGCCCGACGTCACGAAGCTCGATCCGTCGCAGATGAACAGATTCCGCACGTCGTGGGCCCGGTGGTACCGGTCCACCACCGACTCCGCGGGATCATCTCCCATGCGGCAGGTGCCGAGCAGGTGCACCGCCACGTTCTGCTCCTGCACCGGATTGGCCCATACCCGCCGGGCGCCGGCGGCCTCGAGCAGCTCTCTGCCCTTGTCCTGAAAGAACCGCAGGATCTGGAGATCGTCGGGATGATCTTTATACGTGAGCCGCAGGGCGGGGCGGCCGTACTTGTCCTTGACGTTAGGATCCAGCGAGATGCTGTTGGCCTCGAGCGGCAACGACGTGGCGTGGCCGGCCACCGCCATGGTATGCGTGTAATACTCGGCCAGCATGCGCTTGTATTCGGGTCCCCACTGCGGCGCGTCGGAGGGCAGGCCGTTCAGTCCGAACATCACCGGATAGAAGTCGAATCGCGAGTCCAGTCCCCCGCCGCCGTAGCACCCGCGCGCGGGGTCGGTGTCGTAGTAGTCCATCACCACGCGCGTCACCTGCACGCTCTTGTACTCGTTCAACGGGTGCTCGAAGTAGCCATAGGCGGTGCAGTAGCCGTTGAGCATGAGGTACTTGCCGACCGTGCCGCTGGAGTTGGCGAGGCCGTCCGGGAACCGGCGCGACGCCGAGAGCAACAGCAGGCGTGCCGTCTCGGCGCCATTCGCGCTCAGGACTACGGCCCGGGCGCGCTGTGCCTGCTCCCGCCCGTCCTTGTCCCAGTACAGGACCCGGGTCACGCGTCCGGCGTCGTTGGTCTCGATCTCGAACACGGTGGACTCCGGCCGGATCTCGCAGCGGCCCGTCGCTTCCGCGATCGGGATCATGGACGCCAGCGACGACGACTTGGCCCCCACCTCGCAGCCAAAGAAGATGCAGAAGCCGCAGTGAATGCAGCTGGTGCGGTTGTTGTGCGGCCGTGACAGGATCGCCATGGGCGCGGGCGACGGATGCAGGCCCAGCTTCCGCGCGCCGTACTCCAGCAACGCACCCGAGGATTTCACCGGCAGTGGTGGCATGGGGTAGGGACGCGAGCGCGGCGGGTCCCCATGCCCAGGGACGCCGGAAACGCCCACCTCCCAATCCACCTTGGTGTAGTACGGCTCGAGGTCCTCGTACGTGATGGGCCAATCCGCGAAGCCGGTACCCGCGATCGGACCGATGCGACTCCGCTCCACGAAGTCGATGGGGCGAAACCGCCAGTAGTTGGCCGTGAAATGCACGCTGCTGCCGCCCACCAGTTTGGCGTAGATCACCGAGGGTGGGTTGGCCTGCACCGTGGCCTCATCCTGTTCCGTCTTGCGGAACGTGGTGGGGAAGTCATTCGGCTTGGGCAGCAGGTCGGCGTTGAAGAACCCGCCCACCTCATCGTGTCGGAAATCGCCGGGCCGGAGATACGGCCCCTGTTCCAGCACCACGACGCTGAAGCCGGCGGTGGACAATTCCTTGGCCAGCACGCCGCCGGCCGCCCCGGACCCGATCACCACGAAGTCCACTTCGGCCTGAGTCGGAAACCGGACGCCCGCCGGGGGCGCGGCGCTACTCGCGTGGCGGATTGGCATCGTAGTAGCCGAAGGGTGGCTGGTGAGCGTGGCCGCCGTCGAACCCAATCAGCCGCCAGCCCGCGCGATCCTGGTTCCCGCCGTACGAGGGGTCGCCGAACATGCCGGCCACGGTGAGCATGCGCACCATGCCGAAGAACGGCGTCTGCTCCATGCTCCGCAGCACGTCTGTCTGCTGCTCAACGGTCAGCTGCGAGAACGCCCGCACCTCGGCGTTCCGGGCCTGGGCGGCCTTGAGCAGGTCCGGCAACCCGCCACGGATGGGGTCCAGGAGTGGTGCGGCGAAGGTGCCAAGGGCTTTGTCCATGAAGTAGATGACGCCGGCCTCGCGCGCGCCCGGCGTGTCGTCCGTGGGGATGATGTGCGCCGCGATCGCCTCCAGCTCCCTCGCCTCCTCGGGTGTGAGGATCTCGAACGGCGCGTGGCGGGCCAGCGCGCGGCGGGCGTGTGCCGCGGCCGCCTCGATGGCAGGCAGATGGAGGACGAGCCAGGCACCCCCGAGCACGGTGCCCGAGCTGGCAACGAAGTCACGGCGCGACGAGAGAGGGTTCACATTCGTTCCCCAGCCCCTGATGGCTGACTGCTATTTCGGCGGCGTCCAGCAATTCCCGCGACGCTGCGTATCCGCCAGATGCACGATCTTCCATCCGTCCGGGCGCCGAACCAGCTCGAACACGTCCACGCCGCAATGGCTGAGCTGCTCGCCCCGATAGAACGCATACTTGGTCCACACCGACGCCAGTCCGCCGTCCACCCGGACTTCGGTATCCCAGATGCGCTCGTCCCAGACTTCGTTCCGCGGGCGCCCCACGGCGGCCAGGAACCGGTCGATGTCCGCCATGCTTACCCTGGGGTTGCCGGCCGAGTCCGTGGACACGCTCACCAGCCGGGCGGAGGCATCGAACGCCGATCGGGCCATGGCGCTGTCGCCCGACCGCATGCCGTCGAAGACACGGCGGATCACGGCGAGCACGTCCTGTTCGGGATGCTGAGCGCGGAGCGGGGCCGCGGCCAGCACGCACGCCGCCACCAGCCATGGGAGGGGTGTCATGAGGGGACAGGATGGCTCCCCCGTTCGCCACCGTCAAGCCCGGCGACGTCGAGCCGGATGGCCGACCGCTGACGCCTGCCGTTACAGGCCGAACCAGTACGTCAGCTTGACGATGAACCGATTCTCGCTGGGCGCCCGCCAGAGCGCCCGGAGGTCGCGGCCCAGCGACGCGGCGCCGGTGATCGCCTCGTCTTCGCGACCCTGCTGCCAGACCAGGAACAGGGTGGAGCCCGGCCGGTACTCCCAGCGCATCACCGCGTTGACCCGGAGCGAGCGGACGTTGAAGTCGCGCTCGCCGAAGGAAAAATCCGGCTGGCCGTCGCGGTCGAAGTCGATGTAGCGCCGGTCCGACGGATCCCGGCAGGTTTGCCCGCCGACGCACGACCACCCACCGGGTCCCTCGATCGCGACGCCCTCCGTGAAGACGTCGAAGTCGAACGACTCGGCGCGGGCGAGCTGCTTATACGTGAGGTAGTCACCGGACGCGAGGAGCGGCTGCGCGTAGAGCTGGAACGTGAGCCTGGGGTTGACGGTGAGGTTGATCCGCGTGTCCATCGCCAGCTCCTGGCGGCGAAGATCCGCGAAGAGGTAGCGACGGCCGTAGGTTGGGCTGAAGCCGCTGCCGGCGGTGCCGACGTATTGCGCCGGGTCCAGCTCCCAGGACCACTCCGGCGAAACTTCCAGCTCCACGCTGGGGGAGGGCTTGAGCGACAGCTCGAGGCCGGCCTCCCACTGGGACCCGCGCAGCGCGCGGTGCTCGTAGCTCAGCGAGGGCTCGAACGACACCGCCCGCCGCCGATCGGTATTGAGCCTGAGGTCGAACCCGGCGCGCGCCGGCTCCAGCATGAGCGGCCCGCCACGGGTGGCCACGCTGCTCTGCGATGGCGGTGAGTATTGAAGCTCCACGTTGGCGCCCCAGAAGTTCTGGAACTCCACGTCCGCCTCCAGGCTGAACTCGCCGCCCCGGTGCGCGCGGGCCCAGGAACCGCCGGACCACACGTCGTCCAGGGCTTCATGACGCCAGTTGTGGAACGTAGATGCCGAGAGGTCATAGCTGCGGAAGACGGCTCCGGGCGTGGTCTCCTGGTACTCAACCCTGGTGCCGGCGTCGAGCCGCTCGCCGGCGGTCGAGAACCCCAGGTCGTTGACCTCGAAGCCAGGGGTGATCTCCCCGATCCATACCGCCCCGGTCCAGTGCCTGGCGCTGCGCCGCTCGAACTGCAGCCGCCACTCGCGGCCACCCAACGAAGTGGCGGTCGAGTCCACGGCGAAGCGCGTGGCATCCGGCCGCTGGAAATAGTGATTGCTGGCCCGCTGGATGCGGATCATCGCTTCCGGAGCGCCTCGCACCAGGCTGCCAGTGGCAAACCCCCACAGGGCCCAGTCGCGCGAGCGTGAGCCGCCCCAGCTGTGGTCGAAATCCACGCCGGCGCTGTACGCCTCCGCCGCCAGGAAGTCAAAGCCGCGGTCGGCCGGAAGCTCGCGGCGCATGGCGGTGAGGATGCCGCCGATTTGCGACGCGCCGTCCCGCAGATCCTGCGTCGCCCGCGCCACACCGTGCCAGGCGCGGGGTTCCACCGTGAACGCGTCGGTGCGCTGTTCCGCGATGTTGAACGCGCGGCCGGCCTCCCGGCCGGTGAGGGCCGCGAGCGCGCCCACCGACAATCCGGACCGGGTCCGGCCGGTCAATTTGGCCGCGCCCAGGATGGTGGTGGACGTGGGGATCTCCTCGTAGTCGGCATCGTCGGGCCCTGACCCGTGAGGCTCGCGCCCCACGCGTCGGCTGTAGAAGAGCCGGTTTCGCCCGCCCGAGAGCGAGAACTCGAAGATCTGCGCGTCCTCCACGAAAAACGGACGGCGTTCGTCGAAGAACGTTTCGAACGCCGTCAGGTTGATCACGGCCGGGTCCACCTCCACCTGGCCGAAGTCCGGCGCGATGGTGGCGTCGAGGCTGAACGCGCTGCCCAGGCCGTAACGCAGGTCCACGCCCGTCCGGGGAGCGACGTCCGCACCACCGAAGAACGGATCGCCAGGCTCGGAGGGGGCCAACCGGGCGCTGGCCACCGCGTAGGGACGCAGCTCGATCCGCCGCGCGGCATGCGGCAGGTGGAGGCCTTCCAGGCGCCCGAAGAGACTGACCGTCCCGTGCCGGATGCGGGATTCGAGCGCGAAGTCCGTGACCTCTTCCGTCGCCACCCGCGAGCGCGTGAAGTTGACGCCCCAGCCCTGCGCGGTATCCGCCGCGCGGTAGCGCAGCTGCGACAGCGGAATCCGGAGCTCGGCCACCCACCCCAGCGAATCCCGCCGCGTGGCCGACTCCCAGACGGCGTCCCAGGCGTCGTCCTCGTCGGTGTCGTCGAACAGGTACGCGTCGCGCTGCACGCCCGCGGCGCTCACGCGGAACCGATAACCGGTGCGGCGGTCGTTGTTAGGATCGAAGGCGACCTCGAAGTAGTCGTACGATCCCCACTGGTCCCGTCGCACCAGCTGGGTGCCGATGCGCTCAGGATGCCGGTCGAACATCCGCGCCCCAACGTAAACCGCCCCGGCGTCGAACAGCACCCGCACCTCGGTGAGTTCCTCCGGGGGGGCCCCTTCCACCGGCTCCCGCTGGACGAACCGCGTCACCGCGGGCGCGCTCCGCCAGGCCGGCTCGTCCAGGCGCCCGTCAATGGTCAGCTCGCCGCGCACCTCCGTGGCGCGCGCCACCGGCACCGCGCCGTCGCGCGGTGACAACGAATCTTGGGAGGGAACGCCCGACTGGAGGAGCATGCCCAGGGCGGGCAGGGTATGCAGGACCGACATCGTATCCTTATACGCACGGCGGCGGTGAGACGTTGACGCCTTGACACGGCGCGCGGGCCAGGCTAAAGCCGCTGGCACAGGAGGAACGCACCATGGATAGAACGCGATGTCTGACGTACGCCGCGCTGGTCCTCGTGTTCCCGGTGGAGCGGGTCGGCGCGCAAGAGCCCGTGAGTTGGCGCGACCCGCTGGAGTTCTCGACGTTCTCCATTGCCGCCGTTGATGCGGCCACCGGCGAGGTCGGCGTGGCGGTGACGACCCGGGTCGCCTGCGTCGGCAACGGCGTGCCGTGGGTGCGAGCGGGGGTCGGGGCCGTGGCCACGCAGGCCAACACCCGCACGGAGTACGGAACCGAATTACTCGATCTGCTGGCGGAGGGGCTCACGGCCCGGGACGCGCTGGCGCGGGCGCTGGCGCCGGACTCGGGCGCCTCGCGGCGACAGGTCGGAGTGATCGGACTCAGGCCCGGAGCGGGAAGCGCCCAGCACACCGGCGAGCGGACCAATCCGTGGGCCGGCCACCGCGCCGGCGCCACCTACGTGACCCAGGGCAATCTGCTGGTGGGGCCGCAGGTCCTGGAGGCCGTGGCCAGGACCTTCGAGGGCACGGCGGCGAGCGATCGTCATCTCGCGGATCGACTCATTGAGGCCCTCGCGGCGGGGCACGCCGCCGGGGGCGACGCGAGGAAGGGCCGCGCGCAATCCGCGGCGGTGGTCGTGGCCGACGCTCGGCCCGGCCGGTCGCGCCGCAGCGACGGGATCACCGCCAACATCAACGTCTGTGAGCACCCGGACCCGGTGGCCGAGCTGCGCCGGATCTACGACACGGTGTCGCAGACGCTGGGCTTCCGCACGCTGGAGCAGTTCACCGGCGCCGACGTATGGCAGCTCAAGGTGATGCTCCACGCGCTGGGCCACTTCCGATCGGGCGCCGCGCGCCTGGAGCGCGACCGCGAGGCATTCCTCTACACGCCGGAGGCGGTGGCCGCGGTGGAGGCCTTTCGAGCGGCTGAGGGGCTCTCCACCCAGGCCTCAGGGTCGCCGCCCGGCCTGGTGGACCGTGACACGGTCGCCAGACTGTGGGCGGCGCTGGAGCGGGCCGGCAAAGCGGCGGCGGTGCGCGCCGAGCTCAAGGACCTGACCGCGGTTCGGCGCTGAGCCTGACTAGAAGAAGAAAAAGAACCCGCCTCCACCGCCCAGGCGGGGGTTGACCACGTTGCTGAATCTGGAGCCGAAGGTGTAGCTGAAGCCCACGTTCGCGCGGTAGCTGTAGTCGGTGCCCAGTTGACGGCGCCGCAGCAAGATCTCCTCCTCGGTGGCCCCCGCCTTCGCGAGGTAGATCTGGTCTTTGATCCGGCCAATGCCCCCGAAGAGATTGAGCTGGAGCCCGCGGAACACGCGCAGCTGCATTCCGCCCGACAGGTTCACCTGGTGCCGCGCCAGGTCATGAAGATACTGCGAGGCCTCGAGCGACGTGCTGACCGATCCCCACGGCTGGCGAACCTGCAACCCGATCTCGAAGCGATGCTTCGGGAGGATCTCGGACGTCTGGTCGAAGATGGTTTCCTGCTCGTAGTCGAACGCGGAGACACCGGCGGTATACAGAAACGTCAGCTGGCGCCTGGTGGACTCCGTATAGGGAAACAGGTCGTATTCGAGCGCCAGGCCGCCCTCGAGCGAGGCATCAAGGTTGAGGCGAGTGGACGACCGCGCGGATGTCTGGATGCCCGCCGACCAGTGCGGGCCTAGGCTGAAGGCCACGAGGCCGTCCGCCACCAGGTTCTTCTGGGTATCGAGGTACGTGGTGACCGAATCCAGCTCGAACTCGCTGCGGCTGTACCGGCCGTTGGTGCGCAACGTGATTTTCAACGCCTCCGTGATCCGACTGGCGGAGAACGACCCGTTGACCGACAGGGACTGCTGAAGGCTCTCGCCATCCACCGATCCGCCAATGCTGGTCCGGAACACCCAGTAGTCCCACGGGTCATCCACCGGGCCGACCGGCGCCGCCGCGCCGGCGATGCGAGAGGAGATCGTGAGGCGCTCCCGGGCCTGCGTTTGCGCCACGTAGCGCATGAGGCCGAGCTTGATGATGTGGACCTGCCCGTCTCGCACCTCGGCTTCCGTGTCCGTGTTGCGCGAGGTGTAGCGCAGGGTGTCGCTTCGATCCGCGAACTGCCGGAGGCCGATGAATGCGAACGTGAACTCCCTCCCGCCGCCGCCCGTCTGCTGCGAGGTTGCCAGGACGTGCACGTGGGCATCCCGGCGGTCCCGCACCCAGTTGACGAAGGTGATTTCCCGACGGAAGTGATCGAAATCGCAGAACACGCCCTGGCAGTCGAGGAACACGTCCAGCGTCTCGATCGTGGTCTGCTGCTGGCCCGGGGCCGGCACGGGGAGGCTGAGCAGACCGGCCGCAACGAGTCCCACGAGGGCGATGAGTCGGTTCACCGGGGGTCTCCTCAACGCGGCGCTTCGACCCTCGCCCGCGCCGCGCCGGCGGGCTGGTCGGCGGTGAACACCGTCAAGAGGTAGCGCCCCTCGCGGAGGGCCGCGACCTCTCCGCCGGTGAGCGGCACGGTGCCGGAGACGGTCAGGGTTCCCGGACCCGTGAGGCGATGGACCACGGGCCCGGCGCCCGCCGAGTCGGCGCGCTGGAGGGCCACCCCGGAGAGGTCCTCGGCAGGGACCCCTGAAACCCGGACATCGTAGCGGAGCTCGTACCGCGACAGGTCTATCAGGAAACTCGCGGTGGCGCGAACGGCCGACGCCGCGCTGGTCGGTAGCGCGGTCACCGTGAACGCCGCGGGCGCCGGGGCACGGCCGTTCACCAGTGGAGGCGTTGCGAGCGGCGGCCGGCGGCGGGGTCCGGTTTGCTCGAACGCGTACGCCAGGGCCACCAGCCGCGCGTCCGCAAACGGCCGCCCTAACAGCTCGATGCCGACCGGGAGTCCCGCCCGGGTGAACCCTGCCGGCGCCGTGATAGCGGGCAGGCCACTGTTGGCGCTCAGGGTGCAGGTCGACCCCGACTGCTGGTCCCCGATCAAGGCGGGCTCCTGTCGCATGGTGGGATAGACCAGCGCGTCGAGCCGGAGGCTGTCCAACAAGTGCGCGAGACGGTCGCGGATCACCCGCTGCTTGGCGAGCGCCGCCCGGTGGGCCTCGCTCTCGCGAACCGACACCGTGTCCACCCGCCGGAACCGGCCGTCGAGCGAGACATGGTACAGTCCTTGCGCCAGGATCTCACTCAGCGAGCGCACCGGCGCCGCTCGGTTGCGCGCCAGGTAGTCCAGGAGATCGAACTTGGTCTCCATGTCCACGGCCCGCGAGCCGGCCATCAGGCTGTCCAGGTCCGGGATCGTGACATCCACCACGTCCGCTCCCCGGGCTTGCATCGCGTCGATCGCGGTGCGGATCACCCGGGCCACGTCACCGTCGGTGTCGGCGAAGTAGTTCGTGAGCACGCCGAGCCGCGCGCCCTGGAGGGCGCGGGGGTCGAGGGCGGTCGCGAAGCGAGGCATGGCGCGATCGCCCAGCCTCCGGGTCACCGTGTCGGCCGGATCGGGCCCCACCGTGGCGTCCAGCGCGATCGCCAGGTCCGTCACGGTGCGCGCGAGCGGCCCGGCGATGTCCTGGCTACGGGACAGCGGGATGATCCCACTCCGGCTCACCAGGCCCTGCGTCGGCCGCAAGCCGAACAGGCTGCCATAGGCCGCCGGGATGCGAATGGAGCCGCAGGTGTCGGTGCCCCAGCCCACGGCGGCGAAGCTCGCCGCAATCGCCACGCCGGTGCCGCCGCTCGAGCCCCCGGGGCAGCGGCGCGGATCGTAGGCGTTCCGCGTCTGTCCGCCGAGCGAGCTGATGGTGGTGATGCCCGCGGCCAGCTCGTGCATGTTCGCCTTGCCCAGGATCACGGCGCCGGCCGCGCGCAGCTTCTTGACCACGAAGGCGTCGTCTGGCGGCACCGCGCTCGCCAGCGCGACGGAGCCGCCGCTGGTGGGGAGGTCCGCGGTGTCGAAGTTGTCCTTGAGGATCACGGGGACGCCGTGCAACGGCCCGCGCGGGCCCCTTGCCCGTCGCTCGGCGTCCAGCGCCGCCGCCTCGGCCCGGGCTCTGGGGTTCAGGCGAATCATGGCGTTGAGCGCCGGCCCCTGACCGTCGTAGGCCCGGATGCGGGCGACGTAGGCATCTACCAGCTGCACGGCGGTGACCTCCCCGCGGGCCATGGCGGCCTGGAGGTCGGAGATGGCGGCTTCATGCACCTCGGGTGGACGACCGGCGGGACCGGCCTGGCCGCGGGCCGGCGCCGCCCACGCGACAGACGCGACGGCGAGCATCGCCGTGACGTACCTCGTGGTCTGCCGGGCGTGCGCAACGCGTGTCATGCGGTCCTCCGTGCGTTGGTTCGAGCCTGGGATGGACTGTGGCGCGGCGGGAAAGGTACCGTTCATGAGCGCGAAGGCCAGCGCCCGAGCAGCGCCCCTGGCGCGGCGTCGCCCCCCGTGTAGAATGCCCTGCCACCGTCCACGTCGCCGGTTCGTGCGATCCGGCCTCCACATGCCGCCCGCAACGAGGCGCAGTGATGGGTAGGAAGTCCCAAGACCTCCAGC
>DATECF010000031.1:0-48814 GCA_035287045.1 Gemmatimonadales bacterium | reverse complement strand
CCATTGGCCCCAGGGATTTCGGGGCAATAGGCGATGAACCAGTCGCCGTCGCGCTCGATAATGGCGGTGAACTCGTGCTTCATGGCGATCCTTCGCTTGTCCGCGGGAAATATAGCCGCTGCAGGCGGCCGCGGCATAACGTCATGGCCATAAGTTGCGAGCGCTCAACCTCGCCAGGCGGGCGGCAGGCTGAGGAGAACTCGATCTTCCCAAGCGCTCAATCATCCAGCCATGCGCGGCGCTCGTCAACTTCATGGCCGTGTTATGCGGCACGATGTGAGCTATAGGATGCCAATTGCTTTCAGCGCTGCAAGCAAGAGAGTTGCCGCAGCAACACCCCAACCAGCCCATTTCACGCGAAGCTCCTTACGTTCCGAGCGTTCGTTGGCGTCGTGCTCCTGCTGTTCCCTCCGCCGCGCAAACGACGCGAGGTGGAACTGAGCAAGCGCCTTGAGCGTCGCTTCGGGTATTTGAGAGACGCCGAGCCGGAGTCCGATCGGGCGACCGTCGTTAACCCTGGTGTGAAGCGTAGCCTCATCAAGAGACTCGAACCGTGGCTGTAGGAGACGTAAAGCTTCCGCTTCCGCGGGCGTCTTCGCGGCTGCGACGGCAGTCTCATATACCACCTGATTTGCCAAATACCCACGCCAGAGCGTCTGTTCGAAAACGGGCTCGAGGACTGTCACCATTGAGTGCGCTGTGGCAGCGTGGTATGCGGCCCAAGCCGCCTTCTCCAAGTCGCCCTCCTTGAGGGCCTCCTCTAGGATCCCCGCGAACGTGCCCATTAGCGCAGCAAACCACTCACGACCGTCCTTGTCCTTGCTTACCCGGTCCCAGACTTCCTTGGAGTCGGCCTCGCTGTCAATATCAAGGCCCTGAAGCAACGGGCTGGCCTTCAGAGTCGTATCCGCGGCGTTGCGGTAATGCTCTATCAAACCACTGAGCGCTTGCGCGTCCTTAGGTTGTCCCGCATAGAAGAGTCCCTTAAGGAGAAACCGAAGACCGGGGCGGAACAGCTTCGTCCCGACTGTTGGGTCTAGAGAGACCTTCAGGAACCCGGCGGGGATAACAAACCGATCGCCAGCCCGGATCTTGATCCCTGTTCCGCCTTCCCCCACCTCCACCGTGTGAACTGACTTGCCGCACTCCGGGCACGGCCGGATGACGTGAGGCCGATCCAATGGGATGAGGCTGAGTCCGCAGCGGTCGCAGAACCGCGGCTGAAGAGAGGGGACGGGAACGTTGGATTCAGTCACAGGCTAGGACTGGTGTGGCCGCATAACTTGTACTTCGACCTTGCTAGAAGCTACCGGCCGCACCAATACTCCGCCACGACCGCCTCGGTAGCAGCCTACGTCGCATGGGCTGCATCCGCACGTCCCCGGAGCCGATCTGCCGAGCTGACCACTCCTCGCCCACCCCGGTTCAGCACGTGCGTGTAGATCATCGTCGTGCTCACGTCGGCATGCCCCAGCAACTCCTGCACCGTCCGGATATCGTAGCCCCCTTCCAGCAGATGCGTCGCAAAGGAATGCCGCAACACGTGCGGCGTGGCCGGCCGGGTGATGCCCGCCCGCCGCGCCGCCTGCTTGATGGCCCGCTGCACCGCCGACGGCTGCAGATGATGCCAGCGCCGCTCACCGCCGGCGGCCCGGTACGCCGCGCCGGAAACACCCATTGCCACGCCCACTCCCGCGCCCCCGGCCGCACCACGGCCCCGGCTACCGCCGGAGGTCCGCCTGGTGGAGTCGCCTTACTTGTCTCCAGATGCACCCCCAACGAATCCCTCACCGCCGACGGCAACACCGCGACTCGCAGCCTCCCCGCCCTTCGGGTGCCGCAGACCATGGTGGCGGATGAACCGGCGCATCCAGCCGACATAGAGCCGCACTGTCCGCTGGCTAAGTCGCCGCGCGGCAGCCTTATTACGCACTCTTTGCAGGAATAAGGACTTATGCGGCATCGATTCGCGCATCGGCCCTTCGTAGGCGCGCGCGGCGGGCGTCCGCCAGGTCACGACGGGCGTCCGCCCGGCTTTCCCCCAATCATCGGCACGCCTGCATCGCCCCCTTGCCCGTTACCCCAAGCCGTGTGCGGGTTTGCGTCCATCGTTCGCACGCCTCCCCAGGTCGTGGGCACGCTTACATCAGCCGATTGCAGGTCTCCCCACGCCGTGGACATGCTTACATCAGCCGATTGCAGGTCTCCCCACGTCGTGGGCACGCTTACATCGCCCCGTTGCAAGGCTCCCCACACCGCGGGCAAGCCTGCATCGGCCCGTTGCAAGCTTTCCCACGTCGCGGGCACATTCACATCAGTCCATTGCCAATCTTCCCACGCCGTGGGCACGCTTGCATCACCCCATTGCCGGGCCTCCGGCGTCGTGGGGAGGCTTACATCGGCCCGTTGGTAGCTTCCTCACATCGTGGGCAGGCTTGAATCAGGCTATTCCAGGGGTTCCCCATGCCGGGGCGGCGTACAGGCCAGGGGTTCAAGGGCTTGGCCCCCTCAAGGAGGCAACGATGGCGCGGTTTCCCAAGGCCGAAAGCGCAAATCCTGGCCCTCGCGCGGAGGGTGATCGAGGGCCTGCGCGAGGCGGCGGAGGATTCCCCCAACCCGCCGGTCTCGGCCGACGAGCTGCAAGCCCTGCTTGACGAGTACCTGGCCGCGATGGCGAGCACGACGGCCGCCAAAGCGGCGTTTCATGCGGAGCATGCCCGCAAGGACCGCGCCCCGGCCCGCCTGGTGAGCGCCACGAAGGCGGTTCTCCGCTACGGGACACGAGGATTCTCGCCGAGGCCGACACCTACCTGATCCTGGCCTGGAACCCGCCTTTGGACAAGGGGCGGGTCGCCGCGTACACCATCCAATGCAAGCGCGCCGGCACCCCATGGGAAGACGTGGCCACGTGCACGGACACCCAGCACACGGTGCAGAACCAGCCGCGCGGCGTGGAGCTGGAGTACCGGGTGTACGCCGTGAACAAGGCGGGCGGTGGACCGTCTGGCGGCGTGGTAACGGCGGTGCTGTGACCGCGGGCCGCGAGGGCGGATTCATGGCGGAAGCGAACGCCGATCGATAACGTCTGAGGACCGGTATGAGGCCCCTCCCAGTTCTCGGATTGCTGCTGGCGGCGCTGGTCGCCGGCTCCGGTGAGCTGGGCGCGCAGCGTCGGCGCGGCTGGGGGCGCCCCACTGTGGAACCCAACGTCCCCTACGACGGCCGGTTCACCTTCGCGCGGATCCGCTACGCCGAGATCATGAGCAACGGGTGGGAGTTCGACTACCCCACCATGGAGCGGAACCTCATGACCATGATAAGTGAGGTCACCGCGCTCCGGCCCCACGTCGCAGGCAGCAACATCCACACGCTGGACGATCCCGAGCTGCTCAAGTACCCCGTGGCCTACCTCTCGGAGCCGGGCTACTGGATCCCCAGCGACGCCGAGGTCGAAGGACTGCGCGCCTACCTGGCCAAGGGCGGGTTCCTGATCGTGGACGACTTCATGCTCCGCGAATGGGTCAACTTCGAGCGGCAGATCCGCCGGGTGCTGCCAGAGGCGCGCATCGTGCGGCTCGACATCTCCCACCCCATCTTCAACGCGTTCTTCAAGATCCAAACCCTCGACATGTCGTACCCCCACAACCCGTCCCTCAAGGCCGAGTTCCACGGGATCTACGAAAACAACGATCCCGGGGGGCGCCTGATGGTCGTGATCAATTACAACAACGATATCGGCGACTACATGGAGTGGTCGGGCGAGGGTTGGTGGGCGGTGAACATCACCAACGAAGCCTACAAGCTCGCCATGAACTACATCATGTACGGCCTCACCCACTAGCGTCTTCCAGGAGACATCCCATGCGGCGGGTGCAGTACTCGGTGGCCATGAGCCTCGATGGCTATATCGCCGATCCCAACGGCGGCTACGACTGGATCGTCATCGACCCCGAGATCGACTTCGAAGCGATGTTCAAAGACTTCGATACGGTCCTGATGGGCAGGAAATCCTACGACGCCGCGGTCCGGCAAGGCGGATACGGCATGCCGGGCAAAAAGACCTATGTCTTCTCGCGCACGCTGCGCCAGCAGGACAGCCCCGACGCGACGGTCTCCGACGACGTCCGGAAGACCGTCACCGCCCTCAAGCAGGAGCAGGGGAAGGACATCTGGCTCTTCGGCGGCGGAGAGTTGTTCCGGAGCATGCTCGATCTCGGCCTGGTGGACGCGATCGAGGTGGCCGTCATTCCGGTGCTGCTGGGCAGCGGGCTGCCCATGTTGCCCAGTCCCGCGACCCGGGCCAAGCTGAAACTCACGCAAGAGCGGCTCTACCAGAAGACCGGAACGCTGCTGCTGACCTACGACTTGAGCCGGTGAGCGATTGGGGGCCGGCCCCTCCTCAGGGGTTCCCCGCGAACCGCCACTGCGGCCGGTAGTCGGCGCCGAGCCGCTGCCCGGTGAGACGCGCCCGCACCATCTCGACTGGGATCGAGCCTCCCTGCAATACCGCGTCGTGAAACGCGCGCGGGGTCATCCGCCCTGAGTCCACCAGCTCGCGATACAGCGCCCGGAACTGGAGCCCGCCCAACATGTACGCCGCCTGGTAGAGGGGCGAGTAGTCGCCCGCCACCGAGCGGCGCACCTCGCCCTCGGCGTTGGCCCGCTCGTGCCCTACCCGCTCCACCAGGAAGTCCACGGCTTCCTGGGACGTCATGGTGCCCAGGTGGAACCGCAATGAGAAGATGATCCGCGCCGCCCGATGCGAGCGCCAGAACAGCATGCCGATCCGGTCCTCCGGCCCGCGCGGGAACCCCAGGTCCCAGAGCTGCATTTCCCAGTAGAGGGCCCAGCCTTCACCCCAAAAGGGCGTGCGGAACGGCTGCCGGTGGGTGTTGTACCGCGAAGTCATGAAGCCCTGGAGGTGATGCCCGGGAATCATCTCGTGATGCGCCGTGGCGCGGGAGAAGTGCGGGTTGTTCCCCCGCATGCTCATGAGCTTCTCCTCGTGTGTCATCTCGTCGGTGGGATACGACACCTGGAAGACCTCACCACCCAGGAAAAACGGCGACACCCGCTGGCGCTCCGGCGGGATCATCTCCATCCGCCAGACCTCCTTGGCCAGCGGGGGAACCGTGACCAGGTTCCGTTCCTCGACGAAGGCCATCGCCTCGAGCGCCAGGTCGCGCACCATGCGCGTTTGCTCCCCGGGCGGCACGTAGGTCTGCTTCACCTTCTCGAGCGCGGCCTTCCAGTCATCGCCCAAGCCCATCTCCCGCGCGGCCTTCCGGAACTCAGCCTCGCACCAGGCGAACTCCCGCTCGGCGATGGCGATCAACTCCTCCACGGTGTAGGGAATCATCTCGTGCGCCAGGTCCGCCCGCAGCCCCTCGGCGCCGATGGGATCGCCGATCATGGGCTCCGCCTCTCCCGGGCGCGCCCCCACCACGGTTTCCCTTAGGAATCGGGCGTAGCGTCCCACCGCCGAATCGGCCCGCTGGTAGGGGTCGGCGGTCCACCAGGTGAAGAGCGGGTCGTACCCCGCGTGGAACCCGTGCCAGCGCTCCAGCGCCCGATCCAGCTCGCCGAGGGTGTTCAAGACCCGGCGCCCGACGACCCGCGTGAGGCGACCGGCCTGCGAAGGTGCCGTCGAGTCACCCGACCAGGCGGCGCGGGCGCGGTCGCGGGCGGAATCCACTTGGCGCGCGAGCGCGGCCAGTACTTCGGCCGTCCGGCGCGGATCCGGCGGCTCCATCTGGCGGCGGCTCTCGTCCAGATCCATGACCGTCCCGGCGAAGGGCAGCCACGGCCGCATCTCCTGGAATTGGCGCTCCTCGCGATCCAGCAGGGCCAGCTGGTAGCGGAGCTCGTTGCCGAAGAGCACGCGGTCCACCAGGCCCTCGGTGCCGAGCCCGTCCAGGTTCACCCGCCCCTGGCGCTGTGCCCAGTCGGTGTAGAACGCCCGCAACCGGGTCCGCCGGGCCGGCGAAAACGGGACGCCGTAGCGCCGGAGCAAGGCGGCGCGGTCGGTGGAGAACCGCTCGATCGTATCGCGCAGCTCACTGGGGGCGCTGGGGCGCGGTTGCTGCGCCGCAGCGCTCCGGGACACGCTGAGCCCGGCGAGCGGGCCCGTGAGTAGCGCGAGTACCGTAATACGGACCGCCAATCCCGGAGTCATCATCGGTCCCACTGGAGGAAGGGTTGATCTCAGGGTTCCGCCTTCCGGAAGACGTAGTTCCATCCGCCCTGACTGAGGCTGAGCGCCGTCCCGCCCAGCTGCGCCGTGAGATCTCCACCGGGTGCGTGCAGCCGGATGGTGCCCATCCGCCGCTCGTACGTTCCGCTGCTCACCGAGGAGTCCACGTACTCGGCGCGGACCGGGCTCTGCACCCGGAATAACAGGCGATACCGATAGGTGCCGTCCGGGTGCAGCTCCATGGATCCTCCGGTCAACTCCGACGTCCCCTGAGCCACCCAGCCCGCGCGGACCGGCAGCCGGGCGCCGTTCACCCCGAGCAGATCGTACCTGCCCGTGATGTCCGGCGCCGATCGGCAACCCGCGACCGCCGCGAGCAATAACCCAGAGGCGATCATCGACGGCCGGAAGCCCATCAGACGTCCAGCTTCCGCCTGGCTGCTCGAATCAAGAACGCGGCCAGCACGCCGAACATCACCAGGCCGATGAAATCCGCCACTCCGCCAAGGCGCTCCCAGCCGTGGACGCCCACCATGTCCCCGAGCCATTGCATGATCGAGACTTCCTGGCCCCCCACGGTGATGGCGATGCCGGCCAGCAGCGCGATCGCGATGCCGGTGAGCGACCCGCCGGCCACCAGACCGGTGCTGTAGAGCATGCCGGACGTGACGTCCGTCTCCTCCGCCCTCCGGCCGCTCATCTTGTCCATGATCCCCTTGAGCGCGCCACCCACGAAGATGGGGGCCGTGGTGGACAGCGGCAGATAGGCGCCCACCGCAAACGACAGCGAGTGCACGCCGCACAGCTCCACGACCACCGAGATGAACGCCCCCACGAATACCAGACCCCAGGGCAGGTCTTGCGCCAGCAGCCCGCGGATGATCGTGGCCATGAGCGTCGCCTGAGGCGCCGCATACCGGTCGGTGCCGATCGCGTGCGCCACACCCTGGAACTGCATGGACGCATCCAGGGTCTTCAGCGTCCAGCCGATCGCGAAGGCCGAAGCCGCGACACCGATGATGAGCCCGATCTGCTGGGAAATCGGCGTGGCGCCCACGATGTAGCCCGTCTTGAGGTCCTGGCTGGTCGCTCCGGCGTTGGCCGCCGCGATGCAGACGATGCCGCCCACCGAGAGGGCCAGCGCCTGATACGCCTCACCGGTCCACTTGAGGGAGACGAAAATCAGGCAGGTGGCCATCAGCGTCGCGATCGTCATCCCGGAAATGGGGTTGGACGAGCTGCCGATGATGCCCACGATCCGCGAGCTGACGGTCACAAAAAAGAACCCGAAGATCACCACCAGGAGCCCCATGAGCAGGGTCCCGGGAAACGTGCCCGGGAGCTGCGGCAGGAAGGCGACGATCAACACCAGCGCCAGCGATCCGACGATCACGTAGGTGATGGGGATGTCGCGCTCGGTGCGGACGGGCGCCCGTCCCGCGCGAAGCTCCTTGAGGGACCCGAAGCTCTCCTTGAACGCCGACACGATGGTGGGCAGCGTCCGCAACAGCGTGATCAGCCCCGCCGCGGCCACCGCCCCGGCGCCGATGTAGCGGGCGTACCCCAACCGGACCTCGGTCGCCGACATCTCGGAGATCAGCAAGTCGCCCACGCCGGGCCGGACCACGGTCTGCAGGGCGTCCCCGAAGATCGAGATCAGCGGCACCAGGACCAACGAGGCCAGCACGCCTCCCGCGACCAGGTTGCCGGCGATCTTGGGACCAATGATGTATCCCACGCCGAGGTATTCCGGCGTGATCTCGGCGTGCACCGTGGCGTTGGGCAACGGCGACGTCCGGGACGTCACAAACGCCGGCACGTCCTTCCACAGACCCAGGATGCTCATGAGGGACTTGTAGAGGAACGCGATGCCCAAGCCCCGGAACACCAGCCCGGCCATCGAGCCGCCCCGCTCACCCGCCACCAGCACCTCGGCGCAGGCGGTGCCCTCCGGATAGGGAAGCGTGCCGTGCTCTTTGACGATCAAGGCCCGGCGCAACGGGACCATGAACAACACGCCGAGGATGCCGCCTACCAGGGCCAGCGTCAGAATGTTGAAGTAGTTGAAGTACTGCTCGCCGCCGGCCAGGAAAATCAGCGCCGGAACCGTGAAGACCACGCCCGCCGCAATGGACTCGCCGGCCGAGCCGATGGTCTGCACGATGTTGTTCTCGAGGATGGTGGAATGCCCAATGCGCTTGAACACCGCGATGGCCAACACGGCGATCGGGATGGAGGCCGAGACGGTGAGGCCGGCCCGGAGCGCCAGGTACACCGTGGCCGCGCCGAAGATGATGCCGAAGATGGCACCCAGGACGATGGCCTTGAGCGAAAACTCCGGCACCGTCTGCGACGCGGGGATGAACGGCTGGAACTGTTTGGCAGGTTCGGGCATGGCCTCACCGTGGGCGATGGCGACCGGCTATTCTGGCCCGCTTTCCCCGCGAAGGGAAGGGCGCCAATATTCCGGCTCCCCAATCTCGTGGTGAGAATCCGTTCATGGTCGTTCCGGTGGACCGCCAGTACGTCATCCGCGCGCTCCAGGACCTGGTGCGCATCAACTCCATCAACCCCGCACTGGAAGCCGGCGGACCGGGCGAAGCCGAGATTGCGGGGTACGTAGCGCAGGCACTCGAGGCCGCCGGCCTGCACGTAACCACCCACGAGCCTGCGCCCGAGCGCGTCAGCGTGGTGGGCCGACTGGACGGACAGGCGGTCAGGCGGTCAGGCGGTCAGGCGGACGGGCGGACCCTGATGCTCAACGCGCACATGGATACGGTGGGCGTGGCGGGAATGGCGGAGCCGTTCTCCGGGGCCATTCGCGACGGGAAGCTCTTCGGACGCGGCGCCTACGACATGAAAGGCAGCCTCGCGGCCATGCTGGGGGCGGCGAAGGCCCTGGCGGATGCGAAGGCGCCGTTTAACGGATCACTGCTCATCGCCGGCGTGGCGGACGAAGAGAACGCCAGCATGGGCACGGCCGATCTCATTCCGCGCTATGACGTGGACGCCGCGATCGTCACCGAACCCACGCACCTGGACGTTTGCCTCGCCCACAAAGGGTTCGCGTGGATCGAGGTCACCACCGAGGGTCGCGCGGCCCACGGCAGCCGGCCGGATCTCGGCGTGGATGCCAATCTCGCCATGGGCAAGGTCCTGAGTCGTCTGTCCGATCTGGAGCGGGAGCTCGGGGCGCGGAAGCCGCATCCTCTCGTCGGCCCGCCATCACTCCATGCCGGCGTGCTCCACGGGGGGACAGCGCCCTCGGTGTACGCGGCCAGCGCCACCCTCATCATTGAGCGGCGCCTGATCCCCGGGGAAACCGAGCCTCAGATCGTCCAGGAGATCGCCGCCCTCATTGACGAGCTGGCGCGAGGCGATCCCCAATTCCGGGCGACGCATCGTGTGACGCTCGCCCGTGAGCCGTTCGAAGTCTCTCGTGAGGCGGAGATCGTGCGATCCGTGGCGCGCGCCGTCGAGGCCGAGTTGGGCGCGCCGGCCCGGTATGGCGGGCAGACGCCGTGGATGGACTCGGCGCTGCTGGCGGCCGCCGGGGTGGAAACGGTGGTCATTGGGCCCACGGGGGCGGGTGCCCATGCCGCCGAGGAATGGGTGGACGTGGAGTCGGTGGTCCAGCTTGCCGGGGTGCTGGTCAGGGCGACGCTGGAGTACTGCCGGTAGGGTTCGCCGCCGTCAGCCCCCGCGCGCCAACCGCACCGCCGCCACGACCAGGACGATCCCCACCACCGCCCCCAACCGAGCCATCCACGCGGCGGCACGCCGGTACCGTAGGGCCTCGGGGCTGCCCGCCGGAAACTTCGAGGCCCGCGGCCCAATCACGAAATCATGGATGCCGCCGAGCACCAGCATCACCAGCACGGAGCCGAGCTTCCAGGCCAGGGCCTGGCCGTAAGCGCTGTTCCAGAATTGGGGGTCGCCCAGCACCGACCCTCGAAGCAGGTGGCGATAGTGGAGGTTCACCGTCCCGGTGACCACCAGCAGGACGACGGACATCCAGCCCACCCACCGGAACTGCACGCCGATCTTGCGGAACAACTCGGCGCGCAGCTCGGGCGGCTCGACCTGGCGCAGGACCGGCGCCCCGACGGCGGCGAGGAAGAACGTGCCGCCCAGCCACAGCAACGCGGCCAACAGGTGCAGGGTGACGCTGACGTAGTAGAGCGCCGGCATGCGCGGAAAACTACGGACCAGGCGTTCCGTTGTGTACGTGGGCCGCGGATGCTAGGCTGCTTCACTCATGGACGCACGCCGTAGGAGGCTGGTGGGGTACCTGTGCGCCCTCGGCGCCGGGACCCTCTGGGGTACCACGGGGCCGCTTTCCACCGCGCTCTACGCCCAGGGCGCCGAGATCACCGGCATCGGGTTCTGG
This sequence comes from Gemmatimonadales bacterium, assembly GCA_035287045.1. Classification (GTDB taxonomy): domain Bacteria; phylum Gemmatimonadota; class Gemmatimonadetes; order Gemmatimonadales; family GWC2-71-9; genus JACPAP01. Next base: position 38,231 of record DATECF010000031.1, on the reverse strand, counting down.
CGGATCGCGGTCGCCACGCTGGCCTTCCTGGCGTATGGCGCGCTGCGGCGTGACCTGTTCGCGGTGGACCGGCGGACCCTGCTCTTGGCCGGACTCCTGGGCGGCGCGTTGGTGGCCCTCTTCGAGGTCGCCTATCAGTTCGCCATCGCGGGAGCCGGCGTGGCCGGCGCTGCGGCGCTTCTCTACACGGCGCCGGTGATGGTGGCGCTGCTGGCGGATCCGCTGCTGGGCGAGCGGCTCACCGCCACGCGGCTGGCACTCGCCATCCTGGTGGGCGCGGGAGCGGCGCTGACCGTCAGGGGTAGCGGGCCTGCCGGGACCTCAATGGACGGCCCCGGGGCAATCGTGGGCGTCGTGGGCGGGCTGATGGCGGCCGCGGCCTACGCCGGTACCACGGTGCTGGCGCGCTCAGTGGTGCCGCGAATCGGCTCGGTACGATTTCTGTTTCTCGAGATCGCCGGCGGGACCGTGCTGCTGGGCGTGCTGCTTCCGCTCACGGGCCGCTCTCCGCTTCCCCCCGCCACGGGTGTGGCCTGGGTGTACGTGCTGGCGCTCGCGGGGGCCACCGTGCTGGCGGCGAACTTCCTGTTCTTTGGCGGCGTGAAACGCATCGAGGCCGCCCCGACCGCGGTGGCGGCGACGATCGAGCCGGTGGTTGCCGCCCTGCTCGCGCTGGCGCTGTTCGCCCAGCACCTGAGCGTCGGCGGATGGCTGGGCCTGGCGATGGTGGTGGGTGGCGTCGCCCTTGGCTACGCGCGCGACGCCGCTCGAGCGGCATAGGCGGGGCGCGCCCCAGTCACGACGCCGCCGGCGGCTCCGGCAGCTTCAGCAGTCGCGCGGCGTTCCCTCCCAGGATCTTCTTCGTGTCCGCCTCCGGCAGCTCCATGTCCTTGATGCTGGCGAGCATCCGCTCGATGCTCCCGATCTGATGGGGATAGTCGCTCCCGGCAAGGACGTGATCCACGCCGGCGAACCCCACGGCGAGCCGCAGCGCGGCGCGGTCGAAATTCACCGTGTCGTAGTAGAACCGCTTCAGGTACTCGCTGGGCATGAGTGAGATGCCGGCGCGGCACTCGGCGAATGCCTCGTACCCCCGGTCGAGCCGCTCCGCCAGATAGGGAATGGCGCCCCCCAGGTGGGAGAGCACCCAGGAGATCCGGGGAAACCGCTCGGGCACGCCGGCGAACACCAGGTGGGCCGCCGCCAGCGTGGTGTCCATCAGGAACCCCACCAGCGGCATGAGCCAGTATTCCTTCATGGCTTCCACCCCGACGGGGCTGGTGGGGTGGATGTGCAGAACGCAGCCCAGCTCGTCGGCCTTCTCGTACAGCGGCCAGAACGCCTGGTCCGCCAGGGCGGTACCGTTGACGTTGCTGAACAGCATGGCGCCGGGAAGGTTCAGCTCGCGGACCACCCGCTCCAGCTCGGCCACGGACGCTTCGACGTCGTTGAGCGGCAACGTGGCCAGCGCGGAGAACCTGGTGGGCCGCGCCCGAACGATGTTGTGGAACGTGTCGTTCACCAGCCGCGCCAGCACCGCCGCTCGGCCCGGTTCTTCCACGTGGGTTCCCGGCGTGGTGAGTGTGAGTACCTGCAGGTCCACCCCCGCGTCCTCCATCACGTCCTGCCGGTACGCGATGTCGCGATGCCCTTTGACCGCGATGTTGTAATCACCCGGATAGTGGAGCACCGGATTGCCCTCGGTGTCCTCGGTCACTTCGACCGCGCCCGGGCCGTGGCGCACCGCCTCGAGATAGGATGGCGGATAGAAATGATTGTGGACGTCAATGACTCGCACGGTTCTCCTCGGCGGTTGGCCGTCGCTTGGCCCACACATGATAGATGGGCCACCCGATGAGCACGAGGGCGAGCCCGCCGGCGCTCTCCAAGGGCTCGGACCGGATGTGGTTGATCACGATGCCCAGCGCGCTGACGATGAACACGACCGGGACGATGGGAAACCCGAACACGCGGTAGCGCGGCGCATAGTCGGGGCGGCGCCGGAGCAGGAACAGGCCAGCCGCCATCGCGGCGAAGAAGATCCACTCGGTGTACACCACGCGCGTGAGCAGCTCCTGGTAGGTGCCTGTCGCCACCAGGACGCTCGACCACACCGCCTGAAGGGCGATCGCCCTGGCGGGCGTGCGGAAGCGCGGGTGCACGTCGCGGAGCCAGCCGAACAGCAGGCCGTCCCGGGCCATGGAGAAGTACACGCGCGGCCCGGCGAGGACGATGCCGCTCAATCCGCCGAACGTGGAGAACATCACCAGCGCCGCCATGAAGGCCCCGCCACCGGTTCCCAGGAGCGCGTCGGCGGCGTCGGCGGCGATCCGAGTGGACCGCGCCACCTCGTCCAGGGGAAGGACGTAGAGGTACACCGCGTTGAGGGCCACGTAGCAGGCGGTCACGATCAGGGTTCCGAACACCAGGGCCCCGGGGATGGTGCGCTCGGGGTCGCGGGTCTCGCCCGCGGCGTAGGTGACCATGTGCCAGCCGCCGAAGGTGAACAGGCCGGCGATGAGAGCGGGGCCAAAGGCGGCGGGCGCGGGATTGGCGCTGGGCACGAAGTGCTGAGGGAGGCGAGACCCAAGCGCGAAACCCACGACGATGATCCCGGCGACGGCGAGGAGCTTGCCGATGGTGAACGCCGTCTGCAGGACGCTGCCTTCTCTGACGCCGAGGTAGTTGATGGCGGATAGTGCGAGGATGGCGGTGATCGCGACCAGCTTGACCCCTACGTCGCCAAGCGGCAGGAAGAAGGCGGCGTAGCGGGCGAACACCATGCCGATGGCAGCGATGATGCCGGAGTGCATGGTCCAGAACATGGCCCAGCCCCACAGGAAGCCGAGGGCCGGCGAGAAGGCGTTCCGCAGGAAGACGTACACGCCTCCCGTCTGGGGATAGGCGGACGCCAGCTCGGCCGAGACCAGCGAGCCGAACAGGGTGAGGACGCCGGTCACGGTCCAGACCAGGAACACGCCCGCAATCGAGGGGACGTGGCCGGTGACGACCGACGGCTGCACGAAGATCGAGGCCCCGAGGATAGTGCCCACGACCATCGCCGTGGCCTGGATCAGGCCGATGGAGCGCCGGAGTTCCGGAGCTGCCGGGCTGGTCACCGCGCCGGCCCGACGGCCTCCAGAATCCGCACCACCAATTCTTCCATGTAGCCGCCGTCGCCCGGGCTCGGGCCCTGGCGGACCACCACCACATCGCGTGACGGAATGATCAGGGTGTTCTGGTTCATGTACCCGGCGGCCCAGTAGGCGTCGGCGGGCACCCGCGGCATCGCCCCGCCCCGGTTGAGCCAGAAGAGGCCGCCGTACCCGCGCGAGCGGTCACCCGGAGCGGGGGTGCTGACGAACTCCGCCCAGCCCTCCGGCAGAATCCGCTGGCCCTGCCAGACGCCGTCCCGGAGATAGAGGAGCCCGAGCCGCGCCCAATCCCGGGTGCTGCCGTAGTCGTAACCGGTGATGATGAAGTCGCCCCAGGCGTCCGTCTCGAGCACGAAGTTCCGCGCTCCAAGGCGATCGAACAGGCGGCGCTGCGGGAAGGTGAGGACGTCCTCCCCCTGGGCCTCCACCGCCCGGCGTGCCACGTACATCAGCGTCAGCGGATCCGAATTTCGGTAACGCCATACCGTGCCCGGCTCGAACCGGAGCGGCTGGTTCACCGAATGCGCGCTCACCGGCACCGCGTCGAAATAGATCCGGAAGTGCTCGTTGTCCGCGCTGTACGAGCTCCGCGGGTCGAGGCCGAAATTATTGAAGTCCAGCCCGCTCGACATGTTGAGCAGGTCGCGGATCCGGATGGTTCGCCGAGGATCGCGCGGTCCCTGCCACTCCGGTACCGGCGCCGGCTGGTCGAGCGTCAGCCATCCGTCCTGGATGAGGACCCCGATCAGCGTGGACGCGATGCTCTTCCCCATGGACCAGCTGATCTGCGGCGTCCGGGGTCCAAACCCTTGGGCATAGCGCTCGGCGATGATCTTGCCGCGGTGCACCACGACGATGCCGCGCGTATGCTGCGGGCGCCGGAGCCCCGCGTCGTTGAAGGCCCAATCGAGCGTCATCTCGAGCGCCGCACCGTCCACGTTCGGGAACGTGGCCTTGGCATCGCGATCGCCCATGGGCCAATCCTGCGACGCCGGGTCCGGCAGCGCGGGTCGAACCGGCACCGGCTCGAAGAACACGTCCCTGGCGCCCGCGGGAAGGATGGAACAGCCCTGGTCGCCGGTGTACCTGGCGCTCCGGCTCCCGACTCGCGGGTCCGTCACGGTAGCCGTGTGCGTGGTGGAATCTACCGTGTACGTGAAGTCACGTTCCCACCGGAAGGCCGGAAACCGGGAGATGTCCTCCGCGATGACGGTCGCGGCGTTCCGCTGGTAATCGCGCCCGACCACCCAGAGCCCCGCGCACAGGTGGTGGGCGTTGAGCCCGAGGGCGTACCACGTCCCCAGACTGTCGGCCAGGGTGGATGATGGCGTTCCGGCGGAGGTGACCTGCCCGGCGGCCGGCGCCACGCCGGCGCTCAGGAGGATGCCGGACAGCAGCAGTGCGCGCACCCGATGCTCCCTTCCCGTCATGACTGGACCACTCGCTTGGGCAGCAGTGAGCTCAGGTGCATCAGGATGTCGTACACCGACACCCCCGCCCGTTGCGCCACACCGTTGGGTGTGATCTCTGGACGGTCCGGCCCGACGAGCGTCGCCTCGTCGCCCACCTCGACCGCCTGCTGGTCCCCGACTTCCACGATCGTGTGGCTTGCGCTCACCGCGGCGATGACCGGATACAGCCGGTCCCGGATCAGCACCTGACATCCCTTGACCGCGGCCCGCGGATAGCCGTCTGCGTGACCGGCCGGAAGGATGGCGATCCAGGTCGGTTTGCTCGCCGTGTAGGCCCGATCGTAACTCGCCGAGTCGCCGGCTCGGAGCTGCTGGACGTCCACCACCCGCGCTTTGAAACGGAAGGCCGGCGTGAGCTGGACCAGCCCCAGATCCGCGGTGCCGGCGGGGTAGGCGCCGTAGAGCGCAAGCCCGGGGCGCACCATGTCGAGGTAGGCATCCCGCCGCAGGAACAGCCCGTGCGAGGATGCCGCATGGAGCTTGCCGAGCTGGACGCCTGAAGCTCGAAGCTCCTCGGCGACCTGGTGGAAGCGCGACAGCTGTTCGGGGTCGAACGCCGGGTCCTCGGTAAAGGACATGAACGTGCCCTCGATCAGCACCTCGGGGCGCGCGGCCAGGTCCTTGATCCACGGCGCCGCCCGGTAGTACGGCATCCCCAGGCGATTCATGCCGGTGTCGAGGTAGAGGTGCACGGGAACCGGACGACCGAGACGTCCGGCAATGCGCGCCAATTGGTTTCCGGCGTCTTGCGCGAACGGCGCCAACCGCACGTCACGCCGGGCCAGCTCGACCGCCTCCTCGTCCGAGACCAGGCCCATCACCAGCACCGGCTTCCGTACGCCGGCGTCCCGGAGCCGGATCGCTTCGTCCGTCTTGACCACGGCCAGTCCCGCGACGGCGGGCAGGGGATCGAGCAGCGGCCCCGCGGACTCCAGTCCGAGCCCGTAGGCGTTGTTCTTGACCACCGCGAGGATCGGCTGGCTACCAACCAGGCGGGACAGCTCGGTCACGTTGCGCCGCAGCGCCCCGACATCAATCTCCAGCCAGGGCTCGTATTCGCTGCGGCCCAGCCCGGAGCCCACGCGCGGTGCCGCCAGGGCCGCCGCGCGGCGGGTGACCACGGCCGCGGCGCTCGCCGCGGCGACGCCGAGCCATTTACGCCGGGACCAGAGGCTCATGACGACCTCCACGCTCTCTGAGGGCCCCGCCAGTCTACGCTGGTATCCGGACGGCTGCAAACATATCCTTCACGGCGCCATGAACAGGGCCGCTGAACTCGCGCCTCCCGCCCGCCTGCTCCTGGGCCCCGGGCCGTCCAACCCGGATCCTTTGGTCTTGGCCGCCATGTCCGCTCCGCTCGTCGGCCACCTCGATCCGTACTTCCTGCAGGTGATGGACGAGACCATGGGCTGGCTGCGGCAGGTGTTCCGGACCCGGAACCACCATACGATTCCCATGTCCGGGACCGGCACGGCGGGGCTGGAGACGATCATGCTCAACCTGCTGGAGCCGGGGGACGAGGCGGTCGTCGGGGTGATCGGCTACTTCGGCCAGCGCCTGGCGGAGATGGCCCGGCGGGCCGGCGCCAACGTGCGCACCATCGAGGCCCCGTTTGGCGACGTCATTCCGCCCGAGCAATTCGAGGCGGAGCTCAAGAAGAAGCCGGCGCGGCTCGTGGCCCTGGTGCACGCGGAGACCTCAACCGGCGCATCGCAGCCTACGTCCGAGGTCGCCGAGATCGCCCACCGTTTCGGTGCCATGATCGCCGTGGACTGCGTCACGTCTTTGGGCGGCATGCCGGTCGAGATTGATGCGTGGGGGATAGACGCCGCGGGCTCCTGCTCGCAGAAGTGCCTGGGCGCGCCGCCGGGGCTCGGGCCCGTGACCTTCTCGCCCCGCGCCATGGACCGGGTCCGCTCGCGAGTGCGCAAGCCGTCCACCTGGTACCTGGACCTCTCGCTGCTGTTCGAGTATTGGGGCGAGGGCGGCGGGAGCCGAGAGCGGGCGTTCCACCACACCGCGCCGGTCTCGAGCATCTATGGGTTTCGCGAGGCCTTGCGGCTGATTCTGGAGGAGGGGTTGGAGTGCCGCTGGGAGCGTCACCAGCGGGCGCATCAACACTTCGTGAACGGATTGCACCGACTTGGCCTGTCCTTGTTCACGCCCCAGGAACATCAGTTGCCCATGCTCCATGTCATCAACATTCCCGCCGGCGTCGACGACCTGAAGGTGCGCCGTGCGCTGCTGGACCGCGGCATCGAGATCGCCGGCGGGTTCGGGCCTCTCAAGGGGAAGACGTGGCGGGTGGGGTTGATGGGGCACAATGCGGAAATCGATGCCGTGGACACGCTGCTTGGGGCGCTGGAAGAGGTCCTGCGCGTCCAGAGGGGCGCATGAGGCCGCGCGGGCGCTGGGCCGTGGCCGCCGCGGCGGGAGCGCTCCTCTCGCTGCTCGGTCCATCCTCAGGAGCGGCGCAGGTGGTGCGCGGGCAGGTGCGGAACCGTGACACCGGCACGCCGGCGGTGGGGGTGGTCACCCTGGTGGACACGGGCGGCGTGCTGATCGGCCGGATGCCCACGGGACCGCAGGGGCAATACGCGTTGACGGCCCCACGACCCGGGGCCTATGTGCTCCAGTTCGTGGGGCCCGGATTTGGGCCGTCCATCAGCGGCGAGTTCACGCTGGCGGCCGGCCAGACGCGCATTCTGGGTCTCGACGCGTTGCCCCTGCCGGCGGTCGCCATGGATACGGTGATCGTGGAGGGCCGCCCGGTGCCGAGTCGCCTGGCGGGGTTCTACCAGCGGCGGGCCGGCGGGCTCGGTGAGTACCTGACCCGCGAGGAGCTTGAGCGTCTGAATCCCAGCCTGCCCACGGACGTCCTGCGCCGGATGGCCTCCGTCAATCTGGTGCGGGCTGACTTCGGCTACCGTGTGGCGAGCCGCCGCGATCCGAGTTGCTCGCCGGCGGTGTTTCTGGACGGTATCTACATGGGGAGTGGTGCCGAGTTCGACTTCGATGTGGTGCTCACGACGGAGCACATCGAAGGGGTCGAGAGCTACAGTGGGGCGGGGGCGGTCCCACCCGAGTTCAACCGGTCGAACTGCGGGGCGGTGGTGGTCTGGACCCGGGTGGCGGGGCCCGGGCAGGTGGGCGGGGTGAGTCACTTCGATCTGGGGGCCGAGGCGGGAGGATGGATGTCGTCGGACGGCTTCCAGCGGGGCCGGGTCGGCATGCGCGGGTTGATCGGGGCCGGGGCCTTGGAGGTGTCGCCGGCGATGCATGTGCTGCTGCCCGGATTTCGCACCGGGAGCGCCGAGGAGCGCGAAGGGGTGGAGATTCAGTTCAGCGTGCGGGGGCGGCCGTTGGGACGAGGAACGCCGTGGTACGCGGGCCTGGGCGTCACGTTCCTGGAGATGGAAACGCCACGCGGGGTGACTGAAGATGAGAACTCCTTCCTGCTGCTTGCCGGCGCATCGCTGCCGCGCGGCGCGGTGCGGCCGTTCGTGGAGATCCAGGCCCTGGATCCGTTCCGGTTCAGCACCACGAAATTCCAGATATTCGCGGGTGCGGTGATCCGGCTCTATTGACGTGCGGTGCGTGGGGGCCTAATGGTCAGTAGGTCCGCCGGTCAGGTCGCTTCGCGAATTCCCGAAACAGGGCCAGGCACTCCTCACGGAGGAAGTCCGGAACCAGCACTACCGGGCTCCCGCCCTCGCGTTTCATCACCTCGTTGGGAATGGTCAGCTCGGAGAACCCCAGCTCCTGCGCGTCACCGATGCGGGCGCCGAACACGATGGTCGAGATCCTGGCCCAGTGGATGGCGCTGAAGCACATGGGGCAGGGCTCGCAGGTGGAGTAGATCGCCGACCCCGACAGGTCCACGGTGCCGAGCAGGCGGCAGGCGGCGCGGATCGCCTGGATTTCGGCATGCGCCGTGCTGTCCGTGGCGGCCCAGACCGCGTTATGCTCGGCGGCCACCACGCGTCCGTCCCGCACGATGCAGGCACCGAACGGGGTCTGACCCTCCGCGATCCCTTCCCGCGCCTGCTCGATGGCGCGCCGCATGAACTCGGGAGTGGACATGGGTTTCATGATAATGGGTGGAGACACATATTACGGCATGGGTCCTCTCCCGGCCCGTTCCCGTTTGACCTTCCTGGCGACCTGCACCGTGCTGGTTGGCGGCTGGGCGCCGCTCGCCGCGCAGACCGTCCGCGGTCGGGTGACCGACCGTACGACCGGCGCTCCGGTGGTGGAGGGCCTGGTGCTCCTGGTGACCGAGCAGCGCTTTGGTGTAGCCCAATTCACCACCAACGACAGCGGCGCCTTCCAGGTGGTCGCATCGGTCCCGGGCCGCTACCGGCTTCAGTTCGAGCGCCCCGGCTACCGCCTCCTCATCACCCCGCCGTTCGATCTGCAGTCCGGTGAGACCGTGGATTACCTGCTCCAGGTGAATCCGCTGCCGCCGTTCGCGTTGGATACCGCGGTGGTTGAGGGCCAGGTCGTGCCGCGGCGCCTGCTGGGGTTCTACCAGCGCCGCCGTCAGGGCGTGGGCGAGTTCATCACGCGGCAGGAGTTCGAACGCTGGAACCCCAGTGTGGTGACCGATATCGTGCGCCGGGCCCAGGTGTTCAACCTGGTGGCGAATGCGGGCCCCGGTCCCGCCGGTGACACCCGGACGTACAAGATCCTGAGCCGCCGGGGCATACCGGAGCCGTTCGGGCCGCAAGGTGGAGAGTGCCCGCCCATGGTGTATCTGGACGACGTCAGGGTGGGGAACGCCCGAGACATCAACGTGGACGACATCCTGGCGGTGGGCGCCATCGAAGCGTTGGAGTTCTACGAGGGCGGGACGCAGGTGCCCATCGCATACCAGTCGAGCGGTTCCAACTGCGGCGTGATCGTCGTGTGGAGTCGTCTGGATGGTGGCGAGGCGCCCGCCGCGGTGGCTCATCGCATCGAGGTCGGGGCCCAGCTGGGCGGCCGCGTATTGGAGGGCGGGGTGCAGGAAGGCCGCGTGGGCGCTCAGGCCTCCGTTGGCCTGGCCGGCGTGTTCGAGTTCTATCCCGCGTTCAACCTGTTCGTGCGGGACTGGGCCGGCAGCGCGATCCCGAAGTCCGGATGGCAGGCGTTGGTGAGCCTGCGGGCGCGGCCCCTGGGCCTGGACTCACCCTGGTACGTTGGCGCGGGGTTCACCACGATTGACGTCGAGGGCGCCGGAGTGGGGGATCCCATCTTCAGAGGCGGATCGAGCCAGGACTACCCGGTGCTGCTCACCGGAATCAGGATTCCGGTGAGGTGGGCCCGGCCCATTATCGAGATCCAACTCCTGGACCCCACGCACCCGGATCGGATGCAGGTGCACGTGTTTACCGGGCTCGCGGTCCGGCTCCGCTGAGCCCTCAGTAGGCCAGCGCGAAGGCTTCCCGCCGCCGGTCCGCTCCGGCGCGTTTCTCGCCCGTCTCCGGATCAATCAGGATGGCCTGCGCCCCGCCGAACGTCGCGGTCCACCCGGTTCGCGCGCTGACGCGGTAGCCGCGTTCTTCCAGCGCCTGAATCACCGCCGCGGGAATCCGATCCTCGATCGCGAGCGTCCCGCTCTCCAGCCTCCGCATGCGGGGCGCGTCAATGGCATCCTGCGGCGTCATCCCGAACAGCGCGATGTTGTGCAACACCTGGACCAGCGTGTGCGTCTGTCCGTCGCCGCCCGGCGTGCCGAATGCGAGCCAGGGCTTCGTCCCATCCAGCACCAACGCCGGGCAGAGGGTGTGATACGGGCGCTTCCCGGCGGCCAGCACGTTGGGGTGGCGTGGATCCAGCGAAAACAGCGAGCCGCGATTGTGTAGCACGACGCCGGTGCCCGGCACCACGATGCCCGAGCCGAACGACGCGAACAGGCTCTGAATCATGGAGACCACGTTGCCCTGGGGGTCCACCGCGATGATGTAGACCGTGTTGGGCTGATCGGCTCCGTCCGTCCCTGCAGGGGAGGGCGCCCGGCCGGTGGGATCGATGGTGCTGGCCAGCGCGCCGAGGCGGGCGGGGTCGAGCAGCTGGCCGACCGTCACTCGCATGGCGCGCGGCTCCGCCACGCTGGTGTCGCGATCCTCCACGGCGATCCGAATGGCCTGGGCCAGCGTGTGGAGGTAATCCGCCGAGTTGTGGCCCAGGCGCGCGAGGTCGAAGTCCCGGAGCAGGGTCAACGCCTCCAGCAGGGTCACGCCCTGGGTATTCGGGGGCATCGCCAGCACGGTCAGTCCCCGATACTCGGCTGAGATGGGCTCCACCCACTCCGGGCGGTAGCTGGCCAGGTCGCGTGGCTCGAGGAATCCACCCAGCGCCTGCACGTGGCTCACGGTCTTCCGGCCGGTCTCGCCGGTGTAGGCTTCGTCGGGCCCGTTCTGCTGGAGGCGCGCCAGCGTCTGGGCCAGGTCGTCCTGGCGGAGCGTATCGCCGGCGGCGGGGGGCTTGCCGCCCGGCAAATAGATGCGCGCCGCCACCGAGTCCCGCGCGAGTTTCTCCGCCTCTTCCGCGAGGTCCGCGGCGAGCCGCTCGGAGACCGGCAGGCCGTGACGGGCCAGCTCCACGGCCGGCTGGAGCGCGTCCTGCCATGAGATGGTCCCGAACCGGCGGAGGGCCTCGGCCCAACCGCGCACGGCGCCGGGGACGGACACGCTCATGGGGCCGGCGCCCGGCATCCGGGTCCGCGTGGGGTCCTGAGCCTTCACGCGTTGGACGGACGCCCGGCTGCCGGCCGGGCCGGAGGCATTGAGCCCGTGCACCGTGCCGGTCCCGGCGTCGTAGTACAGCAGGAACATGTCGCCGCCCACGCCGTTCATGTGCGGGCGCGCCACGGCCAGCACGCCCGCCATGGTGATGGCGGCGTCCATGGCGTTGCCGCCGCGCTGGAGGACGGCGAGGCCCGCCTGCGCCGCGAGGGGATGGTCGGCGGTCACGGCGCCGTTGGCGCCGTGGGCGTCGCGGCCGGGCTCGGGCACGCGGGGCGCGTCCGCGCAGGCCGCGACCATCAGGAGTGAACCGAGGGCAACGACACGATGCATGGATCCTCCGCTGGTGTCGAAACAAGGTGCCCGCCACCCCACGGGCCGGTGTGTTCCAGAGGGCGCGTGAGGTGCGGCGTGGTCACGGCGCGCTGAGCGCGGCGATCAATCACGGGTCGATGAGGGCGCGGGTGGGGCCCTCCGGGCGCTTCGGTGCGGGTGGCCTCGACGGACTCGCCTCCCGCTCCCAACACCGCACCCTCGTCGCCGAGACCACGCCGCACCGGATGCGCCCTCGGGCCCCACCCGCGCTCTCATCGACCACGCCCCATTTGCGCCCGAGCGTCGAGTCCACGCCGCACCTCAGCGCCCGACGGAACACACCGGCCCGTGGGGTGGCGGCGAGCCACGCTCCAGGTCACCGCGCCGGCCACACGTTGTTGTCCCGGTTCACGTCCGGGAACGCACGCTCGGCGTCAATCTCCACCCGCGTCACCGTCTGGTCCCGCGGGAGCACGACCTCGGCCGACCGCGCGCCTGTGAGCCACTCCTCGACGGGGACTTCCCGCTGGACCACCTGGCCGCTGGCCAGCGTGATCGTGAGCCGCGCCGGCATCGGAACCCAGCCTACGTCCTCCACCACGATGCGCGTTCCCCCGGCCCCGGCCGTCACCGAGGCAACCGCGTGATCCAGCGTCCAGGTCTCGTAATACCAGCTGCGCCAAAACCAGTCGAGATTGCGCCCGACCGTGTGGTTGAAGGTGTTGAAGAAATCCCAGGGCTTGGGATGCTTGAAGGCCCAGCGGCGGAAATAGGTGTGATAGGCTCGCTGAAACAGACTGTCACCCAGCAGGCCGCGCAGCGCCACCAGCACCGTGGCGGGCTTGGAATACGATGCGTTGCCGTTCTGCCCCGGGTAGAGGTAGTCGGTCCAGCGCATCATTTCGCTCTCGTACCCCGACCTGGCAGTCGCGATATAGCTATTCTGGTCGCCGCGGTCCGCATTGCGCCCCGGAAAGAACTCATTGCTGGCGTGATTCTCATTGAACGTGGTGGTGCCCTCGTCCATCCAGCCGTAGCGTCGCTCGTCGGTGCCGACCATCATGGGCACCCACATGTGGGCCAGCTCGTGCGCGATGACGTAGTACAGCGCGCTGTCGCTCCGGCCCCGGTAGTCCCCGATCAGCGTCATCATGGGGAATTCCATCCCGCCGCCGATGATCCCCGCGCCCTCGACGGCGCTCATGTGTGACCAGGGGTACGGGAGCCCGGTGTAGCGGGAGTGATGGCTGATGGCGTGCTGGACGAAGCGGGCGGCGCTCTTCCAGAGGGTGGCCGGCGCGCGGTACAGAGCATCGGCCCGTGCGTACCCGATGGTGCCGTCCCCGTCCCGGTCGCCCACCGGCGTCCGGGCCGCGTCCCAGAGCGAGGCGCTGGTGGCGGAGAAGGCCACGTCGCGCACGCGTTGGGCGCGATAGCGCCAGCTGAGCCGCCCGGTGGGGCTGGGGCGCGTCGCCTTGCCGGGTCCCAGGTCGCCGGGGCCCAGGATCGAGATCACCTGGTCGCTCTGCTCGGCCCTTCGCAGGCGGTCGGCGATGGCGTCCGGCAGCACTTCCGCCGGATTCTGCAGCTCGCCGGTGCCCAGGACGACCCACCCTTCGGGGACCTCCACCGCGTATTCATAGTCGCCGAATCCGTCGTAGAACTCGGCGGAGCTGAGGTAGGGATCCGTATGCCAGCCAACGACGTCGTCGTATACCGCCATGCGCGGAAACCAATAGGCGACGAAGAACAGGTCGTCGCCGTTCCACCCCATCCGCCCGGCGCTCTCCCGGGGAACCTGGAATTCCCAGGCGAGGTCCAGCACGATCGAGTCGCCCGGCGCTACCGGCCGCGGCGGCGTGAGCCGCATGATGGTGCCGCTCACCCGGTACCCGGGACGTCCCGGCGCTCCCGCCGCCAGCGCCTGCCCGTTGACGGTGACCGATCCGAGCTGCACGCCCCCGGTGATTTCCGCCGGCTCGTTCCGCGGCACGCCCGGCGCGTGGAGGTTCTGATATAGATGGAGATACAGAAAGCCCAGAGTATCCGGCGAGCGGTTGAAGTACACCACGCGCTCGGTGCCGGAGAGCCGCTTGGTGTCCGGAGCCAGGGACGCCCGGATGTCGTAGCGCGTCCATTGCTGCCAGTACCTGGGTCCGGGCTCGCCGGTCTGGGAGCGCGTGCCCTTGGCCAACGCCCGCTGGAACTCGAGCGGCGGCACCACGGGGTAGGGAATGGGTCGTTGTGCCACCAGCGGCGCGCTACTCAACAGGGTGCCGAGGATCAGGGCGGCAGGGCGCATCCTTCAGCCTCCGGGAGGATCGTCAGGGGTGGTTGCAGGGTACGACCACCAGCCGGCGTTCGCAAGCGTAAACGTATTGTCAGGGGGGGGGTCCGCATGCCATCTTGTTCAGCAGTGCAGCGCTCAGCGTGGAGTCTCTTGGCCCGCGGCGTCGCGGCGACGCTCGCGATCTCGGCCTGCGCCGCGGCATCGCAGGGCCCGGCGCGCGGAAGCTCGAACGTCATCACGCGGGAGGAACTGGAGGCGACTCCAACCACCAGTGCGTATGACGCGGTGCAGCGGCTACGTCCCCAGTGGATTACCCGCCCCAGGGCCAGCACCCTCCAGCCCGGCGGCAACCCGATCATCGTATTCGTGGATCGCAGTCAGTTCGGGGTGCTGGAGAGCCTGCGCAGTCTGAACACGGACCAGATTGAACGGATGGAATTCGTGGCGGCCCGAGACGCGACGACGCGTTATGGCACCGGCTATCCCAGCGGCATCGTGGAGGTCACGACCCGGCGCCGCTGACCGGTAACGCGGGCGCTAGCCGGAGCGTCCCTTCGCCACCTGCCGCTCCATGCCTTCCTCGAAGAACTTCTTGTTCTTCTCGATGTAGGCCTTGAACTGATCCGGCGTGTCTTCTTCAGCGAAGATGGCGGTCACGGGGCACTCGGGCTCGCAGGCGCCGCAGTCAATGCACTCGTCCGGGTGGATGTAGAGCTGGTCCTCGCCCTCATAAATGCAATCCACCGGGCACACGTCCACGCAACCCCGGTCCTTCACCCCAATGCACGGCTCGGCGATGATATAGGTCATGGCGTTTCTCCGGTCGGAATGTTGCAAGGCTCCAAAAGCAGTGTCAAGTCGCGGCGTTGCCCGTGTCGCGGCGTTGCCCGGGCACAGGGACCGGCGCATCTTCTTCCCCATGCGGATCGCGTCGCTGCTGGCCAGCGCCACCGAGATGGTCTACGCCCTGGAACTCGGGGATCGGCTGGTCGCGATCTCCCACGAATGCGATTACCCCCCAGAGGCCCTGAGCCGGCCGCGCGTGAGCCGGCCCCGCTTCGACCCCGCGGGCCTTTCCAGCGGCGCCATTGACGCCGCCGTACGGGCGTCCATGGCCAGCCACGGCGCCGTGTACCAATTGGACGAGGACGGACTCCGCGCCGCCCGCCCGGACCTGATTCTGACCCAGGCGGTCTGTGAAGTCTGCGCGGTGCCGACCACCATGGCGGAGCAGGCCGTCCGGGCGGTGGGAGGCGGAGCGCGGGTGCTCGCATTGGACGCTCATACCGTGGCCGACATCTTCGAATCCATCCGCGTCGTGGCGACCGTGGCCGGCGTTCCTGAGCGTGGCGAACGGCTGGTGGCGTCGTACGAGGAGCGGCTGGCCGGGGCACGCCGGGCCGGCGACGGCGCCGGGCGGCCCGGGGTGCTCGCCATCGAGTGGCTCGATCCGCCCTTCGTGCCGGGCCATTGGGTGCCGGAGATGATCGAGCTGGCGGGAGGCCGGTGTCTGGCCGGCGACATCGGGCGGCCGTCGCGCCAGGTCTCGTGGGATCACCTGGCGACGCTGGATCCGGACGTCCTGATCGTGATGCCCTGCGGATTCGGGTTGGAGCGCTCGCGCGAAGAGACTCGGGCCCACACGGCGGCGCTGGCGCGCGTGGCCCCACGAGCCATTGAGGCCGGCCGCGCGTTCGTGGTGGACGGCTCGGCCTACTTCAACCGCTCGGGGCCGCGGGTGGTGGACGGGGTTGAGATCCTCGCGGCACTGCTGCGCCCTGATCGGATGGCCACCGTGGATCTGGCCGGGCGGGCGGAACCGATAACCGAAGACTGATCACCAACGTCGAACAGCGGAGAAACCTCCATGCAACTCCCCTCCATGCGTTACGACCCCCGCTTCGTGCAGCCTATGCGCGAGGAGCTGACCCGCCTCGGCTTTCAGGAGCTGTTGACCCCGGACGAGGTGGACGCCACGGTTCGTGAGCCAAGCGGCACCCTGTTGCTGGTAGTCAATTCCGTGTGCGGCTGCGCCGCGGGCCGCGCCCGGCCCGGCGTGACCCTGTCCTTGCAGCACCGGCATCGACCCGATCGCCTGGCCACCGTGTTTGCCGGCATGGAGCTGGAGGCGACTGACCGGGCGCGGAGCTACTTCGCCCCGTACCCGCCGTCCTCGCCCCAGATCGCGTTGTTCAAAGAAGGACGCCTGGTCTTCATGCTCGAGCGAAAGGACATCGAGCGGCGCCCGCCGGAGGACATCGCCGGAGACCTCGCTGGGGCGTTCGACGCGCACTGCGCGTGATCCTGCTGGATCCCGACGCGCATCCGGTGATCGCGCATCGAGGAGCGAGCGGGCAGTATCCTGAGAACACGTTGCTGGCGTTCGCCAAGGCCAGGGAGCAGGGAGCGGACGCGCTGGAGCTGGACGTGCGGGTTACGGCGGACGGCGTACCGATCGTCCTGCACGATCCCACGCTGGAGCGGACCACGAACGGCGTGGGCATGGCCGCCCGGCTTTCTTGGACGGAGGTGCGCCGCGTGGACGCCGGGCGCGGAGAGCGCATCCCCACGCTGGCCGAGGTCCTGGCTGGCTTCCCCACGACGCCGTTATTGGTGGAGATCAAGGAGCCCGAGGCGGGGCCGGCGGCGCTCGACGTGTTGCGGAGGCACCGAGCGGCGGACCGCGTGCTCCTGGGGGCGTTTCAGCGGGCTGCGCTAACGCCCTTTCGCGGAACCGAGTTTGCGCGGTCGCCGGTCCGGCCGGAGGTGGCCCTGTTCTGGGCCGGATCGCGCCTGGGCTGGCGGGTGGGAATCGGCTCGTGCCGGGCGTTCAGCGTGCCCGAGTACTCCGGCCGGCTACGCGTGGTGGATCCACGGTTCCTCGGCGCCGCCCGGCGCGCGGGTCTGCCGGTCCACGTCTGGACGGTGGACGACCCGGCAACGGCCGGTCGTCTGCGGGCACTCGGGGTTTGCGGGATTATCACCAACTATCCGGGACGGATGAAGACGGCGATACCAACTGCGTAAGGGGCCGGTACGGGGCGAGGGGTGAGGGGTACCCCTTACCCCTCACCTCTCACGCAGGTTCTTGCCGCTCAGTCTTGGGTCAGTTCGCGGAAAGGCCCTTCCAGTTGTTGCAGTGCCGCTTCCAGCTCCGCGCGCTGGTTCCCGAATCCCAATCGCAGGTGCTGTGGCAGGCCAAAGTGCTCGCCGGGCACCAGCAGGATGCTGTGCCGTGCCCGGATGCGCTCCACCAGCTCCACCGCGTCCGCCGGGTGCCGGTAATGGACGAAGCAGATCGCCCCGGCTTCGGGGTCGCGCCACTCGAAGAGACCTCCGAATCGCTTGAGCCAGGCATTCATCACCGGGTAGTTCTGGTTGAGGATCCCGCGGGTGCGGGTCAGGATCTTCTCCCGCACGCCCAGCGCCTCCCGGCCCAAGAAGTCGCTCATGGGCGTGGGGCCGATCACGGTGTAGTCATGCCGGCGCCAGAGGCGCTCGATCATGTCGGGGGGCCCCACCACCCACCCGAGCCGCAGCCCGGGGAGGCCGTAAGCCTTGGACAGGCCGTTGCTCACCAGGACGCGCTCGTAACTCCCCCAGAACGACGGCGTGGTCTGGCCGTTGCGCTCGGCGCCCTGATAGACCTCGTCGGCCAGGAGCCAGGCGCCGGCCGCGCGGGCGCGCTCGACGATGAGCGCCCGGGCGTCCTGCGAGAGGATATGGCCGGTGGGATTGTTGGGGTTGGTGACCACGATCAGCTTGGTCTGCGGCGTGATGGCCCGCCGGATCTCGTCGGGGTGGGGCTCCCAGTTGCGGTCGGCGTGGAGCGCGAAGGTCGCGACCCGGGCCCCGAAGTTCTGGGCCAGCCCCCAGGTTTGCATGTAGGTCGGGACTTGGATCGCCACCTGGTCGCCCCGCTCGATCAGGGTCCAGCAGGCGATGAAGTTGGCTTCCGCCGACCCCACCGTCACCAACACCTGGTCTTCGGTGGCGCCCGGGTACAGGGCGGCGATGGCGGCGCGCAGTGCGTCGGTGCCGTTGGATTGGCTATACCCCAGTGGTAAACGCCCGAGCGCCTGGTCGTCGCCTCCCGAAAGCGCCAGCAGCTCGTCAATCGATAGCGGGTGGACGCCGCTCTCGGACAGGTTGATCCGGACGCGGTTCTCCCACGCGCTTTGCCAGCGCTCGAGCTCGAAGGGGACAAAGGTCATGTGGGGAGCGTGTGGCTCGGTTATCGGTTCTCGGTCATCTCAACCCGGCACGCGGGACCAAATCGAGATGACGCCACACATGGAGGTCCCGGTGTTGAACTGGGGTGGTATGCTCGACGACCCACGATAGACCTCGATGCCTTCGATCTGATCCGGGGTCATTTCGTCCAGGTCGCCCAGGTAGGGGATGCCGTCCAGGAAATACTGGATGGGGCAGGCGCCCATGATCCGGCGCGTTTCGCTGAACGACGTCACCCGGCAGGTGCCGAAGTCGCAGTCCACCCGGAGCCCCGGCACCCGGCGCAGCATGTCGCTCATCACCCGCGGCTGCCGCTCTTCGATGTCCTTGCGGGTGACGAAATAGCCACCGTGGCCCGCCGCCTTGCGGGCGTTGAACTCGTGCATCTTGGCAGCCGGCTCCCGTTCCCTTCCCTCGATCACCACCTCGGGCAGCGCCACGGTGCGGGTGTCCACCCGCACCGCCAGTTCCGTGGTGTGGCCCGCCTCGAGGGTGAGGTTGTGGACGATGGGGGCGCGGTTGGGGTGGCGGAACTCCAGCACCAGTTCGCCCGGCGTGAGACCGGCCAGCCGAAACGCGCCATCCTGGTTGGTGATGGCCCACTGCCGCGAGCCGCGGATCACTACCTGAATGCCCATCAGGGGTTCGCCGGTTTGAGCGGCGGTCACGATGCCGGCGACGACCGCGGTCGCGGCCTGCTGCTGACCTGGCTGATCCTGGGCCCGAATCGGCCTCGGGGTTGCGAGGGAAAGCGAGAACGCGAGCGCACCCGCGACGCGCGGGAGGATGCTGCCGGTACCAAACACCTGCCAGTCTCCACGTGGGGGGAAGGACCCCGGGCACTCCCTATAATAAACGTGATACCCACAAGGGCAACCACCGTTGGGGGGTGTCGGGTGGTGGAGTCCCTTCATGGTGGCGGTCGCCCACGGGTCAACGAGGTTCCGCCTAATGCACAGTACCGTTTAGACTTGCGTCCGCTAGCTTACGGCGGGCGGCCCCCCCTCAGAGGGCCCCACAAACTCGAGACGGTGGTGCCAACGGGTGACGCAATGATCCGCCGACCGGCGCGGCGTGGGCGGCTGCGGTTCGGGCTGGCACTGTGGGCCGGGGTGACGGGGACGGTCTTCGGGAACCCGGCGGCCGGCCAGGAGGCGCGCGCCGTGCGCGTCGAACGTGACCTGCCGGTGATTGACGGCCGGCTCCAAGATCCCGCCTGGACCGAGGCGCCGGCGCTCACGCAGCTCACCCAGCGTGAGCCGGTGGAAGGTGCCACGCCCAGCGAGTCCACCGAGGTCCGCTTCGTGTATTCGGACGAGGCCCTGTATGTGGGATTCCGCGGCTTCGACAGCGCGCCCGATCGCATCGTGGGTCGCCTGGTGCGGCGGGACCAGCGGATCATTTCCGATTACTTCAACCTGTTCATTGACTCGTACTACGACCGCCGCAGCGCCTTCGAGTTCAGCTTCAACCCGTCCGGTGCGCGGCGCGACGTGTTCATCTACGACGATGGCGGTGGCCGGGACGAGTCCTGGGATCCGGTGTACCAGTGGGCCACGCGAGTGGACTCGCTGGGGTGGGTCGTCGAGTTGCGCATTCCATTTTCCCAACTCCGGTATCCGCCCGGAGACTCCCTGGTCTTCGGACTTCGCGTGCGACGGTCCCTGGTGCGCAGACGCGAGGAAAACAGCTGGCCCTTCTTTCCCCGCGACCAGGTCGGCGAGGTGTCCCACTTCGGCCGGCTCGTGGGGCTGGTGGGGCTGCGGCGTCCACGCCGGCTGGAGCTGCTACCGTATACGGCGGGCAGCGCGAGCTTCGAACCGGTCGAGGACGGCAACCCGTTCGCGACCGGCCGCCGGAGTACGTTGCGCGGCGGGACCGATCTCAAGCTGGGTCTCACCAGCGGGCTCACACTCGACCTCACCGCCAACCCCGACTTTGGGCAGGTGGAGGCGGACCCTGCGGTCGTGAATCTCTCGGCCTTCGAGTCCTTCTTTCCGGAGAAGCGTCCGTTCTTCGTGGAAGGGGGGAACCTGTTTCGCTTCCAGCTGGAGGCGCCGGGCGTGGCGCGGGGCGGTGACATGGGTGGTGGGGGAGGTGGGCCAGGTGGAGGGGGGGGTGGCGGTTTCGGGGGATTCGGCGAGGGATTGGTCTACACCCGCCGCATTGGGCGGAGCCCGCAAGTCTCACCGGACGCGGGCGACGGCGAGTACGTGGATCGGGTGCAGCAGACGACCATCCTGGGGGCAGGGAAGGTGACGGGACAACTGCCGGGTGGGTGGGGGCTGGGCCTGATGCAGGCGGTGACGGCGCGCGAGGAGGCCGTACGGGTGGATTCCCTCGGGTCCCGGAGTGCCGCGCCCGTCGAGCCGCTGACCAGTTACTCGGTGCTCCGGCTCCAGCGAAACGCCAGGGGAGGTCGCCTGGCGTTCGGCGCGATCGCCACGTCGGTCGTGCGCCACCTGGAAGGTCCCACCCGCCGTCTCCTGGTCCAACCGTGCTCCGACGGCGCCCTGGTGGCACGCCAGTGCGTCATGGGGTTCTCGGTGGACTCCGGGACGCCCGCGTTTCGGGCGCTGCGGGCCCGAGCCTTCACCGGGGGCACCGACCTGCGGTGGCGGTTCGGCCGAGATCGCTTCGACGTGGTCGCGGGGTTGATGGGATCCCGCGTCGAGGGCTCGCCCGAGGCGATGACCGAGACGCAGCGGAACTCGGCGCATTACTTCCAACGCCCGGACAACGCCTACGCCCTGCTAGACTCGTCCCGCACGTCGCTCGAAGGGTTCGCTGGATACGCCCGCATCGCCAAGGCCCTTGGCTTCTGGACCTGGGATCTGCGGTACCAGACCCGTAGTCCGGGCTTTGAGGCGAACGACATGGGCTTCATGCGCCGAGCCGACGAACATTCCTTCCGCGGCGAAACCAACCTTCGCTGGCTTCGGCCGGGTCGCGTATTCCGGCGCTTCGAGCTGGAGACCAGCGGCCAGGTGGCCTATTCCTACGGAGGGGAGCGGGGGGAAACTCAGGTGTCCGGCCGCCTGAATACCGAATTCGCCAACTACTGGGGGCTCAACCTCAACGGGGAACGCACCCTGGCGAGCCTGGCGACTAACCTCCTGCGGGGCGGCGCGGCCTTCGCCGAGCCCGGCTCGTGGCGCATCGGCGGGAATGTGCGCTCCGACTTCCGGCGATCGGTGTGGGGGAACCTCGGCGGCTCGTACCAGGTGGAGGATGTCACCGGGGTCACCCGCACCAGCCTGCAGGGAGGCCTCCGGTTCCGTCCGCCCGGACCCATGGCGGTGAGCCTGGAGGGCCGCGTCTCGCGCGAGGCGGACGACCGCCAGTTCGTCGCCACCGGCGAGCTGCCGGATTCGGTGTACCGCCTGTTCGGCCACGTGGACCGCCGGGAAGGGTCACTGACGTTCCGCGTGGATCTGGCGCTCACGCCGCGCATGTCGGTCGAGCTGTATGCCCAGCCATTTGTATCGGCGGGCCGGTACTCCGCGTTGCGTCTGGTGGCCGACCCCAAGGCCCGGGCCTACGCCGACCGCTTCGATCCTCTGGAGGCCGACCGGCTGACTCGGCCGGGCGGGGACACCGAGGTCTCGGTGGACGTGGACCGGGACGGCCTCGGTGATTTCACGTTTTCCGAGCCGGACTTCCGCGTGGTCTCGCTTCGCACCAACGCCGTGCTGCGGTGGGAGTTCCTACCGGGCTCGACGCTGTTCCTGGTGTGGCAGCAGAACCGGGAGGACCGCGTGTCGATCGGAACCGTAGATTTCGGGCGCGGATTTCTCGACACGTTCACGGCGCCAGGGACCAACGTGTTGGCCGTGAAAGTCGCGTATTGGGTCGGGTTGTAACTGACGTCGTACGTTGCGAGTTTGTAGCGGTCCTTTTTCTCCCCGAGGTCCCCATGCAAGCACGAGTGGCCCGCTTCCTGAGCGTGCTGACCGTCGCGGCCCTGGTGGTCCTTCCCGAGCCGGTTCCCGCACAACAGTTCGACGTCCTCATCCGCGGCGGCAGGATCCAGGACGGCAGCGGCAATCCCTGGGTGTACGGCGACGTGGGCATTCGGGGGGATCGCATCGTCGTCGTGGGGCGGCTGGAGGGTGCCACGGCCAGGCGCGTGATCGACGCCCGGGGCAAGGTCGTCGCTCCGGGCTTCATTGACCTCCACTCCCACGCGGACGACGGCGGCCGCAGCATGAGCGGCTTGCGCGCGGACAGCAGCCGCCGGCGCGCGGCGCCCAACCTGGTGACGCAGGGTATCACCACCGTGGTGGTGAACCATGACGGGCGCTCGCCCTGGCCCATTGCGCAGCAAAAGGCGGACATCGAGCGACTGAAAATCGGTCCCAACGCGATTCTCCTGGTGGGACACGGCACGGTGCGGCAACGGGTCATGGAGAACGATTTCCGCCGGGCCGCCCGGACGGACGAGGTGGATCGGATGCGCGCGCTGGTCCGGCAGGGCATGACCGAGGGGGCCTGGGGCCTGTCGGCAGGCCTGGAGTATGTGCCGGGGCGCTGGAGCACCACGGCGGAAGTGGTGGCCCTGGCGCGGGAGATCGTGCCCTTTGGCGGGGTCTATATCTCGCACGAGCGGAGCGAGGGGTCGGACCCCATGTGGTACTGGCCCAGCCAGGATCCGCCAGGGCCGCCCACCCTGCTGGACGCCGTCGCGGAGACCATCGAGATCGGCGAGCGCACCGGGGCGACCGTGGTCGCCACGCACATCAAGGCGAAGGGTGCCCACTACTGGGGCTCGAGCGCGGCCGCCATCCGCCTGATCGAAGAGGCCCGCCGAAGGGGCGTGTCGGTGTGGGCGGATCAGTATCCGTACAACACCAGCGGATCGGACGGATCCACGGTGTTGATTCCGGACTGGGTGTTCGAGGGGCCGGAGGGGCCGCAGCGGGCGCAGGGGCGGCAGCGAGACTTCGCCCAACTGCTGCGCGCCGCGCTGGCCGACTCCGCGATCGCGCGGAAGGTCCGTACCGACATCGCGCACGAAATCCGCCGGCGCGGAGGCGCGGAGAACATCTTGATTCTGGAGCACCGGGACTCGGCGGCGGTGGGCAAGATGTTGAGCCAGCTCGCCGCAGCGCGAAACGTGCCCCCGGTGGAAATGGCCATCCAGATGCAGTTCGACGGGTTCGCCGATCGTCGGGGCGGCGCCCTGGTGCGCGGTCTGTCGCTTTCCGAGTACGACATCGAGCCGTACGCGGCGCAGCCCTGGGTGGCGACGGCCACCGACGGCTGGATCTCCATGCCCGAAGATGGGTTTACCCACCCCCGCGTGTACGGGACGTTTCCACGGAAGCTGCGACGATACGCCCTGGATCGGCAGGTGATCGCCGTGGAAGATGCCATCCGGTCGTCCACGTCCCTTCCGGCCCGGATCCTGGGTCTTCGCGAGCGGGGCCTGATTCAGGAGGGGTTCTACGCAGACGTCGTAGTGCTCGACCTGGAGACCATCCGCGACCGGTCCACGTTCTTCGAGCCGCATCAGTATTCGGAGGGCGTGGACTACGTGCTGATCAATGGGCAGGTGGTGGTGGACGGCGGCAAGCCCACGTGGGCGCTGCCGGGCGTGGTGATCACGCCGGCGACCAACCGCCGGCCGGCCGGCACGACCGGCAACGGGGACGGCACAGAAAGGAGTCAGCCATGAGACCGCTCCTGCTGGCAGGGGTGCTGGTGACGGTGATGCCGCTGGCGTCGGCGCGGGCCCAGATCGCCGCGCCCGAGCGTCGCGTCACCATTGACAGCGCGCGCGGGTTGGTGGCCGCATTCCGGGAGACCCGGCACATTCCGGGTGTGTCGGTGGCCGTCGGGATCGGGGGGCAGGTCGTGTGGTCCGAAGGCTTCGGGTTCGCCGATCTCGAGCACCGGGTCCCGGTGACACCGGCCACGCGGTTCCGCATCGGCAGCATCTCCAAGTCGCTGACCGCGGTTGCGCTCGGCCAGCTCTACGAGCGCGGGCGTCTGGATCTCGATGCGCCGGTCCAGCGCTACGTGCCCTCGTTCCCCACCAAGCGCTGGCCGATCACGGTGCGGCAGGTGGCCGGCCACGTCGCAGGCGTTCGGCACTACCGCGGCGACGAGGTCCTCATGTACCGGCGCTTCCCCACGGTGTCGGCTGGGCTGGACATCTTCGATGACGACACGCTGCTGTTCGAGCCGGGGACCAAGTACTCGTATTCCAGCTACGGCTGGAACCTGCTCAGCGCCGTGGTGGAAGCGACCGCGGGTGAGGACTTTCTCACCTACATGGGCCGCCAGGTGTTCGACCGGTTGGCGATGCGGAGCACGGTGGCGGATTTTGTGGACAGCGTGATCCCCAACCGGACCGGCTTCTACGAGATTCAGGACGACGGCCGGGTGACCAATGCCCCCGCGGTGGACAACAGCTACAAGTGGGCCGGGGGCGGGTTCCTGTCCACCCCGGAAGACCTGCTACGGTTCGCGTTCGCGCACCTCGAGGGCGGGTTGCTGAAACCGGAGACGGTGCGGTTGTGGTGGACCTCGCAACGCCTCCGCTCGGGAGAAGAAACCGGCTACGGCATCGGCTGGGCCACACGCACCGATGCGTCAGGGCATTGGCTGGTCTCGCACAGCGGCGGATCGGTAGGCGGCAACTCGTTGCTCCTCATTCACCCCGAGTCGCGGGTGGTGCTGGCGATCGTCGCGAACGTGAGTGGTGCGGGGTACCGGGACTTGCCGCTGCGGATTGCGGAGACGTTCGTCGAGAGGCGGTGAAAGGCGGGGCCAGGAGACTGCGTGAGCGGTAAGGGGTGAGGGGGCCCCCTTACCCTCACCCCTTACGCCGTTGTCTTGCCGCGCTTGAGGGCCTGCCGGACCTGCGTAGACGACCCGGCGTTCACCACGTCTTGTTTGGTTAACCCCGCCCTTCGCGCGATGCTCACCGCGTAGCGCATGGCCTCCAGATGGGAGACCGCGTGCGCATCGGTGGAGCAGACGAACCGCACTCCCCGGGCGGCCGCTGCGGCCGCCAGGTGATCGGGCAGGTCCATCCGTTCCGGACTCCCGTTCAGCTCCAACAGGCACCCGGTATCCACGCACGCCGCGATCAGCGCGTCGAAGTCGAGAGGGTAGGGATCGCGCCGGTTGAGAAGTTGTCCCGTCGGGTGCCCGATGGCGTCCACCTGCGGATGCCGCGCCGCCGCCACGAGCCGCGTCGTGTTGTCCGCTTCGCGCTTGCTCGCCCCGTAATGCAGTGAGGCCACCACATAGTCGGCGTCGACCAGCACGTCGTCCGGCAAGTCCAGCTCACCGTCATCCAGGATGTCCAGCTCGATGCTCTTCAACACCGTAAAGCCCTCGAGCCGGCTATTCAGCTCGTCAATGCGGGCCCATTGGTCGCGCAGGCGTTTCTCGTCCAGGCCCAGCGCCATGCTGACGCGCTTGGAGTGATCGGTGATGGCGAGGTACTGGTAGCCCAGCTTCCGCGCTCCTTCCACCATTTCTTCGAGAGATGCCTTGCCGTCGGTGTCGGTGGTATGGGCGTGCAGCTCACCCTGGATCTGGTCGAGGGTCACGAGGTCCGGCAGCGTGTGGCGCGCGGCCAGCTCGATCTCGCCCCGCGCTTCCCGAAGCTCCGGCGGTATCCAGTCCAGACCGAGCGCCGCGTAGACCTCTGCTTCCGTGGCGCCGGCCACCCGGTCGTCGCCGCGGAACAGACCGTACTCGCTGAGCTTGAGGTCGTTGCCCTGCGCGATTCTTCTCAGGTCGATGTTGTGCTGTTTGCTCCCCGTGAAGTACATCAGCGCCGCGCCGTACGCTTCCGGCGGCACCACTCGCAGGTCCACCTGCGGTCCGCCACGGAGGCGAACCGAAGCCTTGGTTTCGCCCTGGGCGAGCACCTCCTCGACCTCGGGGTACTGTACCAATCGTTGGACGGCGTGGTCGGCGCTTTCTGGGTCTGCGGCGGCGACCAGGAAATCCAGGTCGCCCACCGTGTCCCGGCGGCGCCGAAAACTCCCAGCGGCTTCGAGGGCGGCGAACTGGCGGCCGGCGCCCAGGTGGCGGAGCAGGGCCGTCACCCACTGCTCGGCGTCGGCCAGGAGAAACCGCCGCGCGGTGGTGGTCCCGGCCTTCTCCAGCTGCTCCCGGAGCTTCTCCACCGACTTCTTGCCGAAGCCGCGGAGCTCCGCCAGCCGGCCTTGTTCGATCGCTTCTCGGAGATGGTCCGGTGAAGCAATGTGCAACTCGTCGTAGAGCTGCTTGACCCGCTTGGGGCCCAGGCCCTGGATCCGCAGCAGGTCCAGCAGGTGGGGCGGGAACTTGGCGCGCAGCTCCCGATGATCCGCGAAATCGCCGGCCGTAAGGGTTTCCTGGATCTTTCCCGAGAGGTCCTTCCCAATCCCCGGCAGCTCGGTGAGCCGCTTGGGATCGCTCTCCACCAGCTCCCGCAGGGGACTCGCGGCGTCCCGGATCACCCGCGCGGCGTTGCGATACGCCCGGACTCGAAACACCAGCGCGCCGTCCAGCTCGAGCAGGTCGGCCATTTCATCGAACAGGGCGGCGATTGAGGGGTTTTCCATCGGGCACGGTCGGGGACGGACAGGGACGGACAGAGATGGGCAGAGACGGCCGGAGGGTCGGTCCTGGTCCGTCCCCGGCCGTCGCTGCCCGTCTTCCTACCGTCTCACATCCCGCCCTGGCTCGACGGCGGCACCATGCCCTTGAGACGGAAGTAGGTGACCAGGTTGCCGTAGTGCTCGCTGTTATGCGCCACGTTGAACATCAGCGCCCACAACCGGCTTCCCGTCATGCTTCCGAAGAACGTCACTTGCTCCGTGTTGGCCTTCGTGTCCGACATCTGATACGCGCCGTCGCAATACCCGAACGCGTCCTTGATTGCCTTGACCAGATCCGCCTTGGATGTGGTCTTCTCGAAGTCGGCGGTGCTGGGGTTCTTCTCGGCCTTCACCGTGGAGCAGAACAGGTAGTTGGCGTTCGCCACGTGCCCGATGAGCTGTCCGAACGAGCGAACCTCAGGCGTGGGCTGAAACGCGTACTCGGTCTCCGGCATGTTCTCCGCTGACCGAATCAGCCAGCCCTTGGTCATGTCGTACAGCTGCCGGACCGACGCAACGCTACCGTCGGGACCGTGCGCCATGCGCATTTCCTGCGCCAGCCCGGCGGCGGGTGTGCTCACCAGGACCAGCGCCAACGCCGTGTGCACTCTCATGTCTGCCTCCCGTAGTGGTTGACTTGGGTTTAGCCTACTTCGCGAGTGGGTCCGGCCGGAGCTGGAACTTCACCACCTTGCTGGTGGTGCCCCTGCCGCCTTCCATATGAAACGGCGCCCGCGTGCTCACGGTGGCCCAGAGTCCGCGGCCCTTCCAGCCGGCATCGGCATCGTCAATCCGGCCGTCCAGCCACTTGGTGTAAAAGCCCAGGGGATACGGCACCCGAAGGACGATCCACCTGTCGTCCTTCCACACCAGCAGACCCTCGGCGGCGTTGCCGGTGTTGATCGGGACATTGCGTCCCAGGCCGAGCGTGTTGAACTGATCCACCCAGGTGTAATAGCTGGCTTCGGCGCTGCCGGATTCCGCGACGCCCTGCATCTGCGGCACCGGCTCCGGATAAAAGGTCCAGCCCTCGGGGCAGTGCTGTCCCAGGGCCGTGGGGCCGTTGAGCGGTCCCTTGCACTTGCGCCGATCGAAGCTGGCCAGGTGGCCACTGGCCATCGCGGCCCAGTACACGCCGTTCCGGTCCACATCGCCGCCGCGCGGTGAATATCCTTCCAGCGGCACGCCCTGCGCGTCCAGCGGTGGCTGGAACACTTCGGTGAGCGCGGTGGCCGACGGATTGGAGCCCGGGGTGAGGCGGATGATGGCGCCCGGGAACCCGAGGGACGTGCCCCAGATCGAGCCGTCCGGCGCTGGAGCCACCGCGTACAGGCCGGTGGTGATCCGCTTGTCTTTCCTCGGATCCACGGGATCGTTCGGTTCCACATACGCGTCCCGCTTGCCGTTGCCGTTGACGTCCAGCACCAGCGCGGTCCAGCCCTGCGATTTCACCTCGTCCCCGGTCTCGTCGAACATCCGGGTGTTCAACCAGCCGACCACCTGCCCGCCGCCGCTGGTCCACAGCGTGTGGTCGGCGTCCTCGGCGAACATCAGGTGGTGGGTGCTGAAGCAGGTGCTGATGTGTGTGAGCTGGTCGGTCCTGGGGTCGTACAGTGCGAGGTGGCGGCCGGCGCGGTTCGTGGGGAACACCCGGGCCGATGGATGGCTCGACCCTGCCTTGCAGAAGTCCGGGTTCTCGGGCGGCCGCACGGCGGCGGTGATCCACACGCGACCCAGGTGATCGACCATGGGGTTGTGCGCGTTCGCCCGGCTGGTCCAGATCGCCTCATCGCCCCAGTACGGCGACGGGTGCGGCATGGCGGGCCCCGAGGCCGGCCGAGTGTTTGGGTCCCTGACCGTAAGCGTGACCTTGCGCGTGGCATGGCGCACGGGATCGAGCACGGGCATGTAGTCGGCGCTCGCCTCGAGCACGCCGTAGAGGGGGCCGTTGGCGTTCACGGTGGGGTTTCGACGGTCGGTCGAGACCAGGTCGTGCAGGTAGGCCTTGGGATCGGCCCAGTCCCAGACGGTGATCACCACGTTCCGCTCCGTGCCCTGGGGCCGCGGCGGCGTGGGCGGGACCTCGCCGGCGGCGATCCTGTCGGTCCAGTCGGCGAAGACGGCGAGCGAGCGTTCCCGGCCGATGGCGTTGACGCCGGCGAGCATGGACGCTCCAGCCTGCCCGGATTGGATGCGCCGCTCCCACGCCGCCACCGAGGACTCGAAATGCCCCAAGGCGGGCGGCACGTCGCGCGTCCCCTGGGTGCCGAGCTGGTGACAAGCGGTGCAACCGCCGGACTTGATGCGCCGGAGCCAATCGGCCTGGGTGTTGATGTTGGGCGAGATCCCGTTGCCCTCGGGACCGGTGCCAGGGAAGGCATTCTTCTCCGGGGCGCGGAGCAATGAGTACCAATAGCCCGCGGGATAATACTGGGCGGCGGCGCGTAGATTGGGCGCGGGCACCGCGACGAGGTTCAGGATCTTGCCCGGCGTCGCCTGGGCCTTGGGCGAATCCACCAACCCATACCCGCGCACCCACACACTGTAGTTCGCTCTCGGGAGGTCCGGCAGGACGTACCGACCCCGATCATCGGTCACGACGATCCGCGCGAACCTGGTGGGCAGGTTGGTGGTTTCGGCGATGACCCAGACGCCAGCCTGCGGGCTGCCAGCGCCGGTCACCACGCCGCCGATGTCGTCGGCGTCAATCTGAGGTGCCTGGGCAGCGGGCCTGCTGGCGGGCAGCGCGATGAGCGCGCCCGTGATGAGAGCCAGGGTCTTCATGTTGTGCCTCGCAGCCTGAGTGATGTGAGGGTCAGGCGTTCTGAAAGCGGCGGTTGCCGCCGTCCATTGCTTGGTGCGCTCAGCCCAGCGCGCCGGCGAGCATGGCGATAGCCGCCACCGCGCCCACCCAAAACACAAACGACCACTTGATGAGATCACTGAAGCGCCGCTCAAACCGCGCCTCCATCAGGGCCATCTCCTGCCGCAGCGTCGCGAAACCGACCAGCATCTCCTGGCGGAGCCCGGCCATCTCCTGGCGAAGCCCGGCGATGGCGGCATCGGTGTGCTGCCGACTTTCGGCGAAATCGGCGCGCATGGCCTCGCGCCATTCCGCGCGCTGGGTATCGATGCGGTCCATCCAGGTCACCAGATCCTCGGCCTCCTCACCTAATACCTGGTTGAGCCTCCGGGACAGTCTGGGTGTAATCGCCACTGGGGGGCGCTCCATCTGAGGTTGCCGCCCAATGTGAAGCTAGTGCTTCCAGGGACCGCCAGCAATTGTGCGCGGCCATGGAGCGAAAAGACGCGCCGACCGGTTCACGGGTCTCTGCCGTTCAGTCCCGCCCCCATCGGAGTCAGGGGCATGTTGGGCGGCACCGGAAGCGGCTCGTAGAGCGAGGTCGGCAGCGCCCGCCGTTCCAGGAAGCGCTCGATGTCCGCCGCCGCCAGCGCCCGGTGCGCCTCACCCGGGCCAGCGGCGGCTTGCCGACCTTGCAGGCGAGCTGCGATCCGCCGGAGGCCCCACTCAGCGCCGGCGCGGGCCTCGGGTGTCGCGTGTGCGTTGGCCGCGAGCCGAATCAGCTCGTCCACTACGACGCGCTGCACCGCTCGCCCTGTGGTGCCCTCCGGTCCGTCGGACACGGGCGCCCAGGTGCGATCCACCAGCCCGTCGATCACATCCTCCAACGTGGGGAGCGACGGGTCCCGGGCCGCGAACGCCACCAGCCGGGCGGCGCGCTGTGGGTGGAGGAGGTTCCGCACCGCGTGGGATGAGAAGGACCGCGCCGCGCCGACCTGATCGAACGCCGGTCCCGCCTCCGACTCGAAGGCCCAACGGTCGGGCGGGTAGCCAAAGGGCCGCGGGGCCAGCGTTCGCAGCAGCGGCTCGGGGATGGCAAGCTCCTCTGGCGACACCGCGCGAAGCACCAGCTCCAACGCCCTCCGTTGCCGCGCGCCGTCAATGATGGTGGTGGGCGGCGTGGGGTCTCCCCGACTGGCATAGTGGAATTCCATGCCGCCAATCGCCTTGGTGGCCGCCTCCAGCGCCCAGCGGTGATAGAGGTACACGAACCCAAACCGGCGGTTGAGGAGGTACAGTGGCACCCCGGGCAGAATGGCCCGCTCGTCGAAGCGCTCCAGCAGGTGCCGGCGGACATCCATCACCCGGGTCAGATCGGCCACGGCATCGGTCCCGTTGTCCCAGTGCGAGGCTTCCGGGTAGGCGCCGGCCGCGCCGTTGTCCGGATTGGTCATGAATTCCGCGTTCTTCGCGAACATCTCGGCCACGATCGCCGCCAGGCCGGTCTCCTCCTGGCCCTGCGGGAACTGGGTGTAGGCGTATCGGATGGCGAGGGTGTCCCACACCCCGGTCCCGGTGGCATACGCCTGGCTCAAGTCCAGCCGACCGTTCACCAGGCGGATGAGCGGCGCCGGATAGTCCATGACCGAGGCCCGGTCGTACTTGCTGGCCGCGAAGTTGTGGGGGAGGCCGAGCGTGTGACCGACCTCGTGCGCCGCGTGCTGGCGCCGGCGGGCGATGATGGCTTGGTCGATGGCCGCCTGGGGCGCCAGGGTGCCGAGCCAGTCGCCCAGCTCCTCCAGCTCGGCGCCGCCACCCTCCGATTGCGTGCCGGCCAGCAGGTCGTAGTTGCTCAGCGAGCGGTAGGAATCCATGCGCACCGCGGCCTTGATGATCTCCCCGGTCCGCGGGTCCACGAAGCTGGGACCGACCGATGAACCGATATCGCTCCGGTGCATCCACTGGATCACGTGATACCGCGCATCCATGGGGTCCATGTCCGGCGGCATGTCTTCCACGCGGAAGGCGTTGCTGAACCCCGCGGCCTGGAAGGTGAGCGTCCACCAGGCCAGTCCCTGTTTGAACGCGGTGCGGTACGGCTCCTGGATGCCGGGATCGAGGTAGTAGACGATCGGCTCCACCGGATCGCTCACCGCCGCGCTGGGATTCCGTTTCACCAGCCGGTGGCGGCGGAGGTAGCCGCTCTGGTACGGCTCCTCATATCCCTTGGAGAAATCATAGAAGGACACCCCGCTCACCCCTGCGCGAGTATGGAATCGTCGCGGCGTGTACCCCGGCCCCGGGAGCCGGACCAGGGAATGGTGCTGGCGCACGGTGACGGCCCGGGCGTCGGGCGCGTGCTGGCGCATCGCGGCGCCCGGCGCGTCGCTCAGGAAGGTGAGGCTCGCCTCGATCTCGGTGTTTTCCGGGAACGACCTGGTGCGCGCGAGGTAGATGCTGCTCCGGTCGCGATCCAGCTGATACGTCCCCGCGTTCTCCCGCCGCAGCGTGGCGCGGACGTCCATAAGGTCGCTCAGGAAATGCTGGGTCGCGTCCACCAACACCCGGCCCTGCTCCTCGGCGAGCACCTCGAACGCCGCCAGCGTGGATGTGGGGAAGGATTCTTCCACCGAGCGCACCAGCGCGGCATTGTCTGTCCCGGCGGCGCGGAAGCCGGTGTTCTTGATGACCAGCTGCACCCGCGGCCCCACGCGGGTGAACTGCGCCAGCAGGCTCTGGCCAATGAGCCCGCGGTCCAGACCCAGCGGCTCGCTGCCGATGCCGGTTGCCAGCGAGGGGAGATACAAGAACTCTTCGTTGGGCCGGACCGCGAGCAGCAGGCGGCCCTTGGCGGCATCCCAGTAGAGCGGGAAGAAGCCGTCGCGCTCCTCCAGGCCGCGCGTGTAGTCGGCGATCGTTTGCTGAGCGGCCGCGGAAGGAGCGACGGTCACGAAGAGAGCAAGCACCGAGCACAGGCGACGCATGAGGGCCTCCGGTTGTCGAGCGAATTGAGGGTAGGTGCGAAGGTGGCGCGGCCATGAGGCGTAGGGAAGGGGACCGGGTGGACGCGGCTCCGGCAGGGCGTAGAATACGTCGCGCAACCCTCTGACTGGAGCACTCCGATGCCCAGGTTCACCCGCGGTCTGGCCGCCGCCTTGGTCCTCGCCACGTCCGCGACTCGGCTGCCCGCCCAGGATCGTTTCGACTATCACGAATTCACCGAAGCCCTCACCGACCGAGGGGCGCAGGCGCTCCACACCTGCAACGGCCTGTTCGTCTCCAACCGCACGCTGGAGCAGATCTACGCCGGCGAGCTCAGGGCCGCGGGCGGCGAGCCGTTGCCTCCTGACCGCGTGGCGATTGACCGGGCCCGGCAGACCGTCGCCGTGGGAGCGGAACGCGACGTCCCCGTGATGCGGGCAGCGATGCGTCCAGGGCTCGGTTGCGTGGTCATGGCCCCGAACCAGACCTTCGATGACATCGACCAGCTGCCTGCCCTGCGGACGCCACCGTTGTCCGGCAACCCCGACGCCATCGCGTGGCCTAACGGTGACCTGGTGCCGGAGAAGCCCCTGCCTCCGGGCGTGAGCCGGCCCGCGCTCGAGGCCGCGGGACGCTGGGCGTTCGATCGTGTGGCCCACGGCGGTCACGCGGGCCAAGTGACGCTGAGCCTCCTGGTGGTCTATCGGGGCGACATCGTGTTCGAGCGGTACGCCGACGGTGTGGACTATCGCACGCGGACCCGCACCTGGTCCGCCGCCAAATCCATCGCGGGCACCCTGATCGGCATCGCGGTGGGGCGAGGGATGCTCAAGCTGGACGATCCGCTACCCGTCGCCTGGCCGCCGGACGAGCTCAACGAGCTGCACATGCGCCACCGCACCCGCATGCCCATGGTCACGCTGGACCCGTGGCCCCCGGCCAATCGGACGCCGGTGGCGGACCCGCGCCGGGGCATCGCCCTGCGCCACGTGCTCAACATGTCCAGCGGACTGTACCCGCTGGACAACCAGTACGGCGGGTCCATCGGCTCGGGGCTGTCCTACTTCGGCGGCTGGAACTCGGCGTATCAGGCGGCCGACCGCGGTCTGGTGCGCGAGCCCGGCACCATGTGGGACTACGAGAACTTCGACACGCTGCTGGGCATGCTGGCGCTCAGGAGCGTGATCGGCAACGACTTGGCCTACCTGGAATACCCGCGGCGGGAGCTGTTCGACAAGATCGGTATGCGCAGCACCGTCCCCGGAGTGGACCGGTTCGGCAACTTCGTGTTAAGCAGCCAGGTATACACCAACGCGCGCGACCTGGCCCGGTTGGCGCTCCTCTACCTGAACCGTGGCACGTGGGATGGCCGGCGAATCCTGCCCGAGATCTGGGTGGACTTCTCTCGCACGGCGGCCCCCGCCACGGCGCCATTCGGGAACTTCTACGGGGCGCAGTGGTGGCTGGTGCAGGATGCGCGGACTGACGTGCCGCAGGACGCGTACACCATGGCCGGCGCGCAGGGACAGTACGCGATCGTGGTTCCGTCGCACGATCTGGTGATCGTGCGCCGGGGTCTGGATGGTGCCGCCCCGGGCTTCCCCACATGGGACCTGGTGGCGCAGGTGATCAAGGCAATACCCAAGGGCCGGCCCGCGAAGAAACTCATGACGGCAACCGGACAGGACTAGGGAGGTGTTGCCGCTGGTGCAGCCGTTCCCTAGGGGCTCGCGGGACCGGGGGCGATGGGAACCACCTCGTGGTCGATCACCACGCGGGCGAGGGCGCCCCGCAGCCGCCACCGCACCCGCCAGACCAGCACCAGCGCCACCAGGACCAGACCCGCCGTAAGCCCCCACCAGAGACCCCGCGGTCCCAGGTCGGTCGCGAACCCGAGCGCGGCGCTGATCGGAAGCCCTACCAGCCAGTAGCCCAGCAGGTTCACCACCATCGGGGCATGGGTGTCCGCCGTTCCCCGGAGAATGCCGATGGAGACCACCTGGGTCCCATCGAACACCTGAAACACCCCCGCGATGGGGATCAGGCTCACCGCCATGGCGGCCACGGCGGCGTCCGTGGTGTACACCCTCGCGAGGAATTGTGGGGCGGTCAGCATCACCACGGCGCTCATGGCCATAAACCCGACGCCGCCGGTCAGTGCCGCTGCGGCCGCCCGGCGCGCTTCCGCCGGGTCGCCGCTGCCGACCGCGTGGCCCACCAGCACGGCGGCGGCGGCCGAGACGCCGAGCGGCACCATGAACGTGAACGACGCGATGTTCAACGCCACCTGATGACCTGCCAGCTCCACGGTCCCCAGCCATCCCATCATCACGCCGACTACCGCGAACACACCGTACTCCAGTTGGTACTGGCCACCGGCCGGCGCGCCGATGGCCAGCATGCGCCGAAGCGGCGCCCAGGCGAACGCGTCGCGCCGGAACGGCACCAGCCGGGGCCGCAGGGCGCGCCATGCGCCGGCCATGAGGAAGCCGAGCATCAGCCAGCGGCTGATCGAGGTCGCCCAGGCCGAGCCCACAGCGCCCATGGGCGGAAACCCCAGCTTCCCGAAAATGAGCACGTAATTG
This sequence comes from Gemmatimonadales bacterium, assembly GCA_035287045.1. Classification (GTDB taxonomy): domain Bacteria; phylum Gemmatimonadota; class Gemmatimonadetes; order Gemmatimonadales; family GWC2-71-9; genus JACPAP01. The sequence goes on along the minus strand of DATECF010000031.1, from coordinate 3,062 downwards.
AGGGCGACGTTGGCCAGATTCGCGGCGACCATCGCGCCCACGATGGGAGCCAGCCGGCGCATCGCCTGGAGGCTCTGCCGGAGAGCCGAATAGGCGTAGAAGGGCATGAGCCCCACGGCCGTGATGCGCGCGTACGCCCCGGCGATATCGGCGACGGTTTCCGGTTGACGGAGGAGCCCAAATACCGGCCTCGCCGGCAGCAGGAAGGCCGTCGCGAGCAGGCTCAGGGCGAGGGCCAGCACCAGCCCGCGCTGCACGCCTCGCGCCACTGCCAGGTCGTCGCGGGCCCCCACGGCCTGCGCCACCACGGGGTCCAACGCCAGCAACACGCCGAGTCCGAAGATCGCCGCGCCCCAGAAATAGAGGTTCCCCAGCCCAACGGCGGCGATGGCCTCGGCGGAGACCCGCCCTACCATCACCGTGTCCACCACGCCCATGAACATTTGTCCCAGCTGCACCGCCACCATCGGCAGCGCCAACCGGACCATGGCTCCAAGCTCGGCCTTGAAGCCGTGGGGGATGCGCGGGAGATCGGATGGGGTGAGCACGGGTGGTGTCGAGCGCGGGTGGGTCCCTTCGCGCGCTAGCGGTCCGCGCGCGCTGGTAGGGAATCCGGCTACATGGCGCGCGTCCTGACGCGCGCTCCGGGACCCACCCGCGCTCGCGTCACGCCCCCGGGTCGGAGAGCCTCGTGCGGTGTGTGATCTGCCGTCCGTTGACGAACACCACCATGTGCCGCCGCACGGCGCCCTGGTCGTCCAGCACGTAGGGACGGGAACGGCATTGGCTCACATCGGCCAGAGCCAGCCGAACGCCCCGCCGGTCACTAGGCCGTACACCAAGGCGTCGCCCACCGACTTGAGCGTGGTGCTCCACCGCCGGCCCATCCAGATGGAGGCCTGAAGCAGGGCCAACCCGTAGCCGGCGAACGCCACGCTACCCGTGACGCGGAAGACCTGCAGGTACTCGGTTCCCGGAGCCAGCGTACGGCTCGCGATGTAGGCCGCGAACAGTCCCACAACCAGGCAGTAGACGAACCACTGGACCAGCTGTTTGCCCATGGTCGCCGGGCCGGCGGGGAACACCGTCATGACGGCCTTGGGGCCCTTGTTCCACTTGTCCTGGAACTCGGGCGACTTCATGTCTTTCGGCGTCGCCGGCTTGGGGAGCATGTAGTCGCCCGGCGGAATGGCGAAGGGGCGGAGGGCGGCCTGCACGTCGTCCTGTTTGGGCACCGGACCGAAGTCGTTCCAATGGTACGGGAGCAGCATGTGCACCACCGAGCTCACGATGAACACGAAGACGGCGCCGAGGACGATCGGGAGCCATAGCGAAATGAGCGAGACCATCATGGGAGCCTCTCAAGTGAGGGTACCGGGAGGGCCGGGCCAGGGTAGCCGCCAAGCTGCGCGGCGGACCGGCGGGACGCAAGCCGAGCGATGGCGTGGCGACCGCCATACGCGCTGGTCGGCTACTCCTGGGGAGGTATCCTGGCCCGCTACTTCGCGGGATACCATCCCGGCGACGTGGTTGGGCTGGTAGTCGAACTTCGCCGCCATGTTTCAGCGGGCGTCGCCCGGCGTCCGTGCGGAATTCGAGGTGTTTCGCGGTTTGATGGAGCTGGACCTGGCGCATCGTGACCTGCGGCCGGTCCCGGACGTGCCCGTCGTGGTGATCGTGGCGGCGAAGTACCTGCCGCCTCCACCGGTCATGCAGCTACCGTACGACGCACGCGCCCATTTCGAGGCCGACGTGCGTCACCGGATCACCAGGCTCCGGTACTCGTCTCCGCCGCCGCCACCGACTACGGAATCCCCAACAGCTTGTGCGTCTGGAGGCTCAGCCGCCATCGCGGATGCTCCAGACAGTACTGGATGGCAAGCTCGGTGTTCCCCTCGCGATCTGGTCCGTCCATGGGTTGAAGGGAGAAGTGCTGGAAATCGAGCCCAGCGAACTGCTCCGGCGAGGCTCCTGCCTGCGGATAGACCAGTTTCAATTCGTGGCCGGTCGTCTGCCGCAGCTCCGCGCCCGCCTTAGGTGACACGCAGATCCAGTCGATGCCGGCCGGCGCGCTGATCGTGCCGTTGGTCTCGATGGCCACCTCGAAGCCACGCCCATGCAGTGCCTCGATCAGCGGCTTGTCCAGTTGGAGCAGGGGCTCCCCACCGGTGCATACCACGAGGGGACCGGTGACGGTTGAGGCCGCGCGGGGCCAGGCCTCCGCCACCGCGGCCGCCAGATCCACCGCCGTCCTGAACTTGCCGCCGCCGGGCCCATCGGTACCGAAGAAGTCCGTGTCGCAAAACCGGCAGATCGCTTCCGCGCGGTCTTCCTCCCGGCCGGTCCAGAGGTTGCACCCCGCGAATCGGAGAAACACCGCCGGCCGGCCGGTCTGGGCGCCTTCGCCCTGGAGCGTGTAGTAGATCTCCTTGACGCTGTACGTCATGGTTTCGGGGCCGCAGGGGCCGCAGGGGCCGCAGAGGGCGCAGTGCACGCGTACCCTGCCGGGTCCTCCACCCCAGCCTCGGCAAAGCCCTTGCGTCGCAGGCGGCAGGAGTCGCACTCGCCACATGCCAGGCCTTCGGGGCTGGGATCGTAACAGCTCCAGGTGAGCGCAAAATCCAGGCCCAGCTCCACCCCGCGCCGGATGATCTGTGCTTTGCTCAGCGCGATGAGCGGCGCGTGAATGGCAAGGCGCTGCCGGCCCTCCACGCCGGCCTTCGTTGCCAGGTCCGCCATCCGCTGGTAGGCTTGGAGGTATTCCGGCCGGCAATCGGGGTACCCGCTATAATCGAGCGCGTTGACGCCAATGAAGATGTCGGAGGCGTCGAGCACCTCGGCCCAGGCCAGCGCGAACGACAGGAAGATGGTGTTCCGCGCCGGGACGTACGTGACGGGAATCCCTCGGGCCATTTCGTCAGTGGATCGGCCCTTGGGGACCGGGATATCGCTCGTGAGGGCGGAGCCGCCGAACGCCGCGAGGTCCACGTCGAGCACGATGTGCTCGCGTGCGCGCAAGGCCCGGGCCACCCGCTTCGCCGCGTCGACTTCCCGCGCATGGC
>DATECF010000030.1:0-6001 GCA_035287045.1 Gemmatimonadales bacterium | reverse complement strand
CCGCCCGCTCCCACCCCCGCCCCCTCGTCGCCGGGACCACGCCGCACCGGAAGCGCCCTCCAGGACCCACCGGCCCCCTGGCCATCCACGCCCCTCCCGCCTCGCCCACGGAAGCCACCACATGAACATCATCCTGCTGGGACCACCGGGCTGTGGTAAAGGCACGCAGGGCGAGATGCTCGCCAAGCGGACGGGCTTGATGCGGGTCTCCACCGGGGACCTGCTCCGCGAGGCGGCGGGGAAGGGCACCGCGTTGGGACAGCGGGCCAAGTCGTATATGGACCAGGGGCAGCTGGTGCCGGATGACGTGATCGTGGGGCTGCTGGAGGAGGTGTTGGCCAAACCGGAAACCACCGGTGGCGTCCTCATGGACGGCTTCCCCCGTACGGTGGCGCAGGCGCAGGCGGTTGACCGCCTCCTCGAGGCGCGGGGTCGCACGCTGGACTGGGTACTCTTCTTCGACGTGCCTGACGAGGAGCTGCTCAAGCGCATCATGGGCAGGGCGGCGGCGGAAGGACGGAGCGACGACAACCCGGAAGCCTTCCGGCAGCGTCTGGTGGCCTACCGGGAACAAACCCAGCCGCTGGTAGCTTTTTACCGTGCGCGGGGTAATCTGGTGGATATTGAAGCCGTGGGCTCCATTTCCGAGATCGCGGCGCGGGTCCAGGCCAAGGTGGGGATGTGATCACGATCAAGTCGGAGCGTGAAGTCGAAACCATGGCCCTGGCCGGCCGCATCGTGGCCGACACGCTGGCCACGGTGGCGTCCGCGGTCCGGCCCGGCGTGAGCACCGAAGACCTCGATGGCCTGGCGGAGGAGTTCATCCGCAGCCATCCCGGGGCCCGGCCGTCGTTCAAGGGCCTGTACGATTTTCCCAAATCGCTCTGCACCTCCATCAACGACGAGATCGTGCACGGTATCCCGTCGCGCCGCCGGGTGCTGGAGTCGGGCGATATCGTGAGCGTGGACTGCGGTGTCTGCGTGGATGGACTGCACGCGGATTCGGCGGTCACCGTTCCCGTGGGCGAGGTGAGCGACGAGGTGCAGCGTCTGCTGCGGGTGACCCGGGAGGCGCTGGACGCTGGCATCGCCGCCGCGGTGCTGGGGAACCACGTGGGGGACATCGGCCACGCGGTGCAGGCGGTGGCGGAAGGGGCCGGCTTCAGCGTGGTGCGGGAATTGGTGGGGCACGGGATCGGCAGCTCCTTCCACGAGGAGCCCCAGGTGCCCAACTACGGCAAGCCCAAGCGGGGGCCACGGTTGATGAAGGGGATGACTATCGCCATCGAGCCCATGATCAACATGGGCCGGCCGGACATCCGCACGCTGGACGACAAGTGGACCGTGGTGACGGCGGATGGGTCCCTGTCGGCCCACTTCGAGCACACGGTGCTGATCGAGCCCGGCGGGCCACGGCTCCTCACCATGGCTCCGGTGACGACTCCAGTGTAGTACGCCCTACGGCGCCCGCGTTCCGCGTAGCCGGAGTCTCACCACGGAGTCCGCGCCGGCGGCACCCCGGTAGCGCGCCGTGGACCAACCCTCCAGCTGGCCATTCACCAGCCGGGCGACGTTCTCGGTCGTCACCTGGAGGCCCGGACGGAGCGCACTCTCGAACGGTCCGGCGTGCGTGACGACGCTGTCCCCTCCCAGGATGACGTGGATGGGCACGGGGTCACGGCCCGGGAGCACGAAATTCCAGCCGTCCGTCGTCGCCGTGGCGTTCAGCGCGTAGGTAATGACGACGCTGTCGCTCCCCTCCGCCATGGTCTGGACCGTCCAAGCGCCGGCGACATCGGCCAGATTCAGCGTGGCGGCGGCCTGCTCGCCCGCCCGCTCCCCGCCTCTAGCGCAAGCGGTGAACGAAAGGGCAAGGCAGAGCATCAACGTGGGCCGCATGGGAGCCTCCGTGGAAGGTTCGCGATGACGTTGGGACGAATGGAACGTAGCCGCGCTGAGTGGAGGGGACAAGCAGGTGCCTGGCGGGTCCGGGCGGGGACGTGCTATTGTCTGTGGACCGATTTCCAGGCAGCCAGATGCCAAGACTCCCCTCCGTCTTGCGCTTCGCGGTGGCGCTGACGGCCGGATGGCGGCCGGCCCCGGGGCTGGGGCAAATACCGCTTGCGCCGGCCACGGCGTCTGGGCGTACCGTGACGCCCGTCTTCGAGGGCTGGTACCGGAACGCCGATGGTACGTACAGCCTCTCGTTCGGCTATTTCAATCGCAACACGCAGGAAGTGGTCGAGATCCCCATCGGGCCGGACAACTTCATCGGGCCGGGGGACGCGAACCAGGGGCAGCCCACGACCTTTGCGCCGCGCCGCCATTGGGGCGTGTTCGCGGTGAAGGTGCCGGCCGATTTCGGGGCCGGGAAGGTGGTGTGGACGCTCCGGCTCCGCGGCGGGACCTTCGCCATTCCCGGGAGCCTCCAACCCGACTGGGAGATTGACGCCCTGGAAGGGGAAGCCGGAGGCAACACGCCGCCGGCGCTCAAGCTCGAGGACGACGGTCCGGAGGGGCGCGGACCGCTGGGTGTTACCGCGGGGCCGGTTGCCGCGACGCTGAACGCACCCCTCTCTCTGAGCGTCTGGGCCGCCGACGACGGACGTGCATGGAGCAGCATCGGCAGCGGCGGCAAGCCGGGTGTGCCGGTGACGCTGACCTACTTCAAACACCAGGGACCGGGGAGCGTGGGGTTCAGCCCGGCCAGCGATTCGGTGGATTACCATGGGGGCAAGGTCACGGTGAGGGTGACGTTCGGCGAGCCCGGGCTCTACGTCCTGCGGGTACGCGCCAACGACGCCTCCGGTGTGGCCGACGCGGGACACGCCCAGTGCTGTTGGACCAACGGGTTCGTAAAGGTCATCGTCAGGCCAGGAGCGGATCATGACCGGATCTAGGACGCTAGGGGTTGCCGCCGCCACTCTGCTGCTGGTCCCGGCCACCGCGCTCGCCGCGCCTCAGACCGGGGATCCCATCACCTACGCCAGGCACGTAGCACCCATTCTCCAGGAGAAGTGCCAGGTGTGCCATCAGCCCAACTCGGTGGGGCGGATGGCGCTCATGACGTACGAGGATGCCAAGACCTGGGCGCCGGTCATCAAGCAGAAGGTCGTCGCCCGCCTCATGCCGCCGTGGCACATTGACCGCACCGTGGGGATCCGGGAGTTCAAGAACGATCGCGGGCTCACGGACGACCAGATCGCCACCATCGTGCGCTGGGTGGACGCGGGGGCCCCCCTGGGCAATACGAAGGACCTGCCGCCGTCGGCCACATTCCCCGATCCCGCCCGTTGGCAGCTGGGACCGGAGTTCGGCGAACCGGACCTGATCGTCAGGTCCCAACCGTACACGCTCAAAGCCGTGACCCAGGACAAATGGTTCCGGCCCGAGGTGGAGACCGGCCTCACCGAGCCCCGCTGGGTCCGCGCCATCGAGATCAAACCGTCGTATCCCGACGGGCGGCGGATCGTCCACCACGCGCTCACGTTCCTGGTGCAGCACGAGGACGGCGTCACCGGGCTCGCCAGCAGCGCCCACGAGCATCAGCGTGGGGCGGGCCTGTTCATGGAGTGGGCGGTGGGAAAAGTCGGTGAAGTCTTCCCGCCGGACGCCGGGAAGCTGATGCTCCCGGGCTCGCGGATCCGCTGGGAGATCCACATGCATGCGGTGGGTCAGGAAGTAAAGGACAACCAGGTAGAGCTGGGAATCTGGTTCTATCCCCAGGGCTACGTGCCCCGGCATCGAACCGTCCTGCGGATGTTCGATGTGACGCGCGGCTCCAACCTCGACATCCCGCCGAATGAAATCGCGGTCACCCAGAACTTCTACGCGCTCCCCGCGCCGGCACGGATCGAGAATTTCCAGCCGCACATGCACATGCGCGGGAAGGCCATGTCCATGGAGGCCATCTACCCGGACGGCCGCAAGGAGCTCTTGAGCCTGGTCAACAACTTCCAGTGGAACTGGCACGTCAATTACCTCTACGCCGACCACGTGGCGCCGCTCCTGCCCAAGGGCACCGTCCTGGCGTTCACCGCCTGGCACGACAACACCGGGAACAATCCCAACAATCCCGACCCGGAACAGTGGGTGGGGTGGGGCGACCGCACGGTGGACGAGATGGCGCACGCCTGGGTGGACGTGACCTACCTGGAGCCGGAGGAGTTCGAGCAGCTGGTGGCCGCGAGGAAGGCCAAGGCCCCTACGCGGCCGGGGTCGTCGCGGCCGCCAATCCCGTGAGGATGGCCTCGACCAGGTCTTCTTCCAGCACCATTCTCGCGGAGGAGCCTCCGGGAGGCGTCGCCGACCACTTGAGGAGCCGGAGGACACCGTCCTCCAGCTCCATGCCGGTGATGTCGCCGTCGTCGTACCGGCAGCACCCGGCGTTGAAGTAGCATTTCCTGGGCTTGGGCACGTCGTTGCAATCCCCCATCCGGGCCCGCCGCTTCTCGATCTCGTCCTGCTTTTCCCGGATGAGGCGGTCCCGCTCGGGACTGGCTGGCCGCGCCTCGAGCGCTCGGAGCTGGTCCTGGAGCTTCTCGAGATGGGTCCTGGAGCTCCACACCGGCCGGTGGGTGTGTCCGGCAATCAACATCAGGCGATCCTGACCGGCCGCCCATTGGTACATCGTCCGATCGTGTTCGCCCCGAAGGCACGCGTCCTTGGCCGGCGTGGTCGTGCCGAGGCCCGTGAGCCGCTGCCAGATCCGATACACCTTCAACACCACGCGCGCGATGCCCCGGAGGTGCTCCGAGCCGAATTCCCCCTGGTGGCCATGCACCAGGAAGATCCGGCCCAGTCCCCGCCCGCCGTGGCGCACGTCGAATCGCAACCCCTCGAGTACCTCCCCCGGAGGCATGTACGGAGCCAGCCGTTTGCTCACCGCCTTCGCGTCCATCCACTGGTCATCGTGGTTTCCCCAGACGCGGAGGTAGCGGCCCGCTCCAAAGCTCCCCTCGAGCGCGAGGATCTCGCGGTACGCCTTTTCCACCTCGCCGAAGTTCTGCTCCCACAGCTCCTCGACGTCGCCCAACAGGATCAGGGTGAACCCCCGCTCCCGGTAGTACCGCAGGGCGGCCGCGTACGCTCCCTGGCACTTCCGGAACTCGTCGGCCTGGTCCCCAGCGCCCTTATGCTGGTCCGAGAACACGATGAACCGGTGAGCGGTTCCGAGGTCCAGCTCGAAGGCCCGCGTGTACGGCCCGCCAAGGACCTCCGTCAGTCTCCGATGAATGTCCGTCATGGTGACCTCAACCCGCCCACTCGGTGAGACCCAGCCGCCCGTCCAGCCGCCGCCACTGCGGCACGGCGTACAGCGCCAGCGTTCCGCCCTCGGTGTAGACGCCCACCCCGGCCTTGAACTCGGCGTAGCGGCGGTCCAACGCGAAGTCGCGCGACGTGAGAAACCGCAGGGCGGGGCCGGTGGATCCGACGGAGAGCGTCACCTCGAACAGGTCCACCGTGTTCCCCGCCATGCCGCAGAGGTACAGGCGGCCCCCCGCGCTCCCGGGACCGGCGGTCTCACGAATGAAGTTGATCGTCTGGTAGTCTCCCCACTTCATCGCCTTCGGGACCATGAACGCCGCGGTCTCGGTGAACTCCCCGCATACGGCGCCGGCGGTGCGGTAGAACTCGATCCGCTGATCCCGGTAGTGTTTCTTGGGCTGCCCGGCGGCCAGTTCCGCCTTGGTGACGCCGCGCAACACCGCCAGCAGATATCCGCCCGCCGGGTCCAGCGTCAGCGCCACCGCCGTAGCCTTGCGTCCGTCACGCTGGATGTGGCGCGCTAAGACCAGCGGGGCGGCCGGCGTCCGCACGTCCACCAGGACGATGCGCGACCTCGGCGGATCGCAGGCGGGCGGCTTCACGCCCCGGGGCGCCTTGAAGGGGAGCTTGTCGGTGCACTCCACCGGCACGGCCAGCACGAATCCGCACAACGCGATTCCGCCGGCGTGCCACATGGAGCCGTGAAGGTCCACCCGGGCCACGATGGCGTCCG
>DATECF010000029.1:0-5300 GCA_035287045.1 Gemmatimonadales bacterium | reverse complement strand
CCACCGCGGACGCCCCCTCGCCACCGTCCGCCGCACCCCCCCCAGCCGCCGGGTCCGCCGCCCTCGACCGCGCCGTGACCGCCCGTCAGACCGACGTGCACCGTATCCCGGACAGCGAGCCCACCGGATCGCTGGCGGAAGACACGCCGGTGCGGGTGCTGGCGCGCTCGGGCGAGTGGGTCCGGGTTGCGACTGAAGGATGGATCAGGGAGAGCGACCTCAAGCCGTCGTCGCCCGGCGTGCTCGCCGGAGTGAGCGGCGCCGAAGTCCGCGCCCGTCCCGCCGAGTTCGAGGGGAAGACGGTGCAATGGTCGGTGCAGTACATCGCCCTCCAGACGGCGGACGAGCTGCGCCGCGAGATTCCGGCCGGCCAGCGGTACATGCTGGCGCGGGGGCCGCTCCCGGAATCGGGGTTCATCTATATCATCCTCTCACCGGCCATGATGACGCGGATCGAGCAGCTGCAGCCGCTCGCGGAGGTCGTGATCATCGCGCGTATCAAGGCCGGCCGATCCCAGTATCTGGGAAACCCGGTCGTGGACTTGGTGGACCTGGCGGTCCGCCGGCCGTAGGAGGCTGGACCTATGGACGAGATCCTGCGCAGACGCATCGAACGGAAGCTGGACGGCTTGCCGGAAGACAAGGGCTACCAGGTGCTCGACTACATTGAGTTCCTGGAATCGAAATACGGGACCACCGCGCGCCAACCCACGCCCGTCGAGCGCATCACCGAGGGCGTGGGGGATGCCATGCGCGCCGCGCGGGTTCCCGCGCAGGCGATTCGCGGGACCATGGGCGCAGTGGATTCCGCCAGCCGGATGGTGGAGAAGCTGGCGGCGGCCGGGCGCGCGGCGGTGGAGGAGCTGAAGCGCGGCACGGCGCCGGCCCCCGCTCCCGCCGCTCCTCCGCCACCGGACGAAGGCGAGGGCGACGCCGCTTCCGAGGAATCGGAGGACGCGACGCCCGGGGGCCCGGCTTGACCCTGCCCGACCGGAGCGGCTAACTTCGGCCATGGAAAGAGGGAATCGCGATAGGTGGACCCGCTGGGCCGTAGTCGGCCGGCGGGTTTTCGCGTATCTGGGGGGAGCATCATGAGTCGCTTGCGTGCCGGTCCGGCGCTCACCTTCGACGACGTCCTGCTGGTCCCGCGCCATGCGAGCGTCCACCCGCGCGACGTGGACGTGCGGAGCCGGTTCACCCGGGGCATCCCGCTCAACGTGCCATTGGTGTCGGCCGCCATGGACACCGTGACCGAGGCCGAGATGGCCATGGCCATGGCGCGGGCAGGCGGGATCGGCGTCATCCACAAGAACATGCCGATTGACCGGCAAGCGGCCGAGGTGGACCGCGTGAAGCGATCCGAAAGCGGGATGATCCTGAACCCGATCACCCTGGGTCCGGACCGGCCGCTGCGCGAAGCCTCCCAGCTCATGGCCCGGTTCAAGATCTCGGGCGTCCCCATCGTGGACGACAAGGGCAAGCTGGTGGGCATCATCACCAACCGGGACCTGCAGTTCGAGCGCAGCCTGGACCGGCCCATCCGCGAGGTCATGACCAAGGACCACCTGATCACCGCGCCGGTCGGCACCACGCTGGACGAGGCGGAGCGGACCCTCGGGAAGCACCGCATCGAGAAGCTGCCGGTGGTGGACGACAAGGGAATCCTCCGCGGCTTGATCACGGTGAAGGACATTTTCAAGCGCCGGCAGCATCCGGATGCCAACAAGGACCAGCACGGCCGGCTGCGCGTCGCGGCGGCATTGGGCGTGGCGAAGGACACCAAGGCTCGCGCCCAGGCCCTGCTGGCGGCGGGGTGCGACGTCATCGTGGTGGACTCGGCCCACGGCCATTCGGAAGGTGTGCTGGATACGATTTCGGCCCTGCGCGAGGCGTTCCCCGAAGCCCAGATCGTGGGCGGCAACGTGGCGACCCATGACGGCGCCAAAGCGCTGGTGGAGCGCGGTGTGGACGCTGTGAAGGTCGGCGTGGGTCCGGGATCCATTTGCACCACGCGGGTGGTGACCGGCGTGGGCGTGCCGCAGATCACCGCCATCGTGGACGCGGTCCGAGGAGCGGGCGAGGTGCCGGTCATCGCGGACGGCGGCATCAAGTACTCGGGCGACGCGGTGAAAGCTCTGGCCGCCGGCGCGTCCAGCGTGATGATGGGCAGCATGCTGGGGGGGACCGAGGAGAGCCCCGGTGAGAGCTTCCTGCTGGAAGGCCGCCGCTTCAAGATGGTGCGCGGCATGGGCTCGCTCGCCGCCATGCAGGAAGGCTCGGCGGACCGCTACTTCCAGGAAGGCGAGTTGTCCTCCCAGAAACTGGTGCCGGAAGGGATCGAGGGTCGGGTGCCGTACCGTGGCCCCGTGGCCGACGTGCTCTTCCAGATGACCGGCGGGATACGCAGCGGCATGGGGTACTGCGGCGTGCCCACCATCGAAGACCTGCGGTGCAACACCGAGTTCATGCAGATCACGGCGGCGGGACTGCGCGAGTCGCACCCGCACGACGTGGTGCTGACGCGGGAGGCGCCCAACTACTCGCTGTAACCGGTGTCCGACATCCGATGTCGGAGTCACGCGCACCCTCGGAGAAGCCAGGCACAATGCTACGCCGGGCGCGCGCCCATCTCAGCGGTTCAGGTCCAGCCGCTGAAAGACGAGCGCCCGGCGCTGACCCGATTCCCCCACCAGCGACAACCGGCGCATCCACCCGTCGCGTCGCGAGATCTCCGGCGACGAACAAGCCCTCGCTCGGGTCCCGCAGCTCGGTGATCGTCGTCAGTTCAAGCGGCATCTTAGCCCACCCGAAGGAACACGACCCCAGAGGGATCATTCAGTTCCGACCAGAAGATCACTTCGGCCGCGGTCGTGGTGCCGAGCCGGGTCACGACGACCTTGATGTCCCAGTTCTGTCGCAAGGTGGCGTTGAAGTTCAGGCACAAATCGTAGCCGACATCGTCCACCGTGTATATCTCTTCCGCTACTTCGGTCCAGTACTGACTCCCCGGGCCGTTGTTGCGGTAGATGGTGACCTGCAACAGCGCCTCATCCTCGGCCGGCAGCAGGCTCGCGATTTGGAAGCTCACCGAGTACTCGGTGTAGACCCCGTTCGCGTCCTCCAAGTTGGAGTAGGCGGCGCCGCCGTTGGTGTAGATGGTGACGTCGCCCATCTCGGAGCCGTTCAAGGAGGGGGCAAAGCCGTCGTGAATGAGAACGGTCGTGGGCACGTAGTCCAACGCAGCATTGGCGTTCGGAATGCCGTAGCCAATCTGGTCGTTCGGGCTCGCGTGGTTCGACGCCGTTCCCTGTACGGCGCCTACGATCAGTGCCGGTGGCCATGACGGCTGGTAGGCTTGCACCTGGGCGATGACTCCCGCTGCGTGCGCTGCTGCCATGAAGTTGTAGCACCAGCCGTAGTCTGCTCGACTGTCCGCGAACCATTGGAACCCTTGGTTGTTTGCGAAAGTCGTGTAGGACCAGAACGCTGCCGCCACATCGACCATAGGCCCGAAGTCCGAGCCTGCGGGGCCCCCAGTACACCCGGTCACGGGGCCGGCGGCGAACTGTCCGTCGTCCTTTACGCCTGAGACGCCGACGACGTTCGAGTAGGAAGCGGGATAGATGGCCTCGCGATAGATTCCATTCCCGGTAGCCGATATCTCCGATACGGTGATGACTCCGTAGTTCCAGGCCTGGGCGAAGGCATCCGCTTCCGATTGATAGAACGTGACATGGGAGATGTCGTTTACGACCAGCTTGATTCCGTAGTTGATCGCCTGGTACAAGCCGGAGATTTCGGAGTTGATGTCGATGTTCCCGCCGTCCGTGAAGATCCTCCAGACATAGACATCGGACGCTGCCACGCCCTTGGCGACCCCGATGACTCCTTGCCCGTTCTCCCGCGCAAGCATGTTCCCCATCGCCATCGTACCACCCAGCCAGTACGAACTGCACGCGTTGAATAGACCGCCACAGTTCCCTGGCGGGACGCTCGGATTGTCGAAGTGCGGGACGATCCCTTGCCCCAGCAGCATGACTTTCACTCCGCTGCCGGTGGCGCGGGACCATGCAGCCGGCGCATTGACCTGCGAAATACCCCACGGGATGACGTCTGCCATGGCCGCACGAGGCGCGCCAATGACGCGGGACTGAGGAGACCCCGCCGGAACGGCGAATGCTGCTACCGGGGAATTGACCGCTGGGGTCGTTCCTGCGGCCTCAACAAAGTCCACAAATGGACTCGCGTCGAGCAGTGGCACGCGGTCCAGGGAAACACGCACCAGAGCGATGCCAAACGCGCCGTAGAAGTTGAGCACTTCGGCGCCGGTGGCCACCACGGCTTTCAGCGCGCTCTCGGCAGCGGCGGCACTCAACCCGGCGCGGTACCCCGTGGCAGGGGAACGCGAGCTCTCCGGTGCCTTCAGCCCAACAAAAGCCAAGCCACCCTGCTTCAGGATCGCCGATTGGATTTCGTCGACTGACAACGATCGCGGCGGCCTATCCACTGGATGTCCCGGCATGTTTCGGAACGAGACCTGAGAGGGAGCGAGTGGGACGGCGGATTCCCTTGTCGACGGCCCGTACACATCGTTTCGGTCGCACGAAGACAACACAGCGGCGGCGAGCGCAGTTAACCCCACGAGTAACGGCGTCCTTGACCTCATCGTCTGATCCTCCTTGGAGGGCCCGACTGTTGAGACGGCCGGAACCAGGCCAGCCGCGGCGCACCGGCTAGCACGACGCCGATTGAGCGTCGCCTTGCACTGGGGCCGAGTTGGCACGGCCAAGAATGAGACGGTTGCTCAGCGATTGGAATAGACCGGAAGATTCAATAACGGCTCATCGGCGGACTGGATCGTGTGACTCCCTCCCGCACCAGCCACACTCCCCGCTCCGTCCCGATAACGATCTGGCCCTGATGGTCCAGCGTGACGCTCCAACCGGAGGCGGCGTCGGGCGGTGCGGGTACTGCGGTCCACGGCCCCTCGTGAGCCGTAGCCGTGTAGACACCCAAGACGCCCGGCATCAAGTCCGAGACCCATTCGTCGCTCACTGCCACGAGCACGGCGCTAGTCGCCACGAAGGCATGTACGTAGCGGCCGGGGCGGGTAAGCTCGAGGACCGTTCGCCAGGTGGCTCCACCGTCACTGGTCACCTGGAGAGATCGCCAGACTGACGCCAGGACAACGTCAGGGTTCTGCGGATGGGGGAGCAGGACGGGCACCGTTCCGTGCCTAGGAGGGCCTGGCCGACTGATCTCCCTCCAGGTGTGGCCGCCATCGTCGCTGCGAAGCGCCA
>DATECF010000028.1:0-2096 GCA_035287045.1 Gemmatimonadales bacterium | reverse complement strand
TCCGTGACCCGGATGGTGACGGGCGCCGCGAGCGGCGCCCCCACCCCACCCGCGGGCGGCGGGCCGCTCACCTCGATTTTCGTGTTGCGCGCGACGGGATCTGCTTCCGCCCCCACGGTCAGCACCGTGTCCAGCCCCTCGACGCTGACCAGGAGTCGCTGTCGGCCGGGCCGTGGACTCAGCGTCCACGAGGCGCGAGCCCGGCCGCCCGCGTCCGTGGCCCGCTCGGCGGGCTCAACGCCGGCGTCGGCGTCCTCCGGTCGCAACCGGACCAGCGTGTTGGGGACCGACCGGCCGCCGCGGGAGAGCACCCGCACCACCACCGGCCGGGGCAACCTCCGGCCCGCCGGAAGGCGCTGGGCGTCACCCGACTCGATCGCGAGGCTCGCCGGCGCGAGGACCACCTCCACCAGGGTCCGCGCCGTGTGGCCGTCTGCCGACGCGCTCAGGGTGGTCCGCCCCGGCGCGCGGGCGGCCAACTGGCCCGCCGAGTCCACGGCGGCGACGGTGGAGTCAGACGAGGACCAAGCCGGCGCGCGGTCACGCACCCGGAAGCCCCGTGCATCGAGCGCGCTGGCGGCGATCGGCACGCGCTCCCCCTCCGGCAACCGAATAATGGTGTCTCCACTGATCTCCACGCCGGTCACGCGTTGGCGCACGAAGACGCGGGACGCCGCGGTCAACTCTCGCACGCTCGCCGTCACCCGGGTCGCGCCGGGTCCGCGCGCGACGACCAGCCCGGAGGAATCCACCATGACCACGCCCGAGTCCTCGCTCTGCCAGATGATAGAGGCGCCCACCAGCGCCGCGCCGCGACGATCCATCACCGTGGCAGCCAGGATGAGGGTGTCCCCGATCGCGAACATCGAGTCCACCCGGGGCATGAGCATGATGCGGCTGGCGGCGTAGTCGGCGAAGCCGAGTCCCCGCGACCCGAGCCAGGCGCCGAGGCCCAGGTTCTGGGCGTTGGCCAACAGCACGGCCAACGCCGCGCCGGTGGTGATGATGGCCGAGATCCGCTTCGCAGCGCCGCTCACGCTGGAGAACAAGGGATCCACCCGGTTCGGGACCTTAGGGCGGGGAACCTAGCATCGCCCGCCCCAATCCACTAACGAATGGGGGCGCTGACGGCCACCCGTCAAGTGCGGGGCGTCCGGGGAACGGCGCCCGGGTCCGCTTGACGACCACCACGGCCAGCGCTACGATTCGCGCTACGTATGGTTTCCCGCCTGGCGCGCGCCTGCTGCTGTTGTTGCTGCATGCCCATGTGCTGTTCCGGCACACGGGAGCGGGCGGCGTCGTGGCGCGCGAGGAGAGCACGGTAAACACCCAGGGCCTGTAAGCCACTTCGCACACACCAGCCGGCCGCGACCGTCAACTTGGTCGCGGCCGGTTTTTTTGCGGCTACCGGACCCTCCACCGGGGAGGCACATGCCCATCACGAAGCATCGTCCGCTGGCGGTCTATTACGAGCACCCGGATTGGTTCCGCCCGTTGTTCGCGGAGCTGGACCGCCGAGGTACACCGTATGAGCGCCTGCCCATCGAAGGCCACGCCTACGACCCCGGAGACTGGGGTCTGCGCTACGGTCTCGTATTCAACCGCATGAGCCCGTCGGCGTATGCCCGCGGCCGAGGCGACGCCGTCTTCTACACGCTGCAGTTCCTCTCGCACCTGGAGCAGACCGGCGTCCGGGTGATCAACGGGGCTCAGGCGTATCGTCTGGAAATCTCCAAGGCGCTGCAGCTGACCCTGCTCCGCTCGTTGGGACTTCCCTACCCCAAAGCCCGGGTGATCCATGACCCCTGTCTGGCCGCCGCCGCCGCGGGCGGGCTCAGGTTCCCGGTCCTGGTGAAGCCGAACGTGGGCGGAAGCGGGGTCGGCATCCGAAGGTTCGACACGCCGGCGGAGCTGGCCGAAGCAGCCGGAGCAGGCCAACTGGACCTCGGGCCGGATCACACGGCGTTGGTGCAGGAGTACATCCCACCGGAGGAGGGCCGCATCACCCGCGTGGAGGTGCTCGGCGGTGCGTACCTCTACGCAATTCGGGTGTATTCCCCCGGCGACAACTTCAACCTCTGCCCGGCGGACGCGTG
>DATECF010000027.1:0-5529 GCA_035287045.1 Gemmatimonadales bacterium | reverse complement strand
CTCGCCCGAGCTCGTCCATGCTCGTCCGTCACCGGCACCGCTACGCCCAGCACCGCCAGCGCGTGGTACATCGCCAACGCTTCGAGCGCGAAGAAGGGGAATCCCACGAACCCGAGCGGCGGCATCTCGAACCACTTGAGTTGCTCCAACAGCGGCACGGTGTAGATCCACTTGCCCCGCGCGACGGCATTGTATCCCTCCCAGATGCCGCCGATCAGGAGCCCGCCCAGCATGAGGCGGCCCACCCGGCCCCACTCGCCGCGCTCCAGGTCCGCGATGAGCGAGAGCTCCGGCCGGCGGCGGTACACGACGGGGTCGGCGATCAGGAGCGCCGCGCCCCAGGTCAATGGATAGAGCCAGTGGGGGAACAGCAGCACGGCGGCGAGGGCGATCACGCCGGCCCACGTCAGGCGTCGGACGTCGCGGACGCCCGGAGGCACGGGCCGCGAGCGCCACCGCTGTCCAACGCCCATGGTGCGCCAGAAGCGCTCCGCCAGCACCACGGCGGGGACCACCGTGGCGAACGACAGCAGGATGCCCGCCCAGCGCTCGAGTCCGTCTCGGGGCAGGAACACGTAGTACCAGTTTGCCAACCTGAGGTTGACCGCCTCGAACGCCAGCCAGATCGGCGCCGACCAGGCGAACAGCGAGATCGCCAACCGCCAATCGGCGAAGAGGTGGCGGCCCCGGTCCAGCCGGCGCGCGATCCCGTCCAGCAGGACCAACGTGGGATACCACGCGAACACGTAGAACCAGGTGGGCACCGGCTCCACCTCGAGCAGCAACAGCACCCAGGCTGCGGCGAGGGCGATGAGCGGGACCGCGAGCCACATAGGTTCGGAAGGTCGCCACGGTCGCCCGGTCACGAAAGTGCCGGTCTGGGCGGTCGGGCTGGCGCTTGATTCCCGCAGGTCGGTGTCGTTGATTGCATTCCATGCCCGCCGCGTCCGCCGTGATCGCCCCGTCCGCCGCTATCTCCTGCCGGGGCCTCGTCAAGCGCTACGGGGCGGTGGTCGCCGTGGACGGGCTCGATCTCGAGGTCCGGGCGGGAGCGTGTTTCGGGTTGCTGGGTCCCAACGGGGCCGGCAAGACCACCACCATCGAGATCCTCCAGGGATTGCTGGCGCCGGACGCCGGCGAGGTGTTGGTGCTTGGCCTCGCGTGGCGGCGCCACGAGGACGAACTGCGCCAGCGGAT
Organism: Gemmatimonadales bacterium; assembly: GCA_035287045.1. Classification (GTDB taxonomy): domain Bacteria; phylum Gemmatimonadota; class Gemmatimonadetes; order Gemmatimonadales; family GWC2-71-9; genus JACPAP01. The sequence goes on along the minus strand of DATECF010000027.1, from coordinate 4,332 downwards.
GGGCAGCCAACTCCAGGAAACCAAGCTGGCGGAGAAGCTGACGGTGCGGGAGACGCTGACCCTGTTCCGCAGCTTCTACCGACGGGGCACCTCGCCGGACGAGGTGATGGATCTGGTCCAGCTGACGGAAAAGCAGGACGCCTGGGTGAACAAGCTCTCCGGCGGACAACGGCAGCGCCTGGCGGTGGCCTGCGCGCTGGTGTGCCAGCCGGATATCCTGTTTCTCGACGAGCCGACCACCGGCCTGGATCCCCAGTCCCGGCGGCAACTCTGGGACGTGGTGTTGCGATTCCGCGAGGCCGGCGGGACCATCCTGCTCACGACCCACTATATGGAAGAAGCGGAGCGGTTGTGCGATCGGGTGGCGGTGATGGATCACGGGCGGGTCATCGCGCTGGGGACGCCGCGCCAGCTGATCGCGTCGCTCGGCGCCGAGCATGTGGTGGAGTTCGCGCTGGCGGACGGCGCCCAGCTGGAGGACCCGCCGCTGCAGGCCCTCCCCGGCGTGGCCGCGGTGCGCCGCGATGACGGGAAGACGCGCCTCACCGTGGCCCGGGTGCATGAAACCGTCCCGGCGCTGTTGCAGCTCCTGGGCGCCCGCGGCGCGGCCCTGAGCGAGCTCACCACGCACCACGCCACGCTCGAGGACGTGTTTCTGAGTCTTACCGGGAGGCGTCTGCGCGATGACTGACCGGCCCAATCCCCTCGTGCAGCTCACCCTCTGGCGCATCCGAGAGTTCACGCGGGAGCCCGAAGCCCTCTTCTGGGTGTTCGCGTTCCCCATCGTGCTCGCCTTCGCGCTGGGGCTGGCATTCAAGAGCCGGGGGACCCAGGTGGTGCGGATCGGCGTGGAGGCCGGGGTGGGCGCCGAGGCGCTGGCGCAGACGCTGGATGCGGCCCCCAAGGTCGAAGCCCGTCTGTACGGCGCGACCGAGGCCGGTAACCGGCTGCGCGCGGGGCGCGTGGCGCTGGTGGTGGTGCCGGGTGATCCGGTCGTGTTCCGCTACGACTCCACCCGGCAGGAAAGCATGATGGCGCGGCTCATCGTCGACGACGTGTTGCAGGCGGCGAGCGGGCGGCGGGAGATGCGCGCCGTCCGTGACGAGCGCATCACCGAGCCCGGCGCCCGGTACATCGACTTTCTGATCCCCGGCTTGCTGGGCATGAACATCATGGGCACCGGCATGTGGGGCGTGGGCTTCGGGATCGTGAAGTCCCGCAACCAGAAGCTGCTGAAACGGCTGTTGGCGTCGCCCATGAAGCGGCGTCACTTCATGCTGTCACACATGCTGGCGCGGCTGGTGTTCCTGACGCTCGAGGTCGTCTCGCTATTGCTCTTTGCCTCTCTGGTGTTCGGCGTGCCGTTCCGCGGCTCCGTTGCGGCGGTGGCGGTGGTGGTCGTGGTCGGGGCGCTCAGCTTCTCGGGCTTGGGCCTGCTGGTGGCGAGCCGGGCGCAAACGGTGGAGGGCGTCTCCGGCCTGATGAACCTGGTGATGGTGCCCATGTGGATCGGCTCCGGCGTGTTCTTCGCCTACTCGAACTTCCCCGAGCCGATGCAGCCGTTCCTGAAAGCGCTGCCCCTGACCGAGCTGAACGACGCGCTGCGGGCGGTGATCATTGACGGGTCGTCGCTGGCGCACGTCGGCGGCCTGGTGGTCGCGCTGGGCGCCTGGGCGGTGGTGACATTTGGCGTCGCCCTGAGAATCTTTCGGTGGCAATGAAAGCCATCGTCCTCCATCGTCCGGTGTGGTTGGGTTGCGGGGTGCATCCCCGTCCATCGCCGGGTGGAGGGGTGGCGGGAAGGTCGCTATGGTCGGTATGAAGCTCAGCGCTGGCGCGCAGCTCAAGATGGATGTCTTCACCCAGGCGCGGCGAAAGTTCGACCGGATTCATGCGCTGGTGGAGCAATACGGGGGCACCAGCAAGGGCGAGGATGCCTTGTTGAGTCCCATTTCGCGCACCGCTCTCGAGGTTGCACGGCTGTTCATGCAGAACGGCTACGGAATCATGGCGGACCAGACCAATCAGATCGGCATGCTCGCCAAGCGCGGCGCCGGGAAGCAGACCAAGCTCCGCACCTTCCGGGAGCTGGTGAACTCGGTGCGCCAGGCGATCGATCACGCCGAGAAGATGATCATCGAAGAGGAGAAGGCGGCGCACGCGCCCCCGGAGGGCGAGACGCCGGCCTAGCGCAGCAGGTCCCGCACTGCCTGCACCACCTCCAGTCCGTGCGTTAGCGGCAAGGCGTGCGCCGCGCCGGGCACCACGCGGAGCTCGCCCCGGGGCAGGCGGCGCGCCATATCCCGGGCGACCTCCAGCGGAAAGAAGCTGTCCCGGGGGCCGTGCAACACGATGGTGGGCACGGTGATCGCGGGCAGCCGGTCCCGTACGTCGAACCCCTCCATAGCAAAGCGATAGGAGCGCCGCGCGCGCCAATCGGTATTGCGCCAACCCGCCAATCCCATGGTGAGGTCCGAGCGGAACCGGAGCCGGCGGAAATCCACGTTCCTGACCCGGCCGCTCGGCGCCGCGAGCCGCGCCACCGCCTGCGTCAGCCCGCGATGATTCCACAGCCACATGAGCGTGCGCACCGGCACGCGCACCGCCCAGCGCTCCCCGCCCACCAGCCGGAGGCGTACCGCGTCGTACATGGGGCCGGCGCTGGTGCCCACCAGGACCAGTCCGTCGATGCGGGCCAGAGGGTCCGTCTGCCGGTCCCCCTGCCAGGCGAGGGCCAAAAACCCGCCGAAGCTGTGGGCCACCACCACGCGGCGGGCGGCCCCGGTCCAGATGGCGTCGCCACCAAGCCGGTCCCGGAGGCGCTCCACGTAGAACCCCATGCGTTTGGCTGCCAGCTCCTCCGACCAGCCCGTGGGACTGACCACCAACCTGGTGAAGTCCATGGTGATGGACGGCAGGCCGATATCCGGAAACACGCTGGCGTTGAGCGTCATGCCGGGGAGCAGCAGAACGACGTCGTTGGTCACGGGAGCCATCAACCCTCGCCACCGGACAGTGGGCCGGTAGTTTACAGCACCTATGGCGAGTGAGGCAGGGAGCGGGACCAGGTGCCCCAGCTGCGGCGCGGGCGTCGGTGCGGATGCGCGGTTCTGTGCGCAGTGCGGCGCCAAGCTGGTGCCCGAGCCGCCGCGATGGGACGCGCCGGTGCCCGAGCGCCTGGTGCGGGCCTTGGGGCCGGACCACAGCGTCGTGGGCGAGCTGGGCCGGGGCGGATTCGCCGTGGTGTACTCGGTGCGCGATCTGCGGCTGAACCGCTACCTCGCGGTCAAGGTCATGCGCCCCGATCTGGTGGCCTCGCCCCAGGCGCTGGAGCGGTTTCGCCGCGAGGCCCGAATCGCCGCCGGCCTGGATCACCCCAACATCCTGCCCGTGAGCTTTGCCGGTGAAGGGGCGGGGCTGGTGTACTACGCCATGCCGCGGGTCCGCGGTCAGACGCTGCGCGAGCGCCTGCGACAGGACGGCCCGCTCCCGGTGGATGAGGCCCTCCGCATCTTCGCGGCGGTGGGGCGGGGCCTGCACTACGCGCACGAGCAGGCCGTGGTGCACCGTGACGTGAAGCCCGCCAACATCATGCTGGAGCATACCGGCAAGGTGCTGGTGCTCGACTTCGGGATCGCCAAGGCGCTGTCGGCGGATGGCGGGACGCTGTCCATCAGCGGCGTGGTCATCGGCTCGGCGGAGTACATGAGCCCCGAGCAGGCCAACGGGTCGCGGGACATTGACCGGCGGAGCGACATCTACGGCATGGGCGTCGTGGCCTACGAGATGCTGGCGGGACAGACGCCGTTCAGCGGCGGCGACATGGTGGCAGTGGTCAAGCGGCAGGCGGCCGGGAAGGTGCCCGACGTACGGGGCCGCCGCCCGGACACCCCCCCGGCGTGTGCCCAGGCCATCACCCGGTGCCTGGCGCGGGATCGCGAGGCGCGGTGGAGCACCGCAGACCAGGCGGTGGGGGCCGCGGTGGGGTAAGCGCCGGGCCACTTCCCAGAGCTAGCCCGGGAGCCAGCCCGGGCTGCGCCCCTAGCCGAACCACTCCCGGTACAGCTCCGGTCTCCGGTCCCGCCAGAACAGCCGTCGCGCGGTGGAGGTCTCGCAGCGCTCCAGGTCGAGATCCGTCACAACCAGATCGTCCTCCAGCTTCTTGCCGCGCGCCGTCACCTGGCCCTCCGGATCCACCACGAACGACTCCCCCGCGAAGGTGAGCTTTTCCTCCGCGCCCACGCGATTGCACAGCGCCACGTAGTAGCCGTTCTGGAAGGCGGCCGTGCGGACCTCGGCCTCGTACAGGCCTTCCGGCCATTCGTCCACCGC
>DATECF010000026.1:0-3122 GCA_035287045.1 Gemmatimonadales bacterium | reverse complement strand
CGAGCTGATCACGCGCGGACGGAGACAACGTCAACGGGGCCAACGGCCGTCCTCTGGGCATCAGATCCTCCCGATTCGCGAAAGGGGACCCGACCATGCCCAGACAATATAATAAAGCTATTCGTGGGACACTACACTAGGAGCGAACCTCCCGCGCCACCTCTGACCGGCAAAGTCGCTGGAAGCCATGGGCCCTCATTTGACGCCCGCCGCTGCTCCCGTCCAGCGGCCATCCGCCGCACCCACGTACTCATTGGTCGCCGCGTCCCACTCGATAGCGTGCAGCCGGGCGAAGTAGCCGCCGTCCCGGTTTGAGCCGAGGCGAAGCCCAAGTACCGCGAGGCGATCCTGGAGGGCGGCGGGCCACGCGGCGCCCGCTCGATCCTCTAGAATCACCCGACCCCCGGCCGGGTGGAACCGTGGCGCGGCCAGCGCGTCGGCCAGGCTCAGACGCTGATCGATCAGACGGCTCAACACCGCCACGCTGGCGGAAAGAATCCTCCGTCCGCCGCCGCCCCCCGTCACGTACACCGGCCGGCCGTCCCGGAGCACGATCATGGGCGCCTGCGAGGAGAACGGGCGGTCCCCCGGCGCACGCGCCGCCAGGTACCCCATGGTCGCCGCATAGAGAAACCCCAGCCCGGGGGTCGCCACCTTCGAGCCGAAGTTGGGCCCCAGAGATTGGGTGAGTGCCACCACCATGCCGTGCCGGTCAATCACCGACAGGTGGGTCGTGTGAGAGGGGTCGAAGGCCGAATCACCTGCGGGCAGCCGGCCATCCGGGCGGATACCGCCGGCTCTCGACCTCGCCCACGCCTTGGAGGTGAGCTTGGCGGCCTCTTGCTCGGCCGGGAGATACTGGCTGGCTCGGCGATCCTCAAAACTCGCTTCCAGGGCCTGCGCCACCAGCGATACCCATTCCGCGCTTCCCACGCGGCCGCGGAGGTCGAACGTCTCCAGGATCTGCAAGGCCTCGATCAGGCTGACGCCCGAGGCGGGCAGATAGGTGCCGACCAGCTCGTACCCGCGGTAGCTGCCGCGCACCACCCGCGCCACGTCCGGCTGGTACCGCTCCAGGTCCGCGCGCCGTACCAAGCCGCCATGGCGCCGCATGTCGGCGTCCACACTGTCGGCGACCCATCCCTGATAGAAGCCGGCCGCGCCACCATCGGCCACGGCGCGCAACACACGCGCCAGGGCCGGCTGCACGAACCGGGTCCCCGCCTCCGGAGGCGCTCCCGCTCTTGATAGGAACACGGCGCGAGAGCCGGGGAACTGTTGCAGGCGATTGCGGGCCGCGGTGAGCCGCCGTGCCTCGCTCTCGTGAAGGGGAAAGCCGCGTTCGGCCAGCTCGATGGCTGGCGCCATCACCGTCGTCAGCGGCAAGGATCCGTGTTGCGCCAACGCGCGGGTGAGTGCCGCCACGGTGCCCGGGACGGCGATGGTGGCGTACCCAAACACCGTGTCGCTCTCGCCGGCCAGCGGGCTGGTGGCGCCGGCGGGGACTTCGGTCCAGCCGTCCAGGGCGGCGAACTGCCCGTCGGCGGTCCGAATCAGCATATGCGTCCGGCCGCCCAGCCCGGACTGCGAGGGCTCAACCACGGCGAGCGCGAAGGCGGTTGCGACCGCGGCGTCCATGGCGTTGCCACCACCCTCCAACATCCGGAGGCCGGCCGCGGTCGCCAACGGTGAGCCGGACACGACGACGCCAGCCGCGGACCGGGCCACTCGGCCCAACTCCTGCTCCTGCGCCCGCGCCTCGCCGACCATCCCGGGCAGGACGGCCGCGGCGAGCAGGAACCGCGTCGCGGATCTCGAAAGGACTGCTGTCGGCACGGCCCTAAGGTGTGACGGGAGGCCGACAGTTGACAAATGGGGAAGTGAATGGTATTTAACCGTCAGGTTAAATATGATGCCCTCCGATCAGCTCAGCGCGACCTTCCAGGCCTTAGCCGACCCCACGCGGCGCGCGATTTTGGCGCGCCTCACCCGGGGCGAGACCTCGGTCACCGAGCTGGCGGAGCCGTTCGCGATGAGTCTCCCCGCCGTCTCGAAGCACCTCAAGGTGCTCGAGCGGGCCGGGCTGGTCGCCCGGGGCCGCGATGCCCAGTGGCGACCCTGCCGGCTCGAGGCCCAACCCCTCCGCGACGTGGCCGATTGGGTGGAACGTTACCGCCGGCATTGGGAAGCCCGGTTCGATCGCCTGGACGACTACCTGTGGGAAATGCAAGCGAAGGAGCAGCAACATGGACGCCGCAAGAAGTAGGACGGGCAAAGACCCGAAGAGCACGACGGCGACGCCGGCCGGGACCGCGTCGAACGACCTCGTCATCACGCGGGTATTCGATGCCCCGCGCGACCTCGTGTGGCAGGCATGGACTGACCCGGAGCGTTTCAAGAAGTGGTGGGGCCCCAAGGACTTCACCTGCCCGGTCGGCCAAATGGATGTGCGTGTGGGCGGGAAGTACCTCTGGTGCATGCGCGGCCCGGACGGCAAGGACTATTACAGCACCGGCGTGTATCGCGACATCGTTCCGACGTCGCGTCTGGTCTATACCGACGCGTTCGCCGACGCCGACGGTAACGTGGTCCCGGCCTCCCACTACGGGTTGCCCGGAGAGATGCCGCTGGAAATGCTGGTGACGGTGACGTTTGAGGAGGACGGCGGGAAGACCAGGATGACGCTCCGGCACGCCGGCATGCCCGCGGGCGAGCACGGCGAGATGGCCTCCGCCGGCTGGAACCAGTCTTTCGACAAGCTCGCCGCCAGCCTCCAGCGCTAGCTTCTTATATCCCTCTGTAGATCATGCACTTGCACGCGGTGTCGACAACGAGAGGCACGGAAGGAGTTCGAGCGTGCGGCGTCGCTCACGCACAACGCCCGCGAGCGACAGTTGCTGCTAGATCGCGCCGCCGGATGCGCGCCCGGGCGTCGCGGCCCCGGTTGATCAACCGGGGCGGTCAGCGTTCAGGAGGATGCTTGGGTTGCGAGAATCGCGGACAGCGGACCGGAAAGCACATAGCCCGCGTCGTCCTTGAACCTGAAGCCGATGGTCGCGGTGGTGCCGTTTCCGCCGCTGGGGGCTCCCGCCTGCCCGTAGACGTACGCGTCGATGCCGAAA
>DATECF010000025.1:0-46796 GCA_035287045.1 Gemmatimonadales bacterium | reverse complement strand
TGCACGCCCGCCATCCGGGCGCTCATCCGTGACGACAAGGTGCACCAGATCTACTCCGCCATGCAGGCCGGCAAGAAGCACGGCATGCAGACCCTGGCGGACGATCTGTACAAGCTCTACATGGGACGCGAGATCAAGCTGGAGGAGGCGCTCCGCGTAGCGCCGGATCAGAACGAGTTCTTGCGCATGGTCGGCGAGCCGGCGGGGGACGACAACGCGCCGCCCGGCAAGCCTGGCCAGAAGCCCGCCGCGCCGGCCCGGCGCTAACCTCCGGGGAGCCCGAGTATGCCGAATTTCGAGTACACCGCCCGCACCGCCACCGGCGAGGAGCAGACCGGCACCATTGACCTGCCCTCGCGTGACGACGTCATCCAGCACCTGCGCAAGAACCGCCTGGTGCTGGTACGCCTCCGGGAGGCCAAGAAGCGGCGGAGAGGCGGCAAAGTCCCCACCCGGGACATCGTGATCTTCACCCGGCAGTTCGCCACGATGATCAACTCAGGCCTCCCGCTGGTGCAGGCGCTGGACATTCTCGCCAAGCAGACCGAGAACAAGATCCTGTCCGGCGTCACCAGAGAGGTGGTGTACGACGTCGAAAGCGGTCACACCCTGGCGGATGCGCTGAGCAAACACCCCAACGCCTTCACCGAGCTGTACAAGAACATGGTGTCGGCGGGTGAGGCGGGCGGTATTCTGGACACCATCCTGCTCCGCCTGGCGACCTTCCTGGAGAAGAACGACGCCATCGTCCGGAAGGTGAAGGGAGCGATGATCTACCCGGCCGTGATTTTCTCGGTCGCGGCCATCGCGGTGGTGGTGCTGCTGATCTTCGTGATCCCGACCTTCCAGAACATGTTCGCATCGGTGAACATGGAGCTGCCGCTGCCCACCCAGATCGTCATCCTGATGAGCGACATCCTCCAGGGCTACTGGTGGGCCATGATCGGCGGGGCGTTCGCCCTCTTCTACGGCACCAAGCGCTGGTACGCCACGCAGGGCGGCCAGTTGGCGCTGGACAAGCTCATGCTCAACATGCCCATCCTGGGCGACCTGCTCCGCAAGTCGGCCGTGTCGCGGTTCACCCGGACGCTGGGCACGCTGATCTCCTCCGGCGTGTCGATTCTCGATGGGCTGGAGATCACGGCCAAAACCGCCGGCAACCGCGTGATCCACGACGCGGTCATGGGGTCCCGGGCCTCCATCGCGGGCGGTGAGACCATCTCCGCGCCGCTGGAAAAATCCGGGGTGTTCCCGCCCATGGTGACCTCGATGATCGCCGTGGGTGAAGCAACCGGCGGCCTGGACGAAATGCTCACCAAGATCGCCGACTTCTACGACGACGAAGTGGACGCCGCGGTGTCCGCGCTGCTGTCATTGATGGAGCCCATCATGATCGTGGTGCTGGGCGTGATCGTGGGCGGCATGATCGTGGCCATGTACCTGCCGATCTTCGGGATGATCAACGCGGTGCAGTAGGGCGGCGGCATAACGGCATAACGGCATGGCGGCATGGCAGCATCACGGCGGGTGGCTCTCGGAGAGAGTCACCCGCTTTCCGTTACGCCGCTGCGGCGGCCGGGGCGGGGCCGGCGTCCACCAGTTTCTTGGTGACCGGCTCCACGCGCAGGTTGAACCCCTCCAGCGTCCGCGATCCCAAGAGCGTGAGGTCTCCCGGCTCTCCGAAGACCACCTCGTCCCCCGCTCGTTTTCCGGCAAGGTAGACCACCACGGTTCCAGTCCATCGCTCCAGGACCGTGCCATCGGCCTGGCGAAACCGCCATTGGTTGTTTCGCTCTACGCCGAGGGATTGGAGGACCCCGGAGGGCACCCAGGACAGCTCGGCCCCGGTGTCCACCAACACGGACTGGAGTAGCCGCTTCTCGCCCGGCCGCGCCGGGTTCTCGATCTCGAGGTCTACGCGGAAGGTCCCCATGTCGCCGGCCATGATAGCTCCCGAGGGCACGCCGAGTAGTACCAGATTCCTGCGGGCAGTGTCAATACCACGCGAACCGAGGCTTGCCAGCTCGGGAGGGCGCCCCTCGCCGGATCGGTAGGGGGACGCTATATCCGACGCCGTCCCGCGTCCCCATTTCCGAGGCCTTCATGAGCATCTCACCGCGCCCGATCGTCAGCACCGTGACCATCCTGGCCACGCTCACAACCGCTGCGGGCGCCCAGCAACCCGCCCAACGGTTTACCGTGGGCACGGCGTCCGCCGCCCGCGGCCAGACCGCCACCGGCGTGATCTCCGTGCCCCCCGGCAATGACGCCGGCTACGACATTCCAGTCGCGGTGGTCAATGGGACCAGGCCCGGTAAGGTCCTGGCCCTGGCCGCAGGCTTGCACGGCACCGAGTACGCGTCCATCATCGCACTGGAACGGCTGATTCAGGAGCTGGATCCGCGCGAGATCTCCGGCACGGTGATCATTGTCCCGCTCATCAACCCCGCGTCGTTCGAAAAGATCGTGCCCCATCTGAACCCGGTGGACGGCAAGAACATGAACCGGTTCTTCCCCGGCTCGATGCGGGGCACCCAGACCGACCGCGCCTCGTTCGTGATCACCAGGGAAGTGGTCGAGAAGAGCGACCACCTGATCGACATGCACGGCGGCGATATCGACGAGAGCCTTAGGCCTTACAGCTACTGGACCAAAACCGGCAATGCCGCCCAGGATTCCATCTCCCGCGACATGGTCCTGGCCTTTGGCCTCGATCACGTCATCATCTCGGCGGACCGTCCCAAGGACCCCAATGCCTCGCGCTACCTGGAGAACACCGCGTCCACCCGGGGCAAGCCATCCATCACCGTGGAAGCCGGCCACGCGGGCACGGTGGAGCCCCAGGATGTGCAGGCACTGATTGACGGCACGCTGGGAGTCATGGCGTACCTGCGCATGCTGGACCGCGCGGTCACGTTCGTGGAGCGGCCGGTCTGGCTCGACCCCACGGCGACTGTGGCGAGCGAGGCGAGCGGCATCTTCTATCCGTTGGTGGCGCGCGGGACCTACGTGGCCCAGGGGATGAAGCTGGGCTACGTGACAGACTACGTGGGCAGGGTGATCTGGGAAGCGAAGGCACCGGTGGCTGGGGTGATCACGTTCGTGCGGGCCGTGCCGTCCATGACCAAGGGCGAAACCGTTGCCGCCATCGGCGTCGTCGCTCGGTGACGCCGGTGCATCACGACACGCGCCGGCGTTGGTCGCGCGCGTCTTGCAGCCTCCCCGGGCCAGCCGTAACTTCGCCTTCCGCGCTGTCCGCGGAGCCGGCGCCCTGACTTTTGTGCACCTTCATTCCGCCTCCGTTCCTGTCACGTGTGAGGCATGAACATGGCTGGTCGTTTGCAACGCGGGATCGTGGGCGCCGTCGTGTTCGTTGCGGCGCCTCTGCTGGCAGCGTGCTCCGGGTCGGGCTTGCCCCGCACTGACCAGCCCTACGACCTCTTGATCCGCGGCGGTCGCGTCATCGACGGCACAGGCGCCGCGTGGTTCGACGCCGATGTCGGCGTGAAGGACGGGCGGATCGCGGCGATCGGCAACCTGCATGACCACGCCGCGCGCGAGGTCATCGACGCTGCCGGCAAGGTGGTGACGCCCGGATTCATCGACATGCACACCCACTCTGACCTGGCGTTGCTGAAGGACGGCCGCGGGCTGAGCAAGATCCGGCAGGGCGTGACCACGGAGGTCATTGGGGAGGGGGGCTCGGTGGCGCCGCGCAGGGCGGACGCGGGCGATGGCCGTTACGGTATCCAGCCCGACTGGACGACGCTGCGCGAGTACTTCCAACGCCTTGAGTCTTCCGGGACATCCGGCAATGTCATGTCCTACATCGGCGCGGGGCAGCTCCGGCGCTACGTGATGGGCGAGGGCGCGCAGCGCAAGCCCACGCCGGAGGAGCTGGAGCAGATGAAGCAACTCCTCGTGCAGGGCATGGAGGACGGCGCCGCGGGCCTGGTCATGGCGCTCGAGACGCCGGGGCAGGAGCAGATGGGGCCGGAAGGCAAGCCGTCGGACGCGATGCCGAGCACCGAGGAGCTGATCGAGCTGGCCAAGGTGGTGGCGCCGTACGGCGGCATGTACGCCACGCACATGCGCGACCAGGGCGCGTACATCGTCGACGGGATCCGCGAAGCCGCGACCATCGGCGAGCAGGCGGGCGTCCCGGTCGAGATCTTCCACCTGAAGGCCGCGGGGCGGCCGAACTTCGGGAAGATGGGGCAGGCGCTGGCCGCCATCGCGGAGGCGCGGAGCCGGGGCGTGGACATCGCCGCGGACATGTATCCCTACATCGCGGCGTCCCACGGACTGACGACCGAGGTGCCTCGCTGGGCGCACGAGGGCGGCCGGGACCGTTTGCTGGAGCGCCTGGCCGATCCGGCGCTCCGCCCGCGCATCAAGCGGGAGGTCACGCAGTACATGAACACCAAGTACTACAACGAGACGACGGGGGCGCGGGGCTTCGACGCCGTAATCGTCGCGTCGGTAGAGAAGAACCCGCAGGCGTACGTGGGCAAGACGATCGGCCAGATCGCGCGTGAGCAGAGGAAGGCGGCCGACGACATGGTGCTCGACCTGCTCATCGAGCAGGGCGGCGATGTCGGCATCGTGATGTTCTACATGTCCGAGAAGGACGTGCGGCTCGCGATGCAACACCCGTTCGTGAGCTTCGATTCAGATGGCACGGCCGCCTCTCCCGACTTCGGCGGCCAGCCGCATCCACGGTGGTACGGCACGTTCCCGCGGGTGCTGGGGCACTACGTCCGTGAGGAGCGCGTCATCGGATTGGAGGAAGCGGTTCGCAAGATGACGTCGCTCCCGGCCCAGCGCATGGGGCTGCTGGACCGTGGGATCATCCGCCAGGGCATGTGGGCCGACTTGGTTGTGTTCGATCCGGACCGCGTCAGCGACCGCGCCACGTTCGATCAGCCCCACCAGTTCCCGGACGGCATTGATCACGTAATCGTCAATGGCGCCGCGGTGATCCGGAACGGCGAGCATACCGGCGCGCTGCCCGGCCGGCCCCTCTATGGTCGAGGGGGACGGGATGCCGCTGTGGCGCGGGCGGGCGCGCGGGGCTCGGCCTAGGGCGTTCGGCCGTGAGGCGCGGCCGGGCGTGGCGCCCGCCCGACGTACTTGAGCCCGGTCGCGGTGGCGAACACCACGACCTGATCGGTCTCGGCGAGGCGGCCGGCGTCGCGCAGCCGGGCGACCGCGGCCGCCGCCGCGGCTCCCTCAGGCGAGACGAAGAGGCCCGTGTCGCGGCCCACGATCCCCACCCATTCAGCCATGACCGGATCCGGAATCGCCACGGCCCCGCCGCCGGACTCGCGGATGGCGCGCAACGCCAGGAAGTCCGCGAAAACGGTGGGCGCGCCGAGCCCGGAGGCGTAGGTCCTCACGTCGCCCCAGGGCTCGGTCCGGTCCGCGCCGCGCTCCCACGCCCGCACGATGGGGGCGCACCCTTCCGCTTGCACGGCGATCATGCGCGGCCGCTCGGCGCCGATCCAGCCGAGCCGCTCCATCTCATCGAAGGCTTTCCACATCGCCACGAAGCCCGTCGTGCCGCCGGTCGGATAGATCAGGGCGTCCGGTACGCGGAACCCGAGCTGCTCGACGATCTCGTACGCCATCGTCTTCTTCCCTTCGACGCGGTAGGGCTCGCGGAGCGTCGCGTAGAGAAACCAGCCGTGCTTCCGCGCCGCGGCGGCGGCCTCCGTCCCGCACTTGAGGAAGCTGCCGCTGACGCGGCGCAGGTCGGCGCCGGAAGCGAGGATCTGCTCGCACACCGCCGGCGAGGCGTCGAGGGGCACGAACGCGTGGACCCGGATGCCCAGCGCCGCGCCGTAGGTCGCCGCGGCCGCCGCCGCGTTGCCGCTCGACGGCGCGGCGATTTCGGTGACGCCCAGCTCCCGCGCTCGGGCGAGCGCCACGCTCGCGCCCCGATCCTTGAACGTGCCGGTCGGATTCCGACCCTCGTTCTTGATCCAGATCCGGCGCACGCCGGCCCGCGCCGCCAGGGCTGGCGAGTCCACCAGCGGCGTGAACCCTTCCCCCAGGGACACGGGCGAGGACGCGGCGGGAAGGACCTCGGCGTACCGCCAGAGGTCGGGTCGCCGGCCCGCCAGGTCGGCGGGTCGGAAACCGGATCGGATCGCATCAACGTCGTAGTGGACGAAGAGTGGCATACCGCAACACCGCGATACCGTCGCCAGCACGTCGGCCGCGCTCGAGCCGCCGCAGCGCGTGCACTCGAGCCTCGCCGGTCGGGGCGCTTTGACCTGGCGGTGTTGCATCGGGCCAAACTAGTGGCAGACTGGTCCTCTCGCCACGGCGCCAGCGGAGCCCTTCCGGCCCTGCCGTGCCGTGCGGCACATACGGAGGATCGCAACCACGCTCCCGGCCGAAGGGGGGGAGCGGGCACCTGGAGGAGCGCGTGGCTATGAACGGTCGGTTCGGTTGGCCATTGGCGGCCCTGCTCGCGTGCACGCCGGTGGCGCTCGGCGCGCAGGTGGTGGACTCGTCGTATCTCCAGCTGGTGGAGTGGCGCTCGGTCGGCCCCACGCGAGGCGGCCGGGTCCTCGCCGTTGCCGGAGACCCCGCGAACGATCTCGTGTTCTATCAGGGCACGGCCGGCGGCGGGGTGTGGAAGACCGAAAACGGCGGCATCTCCTGGCGGAACATCTCGGACGGGTACTTCCAGACCGGCTCGGTGGGTGCGATCGGTCTGGCCCCGTCCAATCCGCGCATCGTGTATGTCGGGATGGGTGAGGCGTGCATTCGCGGCAACGCCTCGATCGGCGACGGCGTCTACAAGTCCACGGATGGCGGCACGACATGGCAGCACGTGGGCCTCGCGGCCACCAGCCAGATCGCGCGTGTCGTCATCGACCCGGCCAATCCGGACCTGGTGTACGTCGCCGCCCTGGGCAGCCCGTGGGGCCCGAGCCCGGACCGAGGCGTCTACCGCTCCGGCGATGGCGGCCGCACCTGGAAGAAGCTCCTGTACCGGGACGAGAACACCGGAGCGATCGACCTCGTGATGGACCCGAGCAACCCGCGCGTGCTGTACGCCTCGTTGCTGCAGTTACGACGGTATCCGTGGGGCTTCACCAGCGCGGGGCCGGGGACCGGCCTGTTCAAGAGCACCGATAGGGGGGACACCTGGGCCGAGCTCACCAACAACCCCGGCCTCCCGGACGGGCTGAAGGGCCGCATCGGCATCGCGGTCTCGCCGGCCCGGCCGAGCCGGGTGTGGGCGATCATCGACGCCGAACTGGGCAAGAAGGGCGTGTTCCGCTCCGAAGACGCCGGCGCCACCTGGACCCGGGTGAACGAAAGCGCGGACCTGACGCAGCGGCCCTGGTACTACCACCACATCGTGGCCGATCCGCTGGACGTCAACACGGTCTACGTGCTGAACGTGCGATTCTGGAAGTCCACCGACGGCGGCGCGACGTTCGCGCAGATCCAGGTCCCGCACGGCGACAACCACGATCTGTGGATCGACTCCGAGAATCCAAGGCGCATGGTCAACGCCAACGATGGGGGAGCGACGGTCAGCTTCGACGGCGGGCGCTCGTGGTCGGACATCATGAACCAGCCGACCGCGCAGCTCTACCACGTGGCGGCGGACAACGCCGCGCCGTACCGCCTGTACGCGTCGCAGCAGGACAACACTACCATTTCGGTGCCCAGCCGGTCCGACTTCGGCGTGGGCACGCTCGAAGATTGGTTCACGGTCGGCGGCGGGGAGGACGGTTACGTCGCCCCCCGCAGGGACAACCCGGACATCGTCTACGCCGCGGATCACCACTTTCTCACGCGCTACGACCGGCGGACCAAGCAGACGCGCGACATCTCGCCCAATCCGGAGACGTACTACGGGTGGGGGGCGGCGGACATGCTATACCGCTTCTGGTGGACCTACCCGGTGATGACGTCCCCGCACGATCCCAACGCGCTGTACGTCACCTCACAGTTCGTGCACCGGACCACGGATGAGGGGCAGAGCTGGCAGGTGATCAGCCCCGATCTCACGCGCCACGATCCGAAGACGCTCGAGCGCACGCCCACGTACGCGCACCCGGAGCCCGGCCCGTACTGGGGCCCGATCACGCGCGAGGCGTACGGGCCCGAGTGGTACGCGACCGTCTTCGCGTTCGCCGAGTCCCCGGCTCGGGCGGGGGTGCTGTGGGCGGGCTCGGATGACGGCTACATCCACGTCTCCATGGACGCGGGGAAAACCTGGACGGCGGCCCATATTCCGGACCTGCCCGAGTTCGCGCTGATCAGCATCATCGATCCATCCGCCCATGATCCGGCGACGGCGTTCGTGGCCGCGACGCGGTACAAGCTCGGGGACCAGACGCCGTACTTGTACAAGACGCACGACTACGGCAAGACCTGGACCAGGATCACGACCGGCATTCCGGCCGGAGACTTCACTCGCGTGATCCGAGAGGATCCCGGCCGGCGCGGCCTGCTCTATGCCGGAACCGAGCGCACCGTGTACGTCTCCTTCGACGACGGCGCGCGCTGGCAGCCCCTCAACCACAAGTTGCCGGTGGTGCCGATCCACGACCTGGTGGTGAAGGACGGGGATCTGGCGGTCGCCACGCACGGTCGCTCGTTCTGGATCCTGGATAACGTGGCCCTGCTCCATCAGTTCGACGCGCGGGCCCTGGCGAATGACGCGCACATCTTCCAGCCTCGTCCCACCGTCCGCTACCGGGACAATGCGGACCTGGTGGGCCGGTACGCCGGGAACGTTGCGGCGGGCCAGAATCCGCCGGACGGCGTGGTGATCCCGTTCTACGTCAGGACGCCGCCGCGGGACGACGTCACCCTGCGGATTCTGAGGGGGACCGATGTGGTGCGAACCTTCGAGAAAGTCACGGTGCGCGCGGGGGCCAACCGGTTCGTGTGGGACATGCGCTATCCCGGCGCCGTGGTGCTGCCTGGCGCGGTCTTCCAGGGGAGCGCCCAGGGGCCGCTGGCGCCGCCCGGCACCTACCGCGTCGAGTTGCAGCTGGCCGGGCGCACGCTGAGCCAGTCGTTCGAAATCCGCCGCGACCCGCGCATCGCCTATACGGACGCGGACCTGGTGGCGCAGTGGGAGTTCCTGATGCGGGCCCGGGACGAGCTGACCGAGACGATGAGACTGGTGCAGAAGATCCGTGACATGCGCGTCCAGGCCGAACAGATCGTGCAGCGCGCGGGCGGCACCCGGCAAGCTCAAGAGGCGCTCAAGGTCCTCAACGACAGGCTCTATCCGCTCGAGGAGCGGCTGGTGCAGTACCGCGCCCGCGCGGGGCAGGACCTGATCGCGTGGCCCACCGGCGTGGACAGCAAGCTCGCTCGCCTGATGACGTTCGCGTCCATGGCGGACGCGCCGCCCACGCAGGGCCAGCGGGAACTCCTCGGCCGGATGACCCAGGTCATCCAGCAGCACGCGAACGCGGTATCGCAGGTCGAGGAGAAGGAGTTCGCGGCGATCCGGAGAATGGCGCGGCCGTAGCAAGGCTGAGGCCGGCTCCACGGGTTGGTGGAGCCGGCCTCTGGTCGTGGTGTTGGTCCGGCGCGGCGAGTGCGCGGCTCAGCGGCCTCCCTGGCTCGTGGCGCTGGCTCCCGGGCGGATGATGCCGCGTCCATTCTCGAACGCGATGTTCGTACCGAACGGCTTCGACAGGTCTTGCAGCCGGGTGATGATCTTCCGGGCGAGCTCGCCCTTGGCGGCCAGCGGACGGCCACGCTGCGCGCGGTCCAGGCCGAAGCCCAAGGTGATGGGGTGCAGCGCGATCTCCGTCAGCCGTCCGCTTTGGAACTGCGGCACCGCCACGACCGCCTCCCAGTAGACCGCCTGCGCCGGGAAGCTCCCGCCGCCCCGCTCATTGCGCGCGTCGTAGAACTCCCCCGGGAGTGCCTCGCCACCGAGCGCGACGCCGCTGTAGTTCTCCCACGGTTGGAGCTCCACGGTCTCGTTCTCCATGAGGAAGTTGCCGAGCGAGTAGAAAATCGGCTTCCCCTTGTAGATCTCGATGCCGCGCAGCACGTGCGGCCCGTGGCCGACGAAGACATCCGCGCCGGCGTCGATCACGGCGTGGGTGAACTGGACGAAGAAGTCGAGCGCCTCGGCTCCGCCTTGGTGCGTGTGGCTGGAGACGATGACCCAGTTCGCCTGGCGCTTGGCGTCCCGGACCTGCGCCGTGATCTCGTCGAGATCCTGCTGGTTGATGACGTTCGCGACCTGATACCGGTCGCCCTTCCGGAACGTCGCGCCGCCGAGCTGGACCTGCTCCGCGTCGGGACGGCCGCCCCGGATCCCCAGGTCGGATCGCAGTTGTTGGAGCTGCTGGAAGCGATCATCGGGGACGACGTAAGTGGTCTGGACCCGCAGCGGGTTGAGGCCGGGTCGCCCCCGCATGTCCTTCCGCTGGGGCCCCGCCGGGTTGAAGGCCGCGAAGGAGGAGGAGACGGCGATGAGCGCAACGCGGCCGCCGGGGGTCTCGAGGTAACTCGGCGCCCGGGCCTCGGCGAGGTTCTCTCCCGTGCCCGCGGCCACCAGACCGGCCTTCTCGAGCCAGCGCGTGTTGGCCCGTAGGCCCCCAAAGCTATAGTCGAGCGAGTGATTGTTGGCCGTGCTCACCAGGTCCACGCCCAGCCACTTCAGGTCGTCCAGCAGCTCGGGTTGGGCGCGCATGTACGTCCCGCCGCTTTGCGCCGCCGGCACGACGTCCGGCTCATCGTAGTTGAGGAACAGCATCTCGGCGTTGACGAACGTCGCCGTGGCGTTGCGCATCACGTCGCGGATTTCGAGAAACTCCGGCTCGGCGAAGACCGTGAGCTTCCGTGTCAGGATCGCATCACCCGCCAGTGCCAGCGTCAGGTTGCCCAGGCCGTCGCGATGGGGTTGGGGCGGCGGTGACGCTTGCTGGGCGGCGATCGCGCCAGGCGACAGCATCGGCGCGGCGAGGGCCAATGCCCACGCCGCCTTGCGCAGCCAAATGAGTCGTTCCATATGCGGCTCCTCCTTGGCGGGAAACGGGTTTGCCAGGCAAGCGCGGGGCGCCTCGCCCTGCCACGCGGCTCAGCGGCTCTGGCCGCTCACGCGGATGACGCCCACGCCGTCGACCAGCTCCACCGTGGTGCCGTAGGCCTTCGAGAGACGTTGTACGTCCCCAATGATCTTCCGGGCCCCCTCGCCCCTCGCCAGCATGGGCCGGCCCCGCTGGGCCCGGGGGAGGCCGAAGCCCAGGGTGACGGGGTGGATGCGGATCTCCTCGAGCCTTCCGTTCCGGAACGTCACGATGGGCACGGCGCCTTCCCAGGCGAGCTGGCAGGACAGGCCGTCCCGGCTCATGCTGCAGGGCTGGTTCTGCGAGAAGTATCCCACCTGGGTCTCGCGGTAATCGTAGAACTCCCCGGGGAGCGTCGCATCCGGGAGGTCGTAGCGTTGGTAGTTCTCGGCAGGCTGGAACGGAGGCGTCTCGTACTCCATGATGAAGTCGCCCAGACTGTAGAAGATGGGCTTGCCTTTGTAGACCTCGACCCCTCGAAGCACGTGAGGGCCGTGGCCGAGCCACACGTCGGCACCGGCGTCGATGGCAGCCCGTGCCCACTTCTCCACGAACGGGGCGGGCACGTCCCGGATGGCTCCACCCTCGTGGGAATGGCTCGAGACGATCACCCAGTTAGCCTGACGCTTGGCGTCTGTGATCTGGGCGACGATCTCCGCCAAGTCCTGGGGATTGGGATCGGAGTCGACCGCGTAGTCGTTGCCGGCCTTGAAGGTGTTGCCGAAGATCTGCACTCGGTCGGCCGCCTCGCTCCCGCCAAGCCTCAGCCGGCTTCGCAGCTCTCTCAGCTCAGCCAGCCGCGCCGCGGGCACCGTGTACGTGGTGGTGTACCGCAGGGGGTTCAGTCCGGGCCGGCCCTTGAGGTCCTTGCGCGCCGGCCCCGCCCGCATGTGGTCGGCGAACGAAGTGGAAACTGAGATGAAGGCGATGCGTCCATCGCGGGTCTCCAGGTAGGCCGGTGCGCGAGCCCGGGCCAGGTTCTCTCCCACGCCGGCTTGGATGAGCCCGGCTGCCGCAACGGCGCGGGTGGTGCCTTCCATTCCCCCGGCCAGGTAGTCCATCGTATGGTTGTTCGCCCGGCTCACGCCGTCGAATCCCATCCACGCCAGGTCCTTCGCCCGCTCGGGATCGGCCCCCAAGTAGGTTCCGCCGCTCTGGGAGGCCGGAATTACGTCCTCACCATAGTCGTGGAACAGCATCTCCAGGTTGGCGAAGGCCGCTGTGGCGCCGGTGATCAACTCCCTCAACGCCAGGAAATCGGGCTCGTCAAAGACCTTGAGCGCTCGGGTGATGATGGCGTCTCCGGCCAGCGCCAGCGCGATGTCGCCACGCGCGTCAGCGTACTGGGTCCGGCCCGCGGCCTGGCCCTCGAGGGGGAGCACCGACGCCGCGGTCGCGCCGATCGCGAGGACGAGGCTCCCGATGAAGATCCGGCGAACACTGTGTTTCATGACGTGCTCCGTGGATCGGGAGGTACCCGAGTCCGACTCGGGGTTCCGATTCACTTAACCGCTGGCGTTGGCCCGCGCAAGGGCCCGGCGCTCGATGGTGACGTCCCCGCTCCCGTGAAGAACGCCGCGGTGGATGACTTGGGGGCAGCACCGTCCTTGTGGCGCTCAGGTGATTGGCGCCGTAACGTGTACACCGTTTGAACCCTGCCGAGCGAGGCGGACCGCAGACTACGGGGGATGACATGGACAGTCGGAGAGGGAGCGAGACGGCGGCAGCGTGCCGGAGATACTCAATGCTGTCATGTCGGTGTCTACGGTGTCGAACCCGGAGGAGTCGCATGGTCACCAAGCTGCCTGCCCGCAGCCGACTGGCCGCGATCCTGCCTGCGTTGTGCTGCGCGGTCTTGGGTGCGGGACACGAGTCGTGGGCTCAGGACCGGCAGCAGTCCGGCGCGTCCACCAGTCCGGCGGTGAGCCCGGCGCTCTATTCGGCCATGGAGTACCGGATGATCGGGCCGTACCGCGGCGGTCGCTCGACGGCGATCACCGGGGTGCCCAGCGAGCCGAGCGTGTTCTACATGGGCACGACGGGCGGCGGCGTGTGGCGGACGGAGGACTACGGCGAGAGCTGGGAGAACGTCACGGACGGTCAGATAGCCGTGGCATCCATCGGCGCCGTCGCGGTGCCCCTCTCCGACCCAAACGTGATTTACGTCGGCACGGGCTCGGCCTGCATACGTGGCAACGTGTCGCCCGGGGCCGGCGTCTACAAGTCGGTGGACCGGGGCCGCACGTGGAGCTTCATCGGCCTGAAGGAGGCGGGACAGATCGGGCGGGTGCGGGTGCACCCCCGGGATGCGAACCTGGTTTACGTGGCGGCCCTCGGTCACGCCTTCGGCCGCAATCCGGAGCGGGGGCTGTTCCGCTCCCGGGACGGAGGCCAGACCTGGGAGAGGGTGCTCTTCGTCAGCGACAGCACCGGCGTGGTGGACCTGGCCATAGACCCGGCCAATCCGCAGATCCTCTACGCGGCCGCGTGGAGGGGGGAGCGGCAGCCCTGGGCGGTCATCTCCGGCAGCGAGGAGAGCGGGCTGTACCGCAGTCAGGACGGGGGTAACACGTGGAAAAAGTTGACCAACGGGCTGCCGGGTGGAGTCGTGGGCCGTCTCGGCGTGGCCGTCGCGGCCTCGAACCCCCTGCGGGTGTACGTGATAGTCCAGCACGGCGAGGTCGGCGGCCTGTACCGGTCGGACGACGGGGGCGAGAGCTTCCAGTTCGTCAACGACGACCGCAAGCTCTTTGAGAGGGCGTGGTACTACGGCCACATCTACGTGGATCCCAAGGATCCGAACACGGTGTACGACCTCACCACCCGGCTCTACAAGTCCACCGACGGCGGCCAGACGTTCTCGGCGATACCACAGCCCCACGTCGACAACCACGATTTGTGGATCAACCCGGACGACCCGCGGATCATCGCCAGCTCCCAGGACGGGGGTGCGGCCGTGACGGTGACCGGCGGCAAGACGTGGTCGACGCCGTTGAACCAGCCGACGGCGGAGTTCTACCGGTTGGAGGTGGACAACCGGTTCCCCTACCGGGTGTACGCCGCGCAGCAGGACAACAGCACCGTGTCGCTGCCCAGTGTGAGCGGGTCGACCCTGACGCCGTACCAGGACTGGTACCAGGTGGGCGGCGGGGAAAGCGGGCACATCGCGGTGGATCCCCAGAACCCGGACATCATTTTTGCCGGGAGCTACGGCGGAGAACTCACGCGCCTGGACCGGGCGAGCGGGCAGACGAAAAACGTGTCTTCGTATCCGACGCTGGCGCTGGGACAGGCACCCAAGAACCTGAAGTACCGGTTCCAGTGGAACGCGCCCATCGAGTTCTCGATCCACGACCCGAACGTCCTCTATCACGCGTCGAACCACCTGCACCGCTCGACGGACCGGGGTGAGACGTGGGAGGTGATCAGCCCGGACCTCACCCGGAACGACAAGAGCAGGCAGGAGGCCCCCGGCGGACCCATCGACCACGACGTCAGCACCGTGGAGACGTACGGGACCATCTTCGCCGTCGCCGAAGCGCCGCAGCGCGCCGGCGAGATCTGGATCGGGAGCGACGACGGACTGTCACACCTCACCCGGGACGGCGGGGCGCGCTGGGCAAACATCACGCCGCGCGAGATGCCCGAGGGGACGGTGAACTTGATCGATGTCTCGGCTCACGCCGCGGGACGGGCGTTCCTCGCGATGTACCGGTACCGCCGGGACGACTTCCGCCCGTACGTGTACCGGACCGACGACTACGGGAAGACCTGGACGCTCCTCACGAACGGGCGGAACGGAATTCCGGCCGACCATTTCGTGAGGGTGGTGCGGGAGGATCCGGAGCGAAGGGGGCTGCTGTACGCCGGGACCGAGTTCGGCATGTACCTGTCGTTTGATGACGGCGCCACCTGGCAGCCCTTCCAGCTCAACCTGCCGCTGACGCCCATCACGGACCTCAGGGTCTACCGGAACGACCTTGTGGTCTCCACGCAGGGCCGCTCTCTCTGGATTCTGGACGACGTGACGCCGCTGCGGCAGCTCACGGCCCAGGTGGCCGCCGCCCCGGCACACCTGTTCAAGCCGCGCGACGCCTACCGGATGGAGATGGCGGGGCGTTCCCGAAGCGGGGCAAGCCGTGCCGGTCAGAACCCGCCTCGGGGGTCGATGATCTTCTACACCTTCGCGCAGGCGCCCACGCAGGAGGTCACGCTGGAGATCCTGGATGCCCGGGGCCAGGTGGTGCGCTCCTTCTCCAGCAAGACGCGTGGCGGGGATCAGGTCGCGGCCAAGGCCGGGATGAACCGCTTCGTCTGGGACCTGCGCTATCCGGGAGGCGAGGTGCCGCAGGGCATCATCCTCCGGGGGGGACCGCCCGACGGGGGCCTGGCGGTTCCCGGGGCGTACCAGGTGAGGCTGACGTCCGGAGGCTGGAGCCAGACCCAGGCGTTCCAGGTGCTCATGGATCCCCGCATCCAGGCCACGGTCGCAGATCTCCAGGCGCAGCACGACCTGCAAACCCGCATCAACGGGCGCATCAAGGATACGTATGACGCCGTTGGGCGGATCGGGACGCTCAAAGCGCAGCTTCGAACGCGAGCGCAAGCGGGGAACGATGCCGTGAAGCGGGCGGCGGCGGCCCTGGAGCAGCGGCTCATCGAGGTCGAGGGTGAGCTCCGCAACTTGCAGTTCCGCTCCGAGAAGGACCCGCTGAACTTCGAGCCGAAGCTCGACAACCTCTTGGCCTATCTGAGCAACCTGGTGGGGGAAGGGGACACACGGCCCACGGACGCCATGGTGGAGGTGTTCCGTGACCTGGACGGCCGGCTCGAGGTCCAGCTGTCGCGCGTGCGAGAGTTGGAGAACCGTGCGGCGTTCCCATGACGGGGCTCCTCACGTTTCCCGAGATCGAGGCGGCGCGGGCGGGACTCCCCCGGGAGATCCGCCGCACACCCGTGGTTCCCCTGGCGAAATGCCCGGAGGAGGTTGGCCGGGAGCAGCTGTTCCTCAAGCTCGAGAACTTGCAGGTCACCGGCGCGTACAAGATCCGGGCCGCCTTCCATTTCCTGGGCTCCCTCACCCAAGCGGAGCGGGCGCAAGGTGTGGTGCTGGCCTCCTCCGGCAACTTCGGGCAGGGCTTCGCCTACGCGGGCAAGCGGCTGGGCGTGAAGGTCACGGTGGTGACGCCTGAGCGGACCAGCCGCTTCAAGGTGGAGGCGATTCGGGGGTACGGGGCGGACCTGGTCTTCTGCGAAAACAACTTCCTGGCGCGGGCGCCCAAGGTGCAGGAGGTGGCGCGGGAGCGGGGCATGATCCCCCTGGACACCATGGAAGATCGGCGCGTGGCCGCGGGGCACTCGAGCATCGGCCTGGAGATTCTGGAAGACGTGCCCGACGTGCAGACCGTGATCGTGCCGGTGGGATCGGGGGGCCTGATCGCGGGGGTGGCAAGCGCGATCAAGCTTCGGGCGCCCCACGTGCGGGTGGTGGGGGCGCAGCCGGCCGCGGGGGCGGCCATGTACCGGTCGCTCAAGGCGGGTGAGCCGCTGACCATCGAGGACTACCAGACTCTCGCCGACGCCCTCTGGGTCATGCGTACCTACGCCTTCCCGCTGGCCCACGTCCAGGAACGCGTGGACGACATCGCGCTGGTGGGCGAGGAGGAAATCGCCGACGCCTTCCGGGTGCTCCTCCTCCGGGGGAAGGTGCTCGCGGAGCCCGCGGGCGCGGTGCCGGTGGCGGCGTACCTGGCGGGCCGGGTCGAAGGCGCGGGCAGGACAGTGGCCCTGGTGAGCGGCGGGAACCTGAACCCCGAGCTGACGGCCTGGCTCCTGGCGCCGGTCCCATGAAAGGGGGAATCGTCCAGACGGGTCACGCGCCCAGCACCGCCGGTAGCCGCTGAAAGAACCAGAGCATGGCCACCACGCCGAGGGCGTAGCCCAGCAGCGGCTCCAACCGAGGCGGCAGCACCGGGACGCTCTTGCGCAGGCGTTGGTGCAGGATCACGAGCACCATGATGAAACCGATCTGCCCGGCCTCGACCCCCACGTTGAAGAAGAGCAGCGCGAGCGGGATGTCGCTGCTCCGCAGCCCCATCGCCCCGAGAGCCCCGGCGAAGCCCAGACCGTGGAGCAGCCCGAACGCGAAGGCCACCAGCCAGGGGTGACGATGCACCAGGTGCACCCGGCCCCGGTGCCCCATGATGATCTCGCGGGCCAGGAGCACGATGGAGACGGCGATGGCCGCCTCGACCGGCGCTCGGTGGACCGGGATATACCCCAAGACGGCGAGGCCCAGCGTGATGCTGTGCGCGCCGGTGAACGCCGTCACGGTCATCGCCAGCGGCCAGAGGCTACGCACCAACAGCAGAAGGCCCAGCACAAACAGCAGGTGATCGATGCCGAACGCAATGTGCTCGACGCCCAGCGTGAAGTACCGGCCCGCGAGCCGGCCGATGGTGCCGCCGCCGGCGCGCAGGTCGCTCAGGTGTACGGGAACCGTGCGACCGTCGCCGCGGAAATACGCCGACGCGTCTGTGCCGTCGGCCCACCGGGCCAGCACCACCACGCCGGCCAGGGACCACGGCAGGGTGAGGACGTCATCGAAGCTGAGCTCGTCCGCGCACTCGAACGCGAAACCCGCCACCATGCGCATGCCCACGGCCTCGTCCGGCAAGGGAACGCAGCCCCGGGGGAGTACCTCCTCGAGATGCACGATGGGCGGCACCTTCCGGTCGACCACCGACAACAGGTAGCGTCTCGGACCGGTCTGATCCAAGAAGACCCGGGCGACGGACGTGACATCCACGTCGTGCGTCGAGGCGGCCGCGGGCACGGCGAGGGACGCCGCACCGAGCGCCGCCAACGCCCACGCCATGCTCACGGCGTCTTGCCCTCGCCGATGAACTCAATCGAGTAGTTGCTCCGCAGCTCGCTGACCCGTTGGGCCAGCCGGATCTGCTCGTGCTCACTGATCCAGTCCAGCCGCACCTGTTCGCGGACCGCGTCGAGCGTTGGAGGCACGGACTCCGTCCGCGCCGTGACCCGGAACCAGTGTTGGCCGCGCACCGAGTGGTGCGGACCCACCCACCGCCCTTCCGGCGCGGTGATCACCCGCGTCGCCATCTCTTCGCCGAAAAGCCGGGTCAGGTTGTCCAGCGTCACCTCCCGCAGGACGTCATGCCGCATCGGGCGATCGCTGGCCAGCCGCTCCGGGGCCACGCCGTTGCGAAACTGATCCCGCAACGCGGTGGGCAATGGGTTCTCCCCGCCCACCACCAGTTCATCCACGGTCACGGCTGTCTCCGGCGTGTACCGCCCGCGGTTGGCCTCGAAGTACGCCCCGAGCTCCGCATCGGTGGGTCGGATCACGTCGGCGCTCAGGACGTGGAGCATCTTCTGCGCCAGGAGGTCGTGGACCTGGTCGTCGTCATCCAGTCCCAGCGCCTTCGCCTCCCGCACGAGGACCTGCTGCTCGATGTAGGCATCCTCGACGCGCCGCTGCTCCTCGGGCGTGAGGGGCGCGCCGACGCTCGCCTCGATTTGCATGATGCTGGCCGCGATTTTTCGACGGTCGACCTGGATGACGTGATCTTGACCCTGCGCCCGCACGGCGGCGTTCGCGGCGAACAAGGTGGCCGCGAGCACCACGAAATGGAGCGTCGGCTCGCGCAGGATGCCCCGAAGGAACACTGTTGTGGAGCGCTGATTGGCCATGTCCGGTCGACCCTCGGCGCGGTCGTGAGTGCGCGTTCCCGACGGGCGGTTCGCGGAACCGCCGTCTGCCTGCGCCATAGTGGCGACCGCCGCAAGCGGAGGCAAGCGCGGGGCCTATTGTTCTCGGCCGCGACGCGCGTTACATATTGGCGTTCTTTCGCTTGCCTCCGGCAGTCGGTGGAGTCCAACGCGGGTGGGGTCGTGAGGGTTCGCCACGGCAGATGCCGCAACCCCTTTCGGTCAAGGACACCACCATGAGATTCCCCAAGTATCCCGTGACCTTCGCGCTCTGGTTCGTGTGGGTCGTCGCGTCGGCGGGCCTGGTCCTCTACGGGCGGACGCTCCACCGGATCGACCGGGCCAACGCGCTGTACTGGGACGGGTCGACCGACGGAGCCATCGCGGCGTTTCGGGAGCTCGAGGGGGAATTCCGGCGGCACGGTTGGCTGGCTCGGCTGGTTCCCGACGGGCGGGATCGCGTCCTCCAGAACTATCTGAGGCTGCTGTACTTCCGGGAGGACTACGACAGCGTCATCGTCCAGGCGGAGGCCGCCCTGCTCCACCATGAGGGGCCGGCGCCGCTGGTGAGGTACTGGCTGGGCAACGCCTACTACCGGAAGGCGGTCTCGGAAACGGCCGAGGAGGAGGACGCGCTGGCGTGGTTACGGCGTGCGGGCGAGCAATACCAGAACGCAGTCATTGATGCCCCCGGTGACTGGGACGTGAAATACAACCACGAGCTGGTCCAGACGATGCTCCGCCAGCTCGGCAAGCAACGCCAGCAGAGCGTCTTCGACCTCCTTCGCCCCCAGGACAAGGTGCGTCCCCAGCCGCCGACCCGAAAGATCGGGTAGTGGGAGGCCGCGGACCCGTTGCTGAGGGCCCTGGAGTTCCTCCGTCCGCAGCAACTCTGGTTGCTGGCGCTGCTTCCGGTGGTGTTCGTGCTGTTGCGGATTTCGGCCCTCCACAAGTCCCGGGCCCGCGAGCAGTTCGAGGACTTCCGGAGAGTGGCGCGGATATCCAGCGTCACCACGCCCCGGTACGATGCGGTGCGATCCCTGCTCCTTCTGGGGGCGTTCGCCGCCTTGATCCTGGCCCTGGCCCGGCCGCTGTCCGAGGTGAGGCTGCGGAAGGCCGTGTACCGCAAGCAGGATGTGGTGCTGATCCTGGATGTGTCGCTGTCCATGCAGGCGACCGATGTCCATCCGTCGCGGAAGGAACGCGCCAAGGAAGAGATCCGCAACTTCATCGTGAGCCGCGGGCCCCTCGTCGACCGGATCGGGTTGGTGACGTTCTCGAGCACGAGCTTGATCCTCTCGTACCTGACCTCCGATGCCGAGAACATCTTGTTCTATCTGGACTATATGGACCTGACCGGGGGCATCTCCTACGGGACCAATATCGGGGCCGCCCTGCGGAGCGCCCTGGCGCTCATCGAGAAGGAGTCTCAGGTTACGGCCCAGAGTGGCCTCGATGATCGGAACCAGAAGATCTTCCTCCTGCTGGCCGACGGCGAGGATTACGGCCAGGAGCTTGACGACGCCGTACGCCAGACGGCGGCGACGGGCATCCCCGTCTATGCCGTCGGGATCGGCTCGGAGCACGACGCGCCGATCCCCATGCAGACCCCCGACTCGCAGTACCTGCTTCATGATGACCGGGGGCGGCTGGTCTCGGCCCGCTTCGACGAGTCCACGCTCCGGTCGATCGCCCAGGCCACCGGCGGGCGCTACTATCGCTCCCACACCGGAGCGGAGCTGGCCCGGGTCATGGCGGACTTCCTCGAGAGCAAGCGTCAGGTCCTGACGCACGAAACCGTGGTTGACCGTGTGGATCTGTACCCCGGGCTGCTGGCGGGGGCCGGGATCCTGCTGGTCCTGTTGTGGCTGATCTGACAGGTTGGGGGCATGTCGATCGGAGCGAGCGATTGACGGCGGAGGTTGCGGTGATGCACCAGGAGGCCGATGGCAGTGGCACCCACTGAGCTGCTCCACGAGGACGCCTTCGGGCTCGTCGAGCAGTTCGAACGGGAGATCTCCAAGGTCATCGTGGGCCAGGAGTGGCTCATCAAGGGCCTGCTGCTCGGCCTCTTCGCGGACATCCCCTACTCGTTCGGCGGGGGAGAAGACGGCCAGGGCCGAGGAGGCTGCGGCCATCTGCTCCTGGAGGGGGTGCCCGGGGTGGCCAAGACGCTTGCGGTGGTCACGCTGGCCCGCACCATCCAGGCACCGTTCCAGCGGATTCAGCTCACGCCGGACCTGCTGCCGGCCGACCTGGTCGGCACCCGCATTTATGATCTCCAGGCCGGCGACTTCAAGGTCCAGAAAGGACCCATCTTCTCGAACATCGTGCTGGCTGACGAGATCAACCGCGCCACGCCGAAGACCCAGTCGGCGCTGCTCGAAGCCATGCAGGAGCGGCAGGTGACGATCGGGGACGAGACGTTCCGGCTGGACGATCCCTTCTGGGTGCTGGCCACGCAGAATCCCATCGAACAGGAGGGGGTGTACCTGCTGCCCGAGGCGCAGGTGGACCGCTTCGCCATGATGATTCGCGTGGACTATCCGACCCACGCCGAGGAGCGGGCGATGCTCGACATCGATCTGATTGGCGCGGGCGTGTCGCCGGTCATCACGCCCCGGGACGTCGTTCGGATCCGGCAGCGCACGCGGGGGGTCTACGTCGACGACAAGGTCAAGGAGTACGTCGTCCGGATCGGGCGCGCCACCCGAGACCCCAGTCAGTGTGGACGCCCTCACCTGAAGCAGTACATCAGTGTCGGCGCGTCGCCCCGGTCATACCAGCACTTGCTGGCGCTGTCGCGGACCAGGGCGTTTCTCAGCGGACGGGACTACGTAACGCCCGCCGACGTGAAGCGGCTGGCCCCGGATGTGCTCCAGCACCGACTGGTGCGCACGGTGCGCGCCGAGGCTGAAGGGGTCACGCCGCGCGAGATGGTCCTGGACATCCTGCGACACACCCCGACGCCGTGACCGATCTGCTCGTGCCTGCCGCCCCCGACTCGGATGCGTCCGCGTCGGGCGCCACCAACCCCACGGGGCCGAGGGTGATCCCTGGCGAGCTGGTGCAGGAGCTCAGGTACCTGGAGATCTACACGCGCCGGAAGATCACCAGCCGCCTGATCGGCTCCTACACCAGCCCGTTCAAGGGGGTCGGGTTCGACTTCTGGGAGCACCGGCGCTACGAGCCGGGTGAGGACGTCCGGCGCATCGACTGGAACGCCACGGCGCGCCTCGGCCAGATCCAGGTGAAGCTGTGTCACGCCGAGCGCGAGCTGAACGCGATGCTGGTGATGGATCTCTCGCGGTCCATGGAGTTCACGTCGCGGCGCCTGACGAAGCGGGAGCTGGCGCTCCGCGTGGCCGGATGCCTGGCGTTTTCCGCGGTCGCCGACCAGATGCATCTGGGAATGCTTGCCTTCACCGACCGGGTCGAAGCCTACTTCCCGCCTCGGCAGGGACGTCGCCAGGCGTGGCGGATCCTCCAGTACCTGTGGGAGGCCCAGCCCCGCTCCGGCGGCACCGAGCTGAGTGCCCCGCTCGAGTTCCTCGCTCAACGGTTGCGCAAGACGACGCTCCTCTTTTTGGTGAGCGATTTCCTGCAGAGTGATATTGTGGGGTTGGCGGACGTCCAGGTGCTGGCGCACCGTCACGATCTGGTGCCCATCATCGTCGAGGATCCCCTGGAGGAAGCGTTATGGAAGGCTCGGGGCCACGTCAGGCTCCGCGACCTGGAGTCGGGAGAGGAGCGGGTCATCAGCCTGAGCGCCCGGAACCGTCGAACCTACGCCGAGGAAGTCACGCGGCGCAGGGGAGAGTTGATCCGCCACTTCTATTCGCTGGGACTGGACCACGTGCACCTTCGGGTCGGAGACCCGTTCGTGGACCCACTGATTCGAGTGTTCTCGTCGCGTAAGAGGCAGCAGAGGTGACGCCCACGTCGCTCCTGATGGCGGTGCTCCTGCTCCCGGCCGGAGCGCAGGACCAGACGCCGGCCGGCGACTCGCTCGCCGTCCAGACCTGGGTCAGCCAATCGGCCGTGTGGCCGGGCGATGAGATCGAGTATTCGGTCCGCCTGGTGTTCGGTCCTCGCGTCGAATTCGAGGAGGGAAGCCTGAACCGTGAGGGGATCCCGTGGGCTCCGTTCCGGCTCGTGGGCTTCAAACAGCTCCGGGACGTCCGCCCCGACGGCACCAGGGTCGTGACGCTGAGTTATCGCCTCGTCGCCCTGGAGTTGCCGGAGCAGGGGTGGGCGATGATCCCGACGCTCCGATTTCCTCACGTCCGGCGGCCCGAGGGCCCCACGGCGCGGACGGATTTCCCCATGGAGGAAAAGGTGGTGGTCGGTCCGCGCATCGCGTTCCGGAGCATGCTGGAGGGCACGCTCGAGGAGGCGACGATCCGCGACGGCAAAGGCCTGGAGGACCTGCCCGTTTCGGGGAAGGCACTGCTGCTGATCGGCCTCGGCGGCCTGCTGGTGGGGGCGTATCCGTTCGGGCGCTCCGGCTATCCGGTGCTCAAGCGGCTGCTGGCGCGACGTCAAGTCTTCGAGGCGCGCAGCCAGAAGCGGCACGTCCTGGAGGAGGTCGCCGAGCTTCGCCGGATGCCGTTGACCGGTCCGGAAGACGTCGAGCGGCTCTGCCGAGGCGTGACCGAGGTTCTCAAGGAGCATTTGGCCAACCGCTTCGAGCTGCAGGTGCCGGGCCTGACGTCGCTCGACGCCGACGAGCTGCGGCGCGCCGGACTCCCGGACCAGGTCGTCGACCGGGCCGAAGCGCTGCTGCGGGAGTGCGAGGAGCTGCGGTACCGGAGGAGCCTGCCCGAAGGCGCGGAGGAGCGGGCCCGGAAGGCGCTGACGTTGCTGGAGGAGGTGCTGGCCGCGTGACCGGCTCGAGGGTGTGAAGGACCGATGTCGTTTACCCACCCGACGTTGCTGCTGCTGATCCCGGCTCCCTTCGCGTTACTGGGAGTGCGTTACTGGCTGCGCCGCCGGTACGTTGGACACCCCGGGGGCTCGATCTGGTCCCATCCCCGGATGCAGTCGTGGCCGTGGCGTTACCTCCCCGACACGTTCATGACCCTGGCGATGGCCCTGCTGGCCGTCGCCCTGGGCGATCCGCGTGTCGACCGTCCGGTGGTGGCAGCCGAGGCGGAAGGCCGCGCCATTGTGATGGTCCTCGACCTCTCCTACACCATGCAGGATCGGGTGGGGCCGCCCCCCGCCGGCAAGCGGGACTTCATGTTCTTCTTCGGTGCCGGGGACCCACGGCCCACCAGGCTGGACGTCCTGAAAGAGGCGATGAAAGACTTCGTCGCCCTGCGACGTAACGACCGCATCGGCCTGGTGGTGTTCTCCGAGCACGGGTACGTGATCAGCCCGCTGACGGACGACTACCAGTACCTGTACCACTACATCGACATGATCGACGGTCAGACGCTGGCTGGCGAGGGGTACACCGCGATCGGAGAAGGGGTGGCGGCGGCGACCATGTTGCTGACTTTTCAGGGCGTCACCCACGGACGCAGGGGCATTGTGCTGGTGTTCACCGACGGGGAGAACAACTTCGGGAGGGACCCCGTGGGGGCAGTTCGCCAGATGCACCAGGCGGGTCACCGTGGCTACCTCGTCGGCGTCGATCTGCCGGAGTATGTCGCCAGACGAGCGGAGGCTCGCCGGCTCGCGGAGGCCTTCATCGCGACCGGGGGTCGGCACTACCAGGCCAAGAGCGGCGCGCAGCTGGAGCTGGCGTATCACGACGTGAGCGCCCTGGAAACCGCGTCGCTAAGGCTGAGGACCCGGACCGAGCATTGGCCCGTCTACGACGGGATCGTCATTGCGTGCCTCGTCCTGGTCGGAGCATCGCTGGCGCTCCAGGCCTTTCCGTCGTTCGTGAGCTTGAACTGATCCGCCGCGGCGGAGGGATCGAGGAACCCATGACCCGAGTCGTGAACCTCAGGAGCGATACCGTGACCCGGCCCACCGACGCCATGCGGCGGGCCATGGCCAATGCCGAGGTGGGGGACGACTACTACCGGGACGACCCCACGGTGCGAGCGCTGGAAGAGAAGGCCGCCTCTGTGTTCGGGAAGGAGGCGGCGATGCTGGTCTTCAGCGCCACCATGGCCAACCTGGTCTCCGTGCTGGCCCAGACCAGCCGGGGGCACTCGGTCATCCTGGAGGAGTCATCGCACATTTTCAACAACGAGGCAGGCTTTCTGGCCGCGTTCGGAGGGGTTACGCCGCGGACCGTCCGGGGGGTGCGGGGGCGGATGACGCCGGCCCAGGTGAGGGCCGCCGTCTTTCCCCGCGCGGTCCTGCACCCCCAGACCCGGCTGCTTTGCCTCGAGAACACCCACAATGCCGCCGGCGGTTGCTGCCTCTCGTTGCAGCAAATGCAGGGGCTCTGTGGGACCGCGGTGTCCCTGGGACTGAAGGTGCATCTGGACGGAGCCCGGATCTTCAACGCCTCGGTGAGCCTCGGGGTGTCGGTGAAGGAGTTGACCGCGCCCGCGGACAGCGTCACGGTGTGCCTCACCAAGGGGCTGGGGTGTCCCGTCGGTGCGCTGGTCCTGGGACGTCAGGACTTCATCGAGGACGCCCGGCGGTGGCGCCAGGTGGCCGGAGGGGGGATGCGTCAGGGAGGTGTGTTCGCGGCGGCCGGGCTCGTGGCCCTGGATACGATGGTGGATCGAGTGGCAGTGGATCATGCCAACGCCAGGCGGCTCGCCGTCCTGCTTGCCGAAGCCGGTCTCCATGTGGATCCGCCACCCGAGGAAGTGGAGACCAACATCGTCTTCGCGGAGGTTCCCGAGGAGCTCATGGACGCCGCCGGGTTCGTCTCGGCGTTGGGGTTGAAAGGCGTGGTGGTCAACGCTCCCCGAGCACGCCGGGTCCGATGCATCACCCACCACGACGTGAGCGCCGACGATATCGAGTTCGCCGGCGCGTGCGTGCGGGAGGTGCTGGCGGTCGGGGCGACGCGTACGTCAGTGTCATAGCGTCCAGCTTCAACACCGACCGAAGCAGGACGGCGGCACCGTTCCGGACGTCTTCGGGCCGGGAGTACTCCTCCGCCGAGTGGCTGACCCCGCCGGCGCTGGGGATGAAGATCAACCCCACCGGGGCGATCTTCCCGATCGTCTGGGCATCGTGGCCGGCACCACTGAGCAGCCGCCGGCTCGTGAGCCCCAGCTCCCTGGCCGCCTCCTCGAAGACCTCGCGGATCACGAGATGGGTCTCCACGGGCTCGTGGACGTGGTAGCGGGTGAAGGAGAACGCGGTACCCGTACGCCGGCCGATCCGCCCGGCTTCCCGTTCCAATTCGAGGAAGAAGGCGCCGATCCGATCTTCGTCCATGTCACGGATGTCCAGGCTGAGCTCCACGCGCCCGGGCACGATGTCTGGAGTTCCCGGGAACACCTGAAATGCCCCGACGGTGCCGACCTGGCGCCCGGACCGGGAGGTCACCACTCGGTTCACCGCCTCGACAAAGCGAGAGGCCGCCAGGAGCGCATCCTGTCGCCGGTCCATGGGCGTCGCCCCGGCGTGATTCGCCCGACCTTGCACCTCCATCTTCCAGCGCTGAACGCCGGCGATGCCGTCCACGACACCGATGTCGACGCCCGTCGAGGTGAGGATCTCTCCCTGCTCGATGTGAACCTCCAGAAACGCGCCACGTCGCCGGGATGCCGCCGGACGCTGTCGAGCTTCGAGGGGTCTCCGCCCAGGAAGGTGATGCCCTCCGATCTCGTTCGTCCGCTCCCGTTCACCACGCGCAGGTCCGCTTCCGAAAGGTCGCCGGCGAGGGCCCGGCTCCCCACATGCCCATACTCCTCGTTCTGGAAGATGATGACCTCCAGGGGATGGCGCGTCGTGACGCCCTGCTCCCCGAGCGACTGGGCCACCTCCACGGCCGCGAGCGAGCCCACCGGACCGTCGTACCGGCCTCCCCCGGCCACACTGTCGATGTGCGATCCCATGACGATGGGTGGCAACCCGCCTTCACGGCCCGCGCGACGTCCCACGCGGTTTCCGGCGGCGTCCACGTGCACCTCGAGTCCCGCCGCCCGCATCACCTCTTCGATCCAGAGGCACGCCTGGCGGTCCGCCTCGCTGTACGCGAGGCGCGTCACGCCCCCTGACGCATTCCCACCGATCACGGCCAGCTCGCCGATCCTCCGGTTCAGGCGCTCTCCGTCCACCACCATCCGCCGTCCTCCTTCACGTCACGCTGGTGCGCGGCGCGACGACGCCACGCTTGCGTCACGTCCGTGACAAGATGTAGCATGGGCGGCACGGTTTTCCCAACCCAGCCGAGTCGGGCGATCCCTCGGTGAACCTGCCCGGCGCGCGAAAGTAGCGGCCTCCGGGGCGGCTGGGCATCAGGACATCCAGCACGTGGGGGCCCCGTCCGGGCCTTGTCGCACCGTGGCATCGGCGAACCCAGAGAGGGGGGATCGTGGGACCGCTACGCACCCTGATGGTAGGGCTCTTGACCTTCGCGCCGGCGCTGTCGGCGCAGCAGGGGACGACCTTCGACGTGCTGATCCGGGGAGGCCGCGTCATCGACGGCACCGGTAACCCGTGGTTCACCGCGGACGTGGGGATCCGCGGAGGGAAGATCGCCGCGGTTGGGAACCTCGCCGCCGCCACGGCCGGGCGCATCCTCGACGCCCGAGGCAAGACGGTCATCCCCGGCTTCATCGACATGCACTCCCACGCAACCTCCAGCTCCGGCCTCTTGTCCCCGGATGCGCGGCGGCGCGCGGCGCCGAACCTGGTGACCCAGGGGATCACGACCGTGGTGGGCAACCCCGACGGCCGGGGCCCGACCTCCATCGCCGAGCAAAAGGCGAAGCTGGCGGAGCTGGGGACCGGCCTCAATGCCATTCTCATGATCGGGCACAACACGGTCCGCCAGACGGTGATGGGGACCGACTACCGCCGGAAGGCGACGCCGGCGGAGGTGGAGCGGATGCGGGCGATCGTGCGCCAGGGCATGGCGGAGGGCGCCTACGGACTCTCCGCGGGCCTCGAGTACGTGCCGGGGCTCTGGAGCAACACCGATGAGGTCGTGCATCTGGTCGAGGAGATCGTCCCCTACGACGGCCTTTACACCGCGCATGCGCGCGCCGGAGCGGCATCCCCACGCTGGTGGCGCCCGTCGCTCGACGCCTCGGCGGACAAAGTGACCTTCCTGGACGCGGTGCAAGAGACCTGCGAGATCGGTGAGCGCACGGGCGCCAAGGTCTCAGTCAGCCATATCCAGGCCCGTGGGGCAACCCAGTGGGGAACCAGCGGTCCGGCCATCTCCATGATCGATCGGGCCCGGGCCCGCGGCGTTCGCGTCTTCGCCGACAAGTATCCGTACAACACCAGCGGCAGCGACGGGAACACGGTGATCCTGCCGGGTTGGGCGCTGGGGCAGGAACGCTGGGCCGGCGGCGGGTACTGGGGCGGTTCCGTTCCCGACTACCGCGAGGCGCTCCGGAAGACGCTGGCGGATCCCACCGTGGCGGCTGCCCTGGGGACCGACATGAGCTACGAGCTGACATTCCGCGGTGGCCCGGAGAACATCGTCGTGTTCGACCACCCCGACCCGAGCCGCGTGGGTAAGAGCCTGGCCGAGCTGGCCGAGGCTCGGGGCGAGACACCCGTCGAGGTGGCCATCAACCTGGCCCTGGAAGGGTACCCAAACCGGCCGGGCGGTACTCGCCTTCGGAGCTTCAGCTTCTCCGAGGAAGACATCGAGGCCTTCAGCGCGGCACCGTGGGTGGCTCTCTCCACCGACGCCGGCGTCGCACTTCCGGAAGATGGCCCCACCACCCACGCCCGATACTACGGTTCGTTTCCCCGCGTGATCCGGCACTACGTCCTGGAACGAGGCGTGACCTCGCTCGAGTTCGCCGTGCGGGCAGGGACGTCGCTGCCCGCCCAGATGCTGGGGCTGCGGAACCGCGGGCTCATCCGGGAGGGACTGTGGGCGGACATTGTGGTGATGGACCTCGAGCGCGTTCGGGACAGGGCCACCTTCACCGAGCCTCACCAGTTCTCCGAGGGGATGGAGTACGTGCTGGTGAACGGGCAATTCGTGGTCGACGGGGAAGGCAACATCACCGGCGCGCTTCCGGGTGTCGTGGTCACGCCGAAGGACGGCCGTATCGGTCGCCCCTGATCCGGGCGAGCCGGCGGGCGGCGGCACCGGGACACCCGTAGACTCGAGGTGGTGGTGTGTGTCGTGGGGCGAAAGGACTGACGACCATGAACAACGTGGGACTCCTCGGGTGCGGGGCCATCGGCACCGAGATGGCCAAGGCCATCGTCGACGGTAAGGCGGGCGCGGCGAGCCTGGTGGCCCTCTTCGATCAGGACGGCGCGCGGGCCGCCAGGCTCGCCGACAGCCTGCCCCGGTCGGTGCCGTGCTTCACCGACTTCGATCGGTTCTGTGCCACCCACGACATGCACCTGGTGGTGGAGTGCGCCTCGCCCGTCGCCGTCAGGGCGTTTGGGCCCCGAGTGCTCGACGCCAACCTGGATTTGCTCCTGCTGAGCTCCGGAGGCCTGGCCGACGGCACGTTCTTCCGGACCATGTCCGGCCTGGCCGCCAGTAAGCATCGCCGGTTGATGGTCCCGTCGGGGGCGTTGGGCGGGATCGATGCCATACGGGCGGCACGGGAGCTGCTCGATGAGGTGACGCTTACCACGACCAAGCCGCCCCGAGCGCTCTCGGGGGCCCCGGGTTTCAAGGCCTGGGAGGGCCAGGAACTCACCGGGCCCACGGTGGTGTTCGAGGGCAACGCCCTGGAGGCCATCGAGATGTTCCCGGCCAACGTCAACGTGGGTGTGACGCTGAGCCTCGCGGGCCTGGGGCCGGAGCGAACGAAGATCAAAGTCGTAGCAGACCCCGGTTCAAGGGACAATGTGCACGAGGTCTACGCCCGGGGGAGCTTTGGCGTGTTCCGCTTCCGCCTGGAGAACAAGCCCTACGGGGCCAACGTCCGCACCAGTCACCTGGCCGTCCTTTCGGCGCTGGAGACGCTCCGCGCCGCCTGTACCCACGGGCCCAGGATCGGCACCTAGCTGAGCAATACCTCGACGGGAGCTTCCCTATGATACGGACGAGTGTTCTTGCCATCGTTGCCCTCATCACGCTGGGCGCCTGCACCAACCAGGGCTCTGGAAGGAGTGGCGCTTCCGGGGCCGTCGGTAACCTCGATGTCCTCATCCGCGGCGGCAGGGTGGTGGACGGGGCGGGCAACCCCTGGATCTACGCGGACGTGGGCATCCGGGACGGCCGTATCGTGGCCATCGGCCGCCTGGAAGACGCCGGGGCCCGGAGGACCATCGACGCCACCGGCATGGTGGTGTCCCCGGGCTTCGTCGACATGCACACCCACTCCGACTATGCGCTGCTGGTGGATGGGAAGGCGGAGAGCAAGATCCGGCAGGGAGTGACCACGGAGATCCTGGGGGAGGGATCGTCACCGGGTCCCCTCCTGGGGGAGGCGGAGGCCTCGACGCGGGAGTCGCTGGCACGCTACGGGCTGGGGGAACCGGACTGGCGCACGCTGGGAGAGTACTTCGCTAGGCTCGAACGGCAGGGCACGGCCACGAACGTGGCGTCCTACGTGGCCGCCGGACAGGTCCGCGTCGCCGTGATGGGGTACCAGCACCGGGCGCCGTCGCCCGAGGAGCTGGAGGAGATGCGCGGACTCGTGGTCGAGGCCATGGAGGACGGCGCCATGGGGCTCGTGACGGCGCTGGAAGGTCCCCATGAGGTCACCACGACCGAGGAGCTCATTGAGCTGTCGAAGGTCGTGTCGCGCTTCGGCGGGATCTACGCGACGCACCTCCGGGGGCAGGCCGAGACCCTCATGGAGGCCATCGGCGAGGCCATTGAAATCGGGGAGCAGGCACGCCTCCCCGTAGAGATCTTCCACATCA
This sequence comes from Gemmatimonadales bacterium, assembly GCA_035287045.1. GTDB lineage: Bacteria > Gemmatimonadota > Gemmatimonadetes > Gemmatimonadales > GWC2-71-9 > JACPAP01. The sequence continues at coordinate 16,041 of DATECF010000025.1, read as the reverse complement.
AGGTGGCCGGCAAGCCCAACTGGGGGAAAATGCCCCAGGCGCTGGCGCTCATCGAGTCGGCGCGGGCGCGTGGGCTGGACGTCACAGCGGATCAGTACCCGTACATCGCCGGTGCCCATCCCTTCCTGCCGCTCCTCCCGACGTGGGCCCTGGAGGGGGGCGTCGAGAAGACGATGGAACGGCTGAGGGACCCGGAGCTACGGCGCCGGATGAAGCGGGACATCGAGCAGGGGCTGCAAGGATGGCGTGGCAACTACGTTCAGCAGACTGGCGGCTGGGGCGGCGTGATGATCTCCGACACGCGGACCGAGAAGAACAAGTACCTCATCGGCAAGACACTGGCGCAGAACGGCGCCATGCGCGGCCAGGATCCCGCCCAAGCCTTCTTCGACCTGATGCTCGAAGAGAACGGACAGGTCTTCGGCATCCTCTTTCACATGAACGAGCGTGACGTGCAGACCGCAATGCGCGCCTGGTGGGTGAGCATCGGCTCCGATGGCTCGGCGTTGGCGGTTGAGGGCCCTCTGAGCGAAGGCCAGCCCCACCCCCGGAACTTCGGGACCTTCCCCAGGGTGCTGGGCCACTACGTCCGGGACCTGAAGGTTCTCTCCCTGGAGGACGCGATCCGGAAGATGACGTCGCTGGGGGCCCAGCGTCTCGGCCTCCGGGACCGGGGATTCCTCCGGGAAGGATACTGGGCCGACGTGGTCGTGTTTGACCCGGAGCGAGTGGCGGACAAGGCGACGTTCGAGGATCCGAAACAGTATCCCGAAGGGATCGCCTACGTCCTGGTCAACGGAACCGTCGTGCTGGAGAATGGAACGCACACGGGCGCCCGGCCGGGACACGTGCTCCGCGGGCGGGGATACCGAGGGGGCGCAGCGGCGGCACGGGCGGCGAGCGAGGAGTAGGGGGGCGCCCGCCGGGCGAAGGAGGCTCGGCTCAGGGAGTTCCGGGGACCGGGGCGACCCGGGATTCGTCGGCCCGGGCCGCGGCCGGTGTCCCGACCCGTCCGAGCAGCACCGCCACCGCCATGTCGGCCGTCACGTTGGTGGACGTGCGAAACATGTCGGGAATGGTGTCGACGGCCAGGAGGATGCCGATCCCGTCCACTGGGACGCCGGCCGCCATGAGGACCGGAGCCATCATGATGATGGAGCCCCCGGGGATGCCGGGCACACTCAAACTGAGCAGGGTGGTGGTCGTGGCCACGGTGGCCAGCTGCGCTCCTCCCAACTCCACCCCATACAGGTGGGCCAGAAACACGACGCCCACCACGTTCCCGATCGGGCCGCTGGCGCGGAACACCGACACCGCCAGCGGAAGGATGAAGCCCGTGACCGTGTCGGGCAGTCGGATACGTTCCGCCTCTTCGATCATGGGAGGGAGTGACGCCAGCGAGGAGCGTGAGCTCAACGCGATCCCCTGGGCCGGCGCGGCGGCCCGGGCGAAGTCGCGAAGGGGCATCCGCCCGAACACCGCCGCCACGGGATAGAGCGCGAGGCTGTATAACGTGCAGAGCCCGGCGACGAGGAGCACATAGTAGATCAAGGACCCTGCGGCTCCCAGCCCCAGCCGGAGTGCCAGTGGCAGCGCCAGAGCGAAGACACCCACGGGAGCCACGGCTAGAATCCAGCGCACCACCACCAGCATGGTCTCGCTTACGGCTTCCGAGAAGCGAACGATGAAATCTCGCTGTTTGGAGGGGAGGCGGAGAGCGCCCAGGGCGAAGATCAGGGAGAAGACGATGAGGGGAAGCATCTTCCCCTCGGCGGCCGCCCCCACGGGATTTACCGGAACGAGGTCCAACAACCACTCCCGAAGGCCGGGCAGGCCGCCCCGGGTGGCGGAGGTGACCGCCGGCGTCGCACCCTCAAGGAGCGCGGCCGCCCCCGCCGGATCCACCGGAAGGAAGGCGATGAGCGTCGGCGCCACGACGATGGAGAAGGCGGCCGACACGGCGAGAAATACCGCGAACAGGAGGGCGGCGCGGACGCCGAACCGGCCGATTTCGCCCGCACTCGGAGCAAACGCGATCCCGCCGACCAGCAAGGCCACGACCAGCGGGATCACGGTCATCCGGATCGCGTTGACCCACAACGTTCCCAGGGGCTCGATGATGGAAACGGCCCACTCGAGCGGCGGGGAATCAAACGCCGCGACCATGGCGCCCAGCACCAGGCCGGCGACCAGCCCGGTGAGGACGCGTCCGGTCAGCGACACCGAGGTACCCCTCGACTACGGGAGGCTCGGTGGAACGCGCCCCTGCGCTCGGGTGATGACCACACCGGCCAGCGCTCCGGTGGGCTTGCCTTCGCCATCCACCACGAACTTCCCGTTCACCAGCACGTAATCGATCCCCTGGGCGAATTGGTGCGGGTTTTCGAACGTGGACATGTCACGGACCCGCTCGAGGTTCATGACCACGAGGTCCGCCCCGAATCCCTCCATCACCAGCCCCCGGTTTCTGAGCCCCAGGATCTGGGCAGGTAACGACGTGCCGGCCCGCACCGCGGACTCCACGGAGAGCACGCCCCGTTCCAGCGCGTAGCGCCGGATCTTGCGCGGGAACGTCCCATAGTAGCGGGCGTGCGTGGTGGGGCCGTCCTCTGGCAGAGCGATCCCGCCATCCGAGGCCGTGGCCACCCACGGCTGGGCAGCGAAGGCGTCGATATCCTCCTCGCTGAAGCTGAAGGCCCGGACCCGGGCACCACCTCGCCGGTTCGCCAGGCCCTCGAGCTGCATCGAGATCGCGAACTCGGTGGGCGTCTGGCCCTTAGCCGCGGCCAGCTCCGCCACGCTCTTGCCGATATAGCTCCTGTCGGGGTGGTCGAACACGATGATGTTCTCGGCGCCGCCACGGTAGGCGACCTCGTGCTCGATGTCCCGTCGCAGCCCCCGCGCCTTGGAGGGATCGGCCAGCGTCTTGCGAAGCGCCTCCCGGTAATCGGGGGTGGCGTTCCGGTCCCCACCCCAACGCTCCTCTCCCACCGCCCAGGCCGGGATGAGACTCACGTTCCCGTCGCTGCCACTCGTCGTGTACGGGTACTGGTCTCCGGTGAACCGGACTCCCCGCGCCCGTGCCCGGTTGATGAGCGAGATAGCTGCCTGGCTCGAGCCCCAGAAGAGGTCCCCCCTCGCCTTCATGTGGGTGAAGTGAACCCGCGCGCCGGTACGCTCACCGACCTGGATCAGCTCGTTCACCCAGTCCACCATCGTCAGCTTCTTGGCCCCCACGCCCGCGGGATCGTCCAGCGCCGGCCGCCACCACATCGGAACGAATCCCCCGGAGCGCTCGTGCGCGTGGAAGAAGCCGTCGTAGGGAAGGACTTCCTCCACCAGCGCGACGAGCTCGTCGGTATCGCTCCAGATCCCCGGCACGTACTCGAGCCCGGCACTCAGGCCGACGGCGCCCTCCTCCATGCCCCGGCGTACGAGCGCTCGCATCCGCGTGATCTCGGCCGGCGTGGCCGTCCGCTGAAAGTCGGTGCCCAACACCTCGCGCCGCACCGAGTTGTGAGGGATCATCAGGATGGCATTCAGACCGATGCCCAACCGCTCGAGCGTGGCCTTCTGGCCGCCAATGGCCACCGGACCCCCACCGTCGGGGTTGATCACCACGGTGGTGACCCCCTGCGTCACCACGTTGGGCGCGGCGCGCCGCCGCGCGTCGTCGGACTCGAGCCCCTCCGACCCGTGGGAGTGAAGGTCAATGAACCCTGGCGTGACGGTCTTGCCCCGGGCGTCGATGGTCCGCGTCGCCGTGGCGCCGGTCAGCTTTCCCACCGCGACGATCTTCCCGGCACGGATGCCGACGTCGGCGGAAAACCAGGGGTTGCCGGACCCGTCGATGAGGTGCCCGCCCCTGATCAAGATGTCGAAAGGTCCCTGCTCCTGAGCCGGCAGCGGCGACAGCGGCACATACGCCGCAAGGAAGCCCAGAAACGCCAGTGCAGCTAACCGTTGGAGCTTCATGATGCCCCCCTGAACTGTGGGTTTCGTTCGATCACACTGCGGAGGGCTCTCGAGGGCCGGCCTGGAGAACCCGACATGGGCTCGACTACCGGATGCTCGGAGGGGCGCGTCCCTCCTTCGGGGTGATGACCACGCCCGCGAGCAATCCGGTGGGCTTCCCCTCCCCGTCGACCACGAAGCGGCCGTTCACCAGCACGTACTCGATCCCCTGAGCGTACTGATGCGGATTCGTGAAGTCGGACATCTCCCGCAACCGATCCAGGTCCATCACGACGAGATCCGCCCCGAACCCCTCCCGCACCAACCCCCGGTTCCGGAGCCCAATGATCTGTGCGGGTAACGACGTCTGGGCGTTCACGGCGAATTCCACCGAAATCACGCCCCGCTCCCGTGCGTAGCGCTGGATCTTCCGCGGGAACGTCCCGTAGAAGCGGGCGTGGGTCGCGGGGCCGTTCTCGGGGAGAGCGATCCCACCGTCCGAGGCCGTGGCCACCCACGGTTGGGAAGCGAAGGCCTCGATATCCTCCTCACTGAAGCTGAAGCCCCGGAGACGGGCACCGCCCTGACGGTTTGGGAAGCCCTCGAGCTGCATCGTGATGGCGAACTCGGCCGGGGACTGCCCCCGGGCCGCAGCCAGTTGGGCCACGCTCTTGCCGATGTAGCTCTTGTCGGGGTAGTCGAACACGATGAGGTTCTCGGTGCCGCCCCGGTAGGTGATCTCGTGCTGGATGTCCCGTCGGAGGCCCTCCGCCTTCGAGGGGTCCGCCAGCGTCTTGCGGAGCGCCTCCCGGTAGTCGGGCGAGGGGTTCTCCCGGCTGTCACTGAAGCGATCCTCCCCCAGCGCCCACTCCGGGAGCAAACTCACGCTCCCGTCGCTCCCACTCGACGGGTATGGATACTGGTCTCCGTACACCTCGATGCCCCGTTGACGGGCTCGGTTGACGGCCGAGATGACCGCGCTACTCGACCCCCAGAAGTCCGTCCCCTTGGCCTTCAAGTGCGTCTGGACGACCCTGGCGCCGGTGCGCTCGCCGATCACGATCAGATCGTTGATGTTGTCGATCAAGGTGTACTTCTTGGCCCCCACGTTGGTGGGATCGTCCAGCGAAGGGACCCACCAGAACGGAACGCCCGCGCCGGAGCGCTCGTGCTGATTATAGAACCCGTCGTAGGGAACGATCGTCTCCACCAGCGCGACCATCTCGTCGGTATCGCTCCAGATTCCGGGCACGTACTCCAGCCCGGCCGTGAGGCCGAACGCGCCTTCTTCCATTCCCCGGCGCACCAGCGCCTGCATCTGCTGGATCTCCGCCAGAGTGGCCTTCCGCATGTAGTCCTCCCCCAACACGTCGCGCCGCACCGTGTTGTGGGGAACCATGAGGATGGCGTTCAGGCCGATACCCAACCGCTCCAGCGTGGCTTTCTGGTCGCCGATGGACGCGGGGCCTCCCCCGTCGGGGTTGAGGACCACGGTGGTCACGCCCTGCGTGACCACGTTGGGCGCCCGGCGGCGGCGCACGTCGTCGGAGGCGAGTCCTTGCGATGCATGCGAGTGGAGATCGATGAAGCCGGGGGTGATGAGCTTGCCTGCGGCGTCGATGGTCCGCGTCGCCGTGGCTCCGGTCAGCTTCCCCACGGCGACGATCGTGGCTCCGCGGATCCCCACGTCGGCGGCAAACCAGGGATTCCCGGATCCGTCGATGACGTGCCCACCCTTGATCAGGATGTCGAAGGGTCCCTGCTCCTGCGCCGACAGCGGCGCCGCCGCCAACAGGACGCCGAGGAGCGCCAGTGGGCGCCGCGACCTACGGGCCATGATCCCTCCCGGAATGGTGAAAACCCGCCTGTTGCCATTTGCGGCATCGAGACGTCCCCGAAGCCCGGTCTGACGGCCTCGTTGCGCACCCGACGTCCGGCCCTGAGGTACAGGGGCGACAAAGTACGCCCCGGCCGGCGCGCGCGACAGGGGCGGAGAGTGCACCCTCTCGTCTGGCGAAGCGACGGCGGGGCCGATAGCTTGCGCCCTCGTTTGGCCAACTCCAACTGCGACGCGAATCGGGTGGACACCGTGGAACCAGCCGTAACCCGGGATGCGGAACATCTCGTCACCCTGGACGACATTCGGCGTGCGCGTGGGCAGGTGGCTCCCCACGTCCGACAGACGCCCATCGTGCCGCTGGCTCGGGACGCGTCGGAGGTCGGCAACGAACGTCTGTTCCTGAAGCTCGACAACCTCCAGGTCACGGGAGCTTTCAAAGTCAGAGCGGCCTTCGCCATCATGCACTCGCTGACGCCCGCGGAGCGTACCCGCGGGATCGTCCTGGCGTCCTCGGGCAACTTTGGCCAGGCGTTCGCGTACGCCGGTCGGATGATGCATTCGCCGATCGTGGTCGTCATGCTCCGTCAGAGCAGCCCGTACAAGGTCCAAGCGGCGAAGGCGTTCGGGGCCGACGTGGTCATGGTCGACGACGCTCTCGCACGGCAACCGGTCGTCGAGAAGGTGGCCGGTGAGCGGGGAATGACGGCCATCGACAGCTGGGAGCATCCGTCCATCACGCGGGGCCACGGGTGCCTGGGACTCGAGATCCTGGAGCAATTCCCCGAGGTCGAGACCGTCCTGGTGCCGGTCAGTAGTGGAGGGGGGGCGGCTGGCGTCGCCACGGCGGTGAAGCTGGCCCGGCCCGACGTGAAGGTGATCGGCGTCCAGCCCAAGCGTGCCAACGCGGCCTACGTCTCGCTGCAGCAGGGCCGGCCGGTCGTCATCGACTACTGGGACAGCGTCGCCGACGGCCTCTCGGCCCGTTCCCCCGGAGCGTTCCCGTTTCGCCATCTCCAGGAGTACCTCGACGAGATCGTACTCATCGAAGAGCGGGACATCGCCGACGCATTCCGGACACTCCTCTTCCGGGGGAAAGTGCTGGCCGAGCCCGCGGGGGTCGTCGCCTCGGCCGGCTTCCTGTCGGGCAAGGTCGAGGCCGGGCGAAAAACCGTCGCGTGTGTGACTGGCGGAAACGTTACCGAGGCGGTGGTCCGTCATCTCCTGGACGTCACCCGGGAGGACACGCCCCGGAAATAACGCTCACGGTGGAGACGGGCCTCCGCGTCCACGGTGGGCCCCCGATGTGGCGGCCGCCATGGAGGGGAATCCCCAGCTGGGAAGGCCGTCGAAGCCCGGCGTGACCGCGAGCGGTCGTACCGTACCGCTGTTCACCGAGGCGATGTAGATGTCGGCGCCCTGACGTCCCTGCGGCCCTCCCCACCGTTCGAAGACGATCTGGGTGCCGTCGGGGGACCAGCTCGGGTGGTATTCCTGGTGTTCCGGGTTCTCCTCGTCGTTCGTCACCCTCCGACGATCCGACCCGTCCGGCCGGATCGTCCAGATGCGCACCCCGTCGCTTCCCCGCGAGCTGAACGCGATCCGGTCCCCCGTGGGCGACCATTCGGGATCGAGATCCTCCGCCCGGTCCGCGGTGAGGTTCCTCAGCCCCGAACCGTCGACGCTCACCACGTAGATGTCGCCGTCCCGGACGAACGCGAGGTGCTCTCCTCGCGGGGACCACACGGGCATCCGGTCGTCTGCGGGGTCCGGCTTCATGAGGAATACGGGCTTTCCCCCCCCGAGATCCACCAGCTCGATCTCACCCTGTCGGCTGTACGCGATCCGGTCAGCTCCGGGCGAAAGCACCGGCCGGACCAGGTAGGGCACCTCGAAGAGAAACGGCGCGACCGGGATCTCCCGCTCGTTGGTCCCGTTCGCCCCGATCACGTAGATCCGCCCTGCCCTCATGAACGAGAGCTCCCGGCCATTGGAGGACCATTCGGGCGAGGCCCCCTTGGTCAGGAGCGCTTTCCTTCCCGTCGTGGGATCGATCAGCACAATGCCCCCATCGACCGTGCTGTTGAACGCGATGATCCCGGTCGAGCTGCCGTGGAGGAGCGTATCGATCGGCGTCCCCTGCTCCGCACAGGCCGCGAGAGCCACCTGACCCATCAGCACCGCGGCGAGCGCCTCGGTCCGAACCGCCCGGCCCCCGTTGGGTCCCCGCGTCACGCCACGACCTGCCTGCGGCCCAGGGATGTCAATCGCCCCTCCAAGGCGGGGCGACGCGCAGGCCCCGGGCACCGTGGCGCTCGATCAACTCGGCGACTAGTCCCGAGGACTTGATCTCCTCGGTGAAGGCCGCGAGGTACGCCGCCGCCGCGGGGCGATGCTTCGGCGTGCCCAGGGCCTGCCGGATCGTGGTGAATCGTCCGTCGAGGATCCGCGCGCCCGCCAGCCGTTCGATCTCCTGCAGGTGACGTGCGGTCAGGCCGGCCAGTACGTCGAGCTGGTCGCGCATGAACAGGTCGAAGGATCCCTGCAGTCCCTCCGCGTAGCAGAGCGCGGCGTGTCTGAGCGTGCGTTCGAGATACAAGGTGTACGCGGCGCGGGCGGTCGTGGCGATGCGTACGCCGGGGCGGTCGACCTCGTCGATGGTGCGGATCGGCGAGCCGGGAGGTACGAGGTAGGTCGCCTCGATCTCGGCATAGGCCGCCGTGAACGCGATCTCGGCCGCGCGTGCGGGCTCCGCGCCGATGAACGCGACGTCCCACGCGCCCGTCGTCGCGCCGTCCGCTGCCAGCCCGGCGTTTTCGTAGCCCACGAACTCCACGTCGACGCCGAGCCGCTTCGCCAGCTCGCGGCTCAGGTCCGGTGCGACGCCGGTTGGGTCCGGCGCGCGCTTCGAGACGAGCAGGAAGTTGCTGTAGTTCAGGCCTACGCGGAGCCTCCCTGTCGGCGCGAGCTCCGCGCGGGCGGCTGGAGTCACTGATGGCATTGGCGAAGGCCGGTGCGCCGGGTTGCCGGCACGGTCTCCCCCCTGGCCGGCTGCGCGGGAAACGGGACAGAACGTATCGGCTATCTGCGGCGCAACGCTCAACACGCTTGCGGCGACCGGGCGCGGTACCAGCGCGGCAGGCACTCGGTTTATGAGCATGTCTTCAGGCTGTTGCCTGCGGCAAGATGCCGATGGGTGCGGCGCGGCGCAACGTCGTCCGGAGTCGCGGCTGCCTCGCGATCGACGCCGTCGCGCTACTTGACAACCCTCCGGGATAGACGCACTATGGCGCGAAATCGGCAGAAGGTTCACACAGCTTTCACTTTACTCACGGAGTCCAAGCGCCCCCGGCGTCCCCTCCCTGGCCCTGAGCTCGGCCTGCAGCGCACTGCGCCGGCAGCCGTCCACGCAGCATCCGAGGAGCGGAGCGATTCATCGCAAAGGCCGGAACGTCGGCGGCGCGAGCAGTGCCTGCGGTTCTTTGATCGGCAGCTGGGGTAACCCCCTCAGGAGGGACACCATGGTTCCACAGAAGGTACGCAGCGCCATCCAGCTGTGCACCGCGGTCTCGGTCGTGTCGCTGGCCGCGTTCGCACCTGCCAGCGGGCAACAGATGGTGGTCGGGGTGGTGACCTCCGCGACCGACGCGCGGCCGCTGGCCGGCGCGCAGGTCCGAATTACCGCGCTGAACCTGAGCGTGCTGACCGACGCCCAGGGGCGCTTCCAGCTGTCCGGCGTGTCGCTCGGGCGACACCAGATCGTGGCCCAACGTATCGGCTACCGTCCGTTGACGCAGTCGGTCGAGGTCACGGAGGGACGGACCGCCGGGATCACCTTCGCGCTGGAGGAGCGCGCCGTCTCGATGGAGGAGGTCGTGGTAACCGGCGTGGCGGCCGAGACGCCGCAGACGCAGGTCGCATTCACGATCGCGAAGATTGACGTGGCCGATATCTCGAAGACGCCCGCGGTCAGCGTGGGCGGTCTGGTGTCGGCGAAGGTGCCCGGCGTCAAGGTGGTTCAGGGATCGGGGCTGCCCGGCACGGAGCCCTCGTTCCAGTTCCGGGGGCCGAAGAGCGTCACCGGAAGCCAGGCGCCGCTGGTGGTGATCGACGGTGTGATCACCAGCGGCGGCATCTCGGACATCGATCCGGCCGACGTCGAATCCATCGAGATCGTGAAGGGTGCCGCGGGCGCCGCGCTCTACGGCTCGCGGGCACAGGCGGGCGTGATCCAGATCACCACGCGCACGGGCGCACATCTGCGGGCCGGTCAAACCCAGTTCATCGTGCGCACCGCGTACGAGGACAACTCGATCGAGCGTTATTACGGTGTACCGATGCACCACCAGTGGCAAATGAACGCCGACCAGACCCAGATTCTGGACAGAAGCGGCAATCCCATCACCTTCCCCTACTCAGGTACCCCTGCGCTGAATGACGGCGGGAACGGCCGTAACGCGTTCACCAGCTTCATGACCAACCCGTACCCCCCGGGTATGACGCTTCAGGATCCGATCAAGCAGTTCTTCAATCCGGGCGGGCGCATCACCAACTACGTGGCGGTGGCCGGGACCGAGGGGAGCACCGACTACCGGATTTCCTTCGACCGGACGCACACCCAGGGGGCCATCAAGCTCGCCCAGGGGCTGACGCAGTACAACACTCGGATCAACGTGGGTCAGAGGTTCGGGAAGTTCCAGGTCAGATCCCAGGCGTACTTCGCCAAGCGGAACCGCGGTCTGCAGGACGAGGGCGGCACCGGCATCATCCGTACCCTGACCTTCACGACCGCGGCCGCCGATCTCCTAAGGAAGGATCCCCAGACGGGCGAGATTAGCCACATCGCCGAGCCCATCAATCAGGGCAACGTGGGCCGCAACCCGATCTACTCTCTGCTCAACACGACAGACGAGGAGGGGCGGGTGCGCGGGATGGGCGGCCTCGACGCGAGCTGGGCGCCCTTCCAGTGGCTGTCCCTGGAGGGAAACGGCAGCTTCGACCGGATCGAAACGAACACCCACTTCTACCAGCGCCCCGGCCTGCTCCGGCCGTTCGACACGCCGGCCACCGGTGCAATCCGGGAGGAGAACGATCTCCGCCTGGAGCTGAACGGCTCGCTGACGGCGGCGCTGACCTTCCGGGCCCTCAACCACAACCTCACGGTGCGCAGCCGGCTCCGCTATCTGGTCGAGAGCCTGGACGAGAGCGGCTTCAGCGTCGGGGGAAGCAACCTCCCGGTGAAGGACGTGGAGCAGATCAACCTGATCGGCGGTACGCCGTCGCTGGCCTCCTACCGGCGGTCGGTTCGCTCCGAGGGCTTCTTCGCCATCTCCTCGATGGTGTACAAAGAGCGCTACATCCTCGACATGCTGGGCCGGCGGGACGGCAGCTCGCTCTTCGGCGAGGATCAGCGCTGGCAGACCTACTATCGCTTGAGCGCCGCTTGGCGCCTGTCGCATGAGCCGTGGTTCCCCTTCGGCTTTTTCACCGAGTTCAAGCCGCGCTACTCGATCGGCACCTCGGGCGGGCGACCCGGCTTCGATGCGCAGTTCCAGACGTACCAGGTGAGTGCGGGCTCGATCGTGCCGCAAACGCTGGGCAACAACGACCTTAAACCCGAGCTGGCCACCGAGCAGGAGTTCGGCCTCGACGCGGTGATCGCGGAGCGGTTCCAGATCCAGGCGAACTACGTGAAGACGAAGGTCGAGGACCAGCTGCTGTTGGTCCCCCTGCCGTCCGTCGCCGGCTTCACCAGCCAGTGGCAGAACGCGGCCACCGTCGCATCGACCTCGCGCGAGCTGGCCCTCCGGGCCTCGATCATCGAGAGCCAGAGCCTGCTGTGGACCGCGACCTTGAACCTCGACAACACCAAAAACAAGATCACCCACCTGGGCGTGGCGCCGTACCGCATTTCCGACTACCGCGCCGGCCTCTACATCCGCGAGGGCGAGACCCTGGGCTCGTTCTACGGGTGGAAGTATCCAACCACCTGCACGGAGCTGCCGACGGGCACCGATTGCGGCCAGTTCCAGAACAACGACGAAGGCTACCTCGTCTGGGTCGGCACCGGGAACAGCTGGCGGGACGGCAAAGCCAAGAATCTCTGGGGGACGACGGGCACCGTGAACGGCGTGAGCTACAGCTGGGGCCTGCCGATTTCCGCGCTGAACTCGACGCTCCAATTGCCGGACACGAAGCTGGGCGACAGCGAGCCATCGCTCAACGCCAGCTTCTTGCAGAACATCGAGTGGAAGAACTTCGGCGTGACGCTGCTGTTCGACGCGGAAACCGGCGCGCAGGTCTACAACCAGACCATGCAGTGGCGGTGCCGGGACGGCCACTGCCCCCAGATGGACCAGACGGGCAAGCCGGACGAGCTGCAGAAGCCGATCACGTACTACAACGTGGCCGGCTTCTACCAGAACAACAAGAACAACAGCGCGTTCACCGAGGACGCGGATTACCTGAAGCTGCGCGAGCTGTCCTTCCGCTACACCCTGCAGGAGCGCAGCATGCCGGCCTTCCTGCGGCAGGTCGGGCTCTCTCAGATGACGATCAACCTCACCGGCCGTAACCTGAAGACCTGGACCGGGTATCGGGGGTTCGATCCGGAGGTCGGGAAGGACACCTTCGGCGGCTCGGCCGCGGTGGGTAGGATCGATGAGTATTTCTATCCAAACTTCCGCAGTCTCGGGTTCGACATCGAGTTGGTCTTCTAGCGCCGACCAAAAACGGCTTCGGCACCAAGCGACGAAAGGCGAGGTAACCCATGATGGCGATTTCGAAGACAATCCGAGGGCTGGGGACGGCCGCGGCGCTGCTGTCGACCGGCGCCTGTCTGGACCTGGGTGTGGCGAACGTCAATGCGCCGGACCGGACGCGAGCTTTGTCCGAGGCACGCGACGTGGAGGCGCTGATCTCGGGAACGTTCCGGACCTGGTGGAACCGCCAGCAGGGGAACGCGCCCGGCCCCGCCATGTCCGCCATGGCGGATGAGATCACGGCCTCGCAGGGGAACTATGGGTTCCAGGACCAGGGCATGGAGCCGCCGCGCGAGATCATCAACCAGACCGCGTACCAATGGGGGTACTGGGTCTACGACCCGTGGCTGCTCACGAACCGCGCCCTGGCGTCCATCCGGGATGGCCTCCAGTCGATCGACCAACTGGGGTTGCAGCTCGGGGACAACGGAGCGGACAACCCGCGCATCCTCGCGTTCGCGAAGTTCATGCAGGGGCTGTTCCTGGGAAACATCGCGCTGCAGTACGACCGGGGCTTCCTCCTCGACGAGTCGGTGGACGATCCGCTGAAGATGGAACTCAAGCCGTACCCGGAGGTCATTGCGGCGGCGCGGGCGAAGCTCGCGGAGGCGCGGCAGCTCGCGACGCAGAACGCGTTCAGCATTCCGGCTGGCTGGATGGGTACGGACAGCTACTCGAGCGCGGATCTGGTGAAGTTGACCCACTCCTACGAGGCCCGGTTCATGGCCGCGGTGGCGCGCACGCCGGCGGAGCGGGGCCAGGTCGACTGGGACGTCGTGCTGTCTCACATCCAGAGTGGGGTTACCAAGGACTTCGGCGTCAATCTCGATGGGCCCTCCGGCGTGTGGCAGATCGTTCTGAAGGGCTTCATGGGAGTCGGGTCGGACGTTGACCTAGCCTTGCTCGGCCCGGCGGATCAGTCGGGTGCCTACTCGGCGTATGAGGCCACGGCTCCGGCAGAAAAGGTGGCGTTCATGATCGACACGGACGACCGCCGGATCCGCGGCGCCGCCTCACTGACGGCTCCGGGCGCGTACGTCCACTACCGGGCTTCGATCATTCAACCGGCCGAGCGCGGCCTCTGGTATCAGTCGAACTACGCGCCGTGGTGGTACTGGGACCTCGATCAGACGAACTTCGGCTTCGCGCCGGACCTGACGGTCATCGAGATGGGCTTCCTGGCCGCCGAGGCGCACATCCGCAAAGGCCAGCCGGATCTCGCGCTGCCGTACATCAACCAGAACCGGGTGGCCATCGGCCAGCTGCCGCCGGCGACGGTGGACGGCGTCTCCGGCGCCCGGTGCGTGCCGCGGGCCGCCGGGCTCCTGAGGAAGGCATCCAACCGCGCGGAGGGGGAGTGTGGCGACCTGCTGCAGACGTTGATCTACGAGAAACAGATCGAGACCGCGTATCTGTACGCCGGAAGCTCCTGGTACGATCACCGCGGGTTCGGGACGCTGCGCACTGGCCGCGCGTACCAAAGCCCCATTCCGGCGGTAGACCTCGAGTTGCTGGCGTTGGAGGTCTACACGTTCGGCGGCGTCGGCGGCTCGGGTGGCGCGCAGTGAGGCACGGGTGGTAATCGGGTAACGGGAAGGGGGCCGATGCGGCCCCCTTTTCAGCTTCCGGCCCGCCACTTGCTGCGGTTCGGCGGCCTTTGAATAATTCGCGTGTGCACCGTGTCCGTTGTATGGTCCCCTTCGGAGGCCCAACCATGATGTCCTACGGCTTCTCCCCCCGGCGATCCACGCTGGCGGTGGTCGTGCTCGCCGTAATCGTCCCAGCGGCCAGACCGCTGGCCGCTCAGAACATGGGCTCGGTGGTGGGTATGGTCACGCGCGTGGACGCGGGAGCGGGCGTGCCGGGCGTCCGGGTGCGGATTCCGGGGCTGGGGCGGGAGAGCGTGACGGACGGCGAGGGCGCGTTCCGGTTCGATTCGATCCCCGCGGGCAGGCACGAGATCCGGGCGGACATGGTCGGCTGCCAGTCCGGGGCATGGACCGTCCAGGTGCCCGTGGGGGTCATGGCCCTGCGCTTGCGGTTGGACGGGCCCGCGGTCGCGGCGTTGCGCGAGATGGTGGCGGCGGGGGGCGCGGCCGCGGTCGCCGAGGCCGCGCTGCCCTTCACGGTGCACCGGCTCGAGCGGAGGGACATGGACCATATCTCCGCCCGGACGCTGGAAGATCTGATCCGCGGCAAGTTCCCGGGGATCAAAGTGGTGCAGGGGAGCGGTCAGCCGGGTGAGCGGATCTCAATCCAGTTCCGCGGGCCCAGCAGTATGACTGGGGGCCGGGCACCGCTGGTGGTGGTGGACGGGCTTGTGACCGAGGGTGGGGTGGAGGACCTCGACCCGCTGGATATCGAAAGGATCGAAATCTTGAAGGGAGCTGCGGCGGCGGCCTTGTACGGCGCGCGGGGTGGGGCCGGTGTGATCGAGATGACGACGAGGCGCGGCGCGCCCACGACGGCACCCCGCTGCTTCTTCTCGAGCACATTGACCTGAGCAGGGGCGACGCCGCGAGACACACGGCGCGCTGGTCGAGCCGCCTGCGTCGCGCGCTCGGCGCGCTGCTGCTCGCGCTGGTTCTCCTTCCCTGGTACCGGCTGTTGGCGCCGGGGATCGGGCCATCGGCCGAGCAGACGCTTCGACTCGGCAGGCAATACTTCCTGGCCCAGTGGGCGGGACTGGTGCTGGGCGCCGCGGGGATCCTGGTGCTGAGCAGGCTCCTTCGCCCGGCGCGCGTGGCGCCACTGTGGGACGCGGTGCAGCGCTGGCTGGTTCTGCCTCCGGCACTCGGAGTCGGTCTCGCCCTGGCGACGCTGGCCACGGGGCTCTCCCTCGCGATCAGCGTTGGCGCGCTGAACCAACGCCCCATCCTGCTGGATGGCCCGACGCAGCTCCTGCAAGCGCGGTATTTCGCGGCCGGATGGCTTGCCGGACCGCCGCTTCCGGACCCGGCGTTCTGGGAGTTCCAATTCATGACGCACACGCCGGGCGGGTGGGCCGCGCAGTATCCTCCCGGCTTCGCCGTCCTGCTGGCGGTGGGCCTGCACGCCGGGGTGGTGTGGCTGGTCGGACCGCTCTTGCTCGGGCTGGCCGTGTGCCTCACGACTCTGGTCGCCGACCGGCTCTTTCCCGATGACCGGGAGGCCGCGAGGATCGGCTCCACGCTGGTCGCCGTCAGCTTCTTCTTGGCCTTCCACGCTGGCTCATACATGAACCACGCCCTCGCGGCGGCGCTCGTGGCGCTGGCGGTATTTGCTTCGCTCCGCGCGCTCGATGGCACGTGGCGGTGGGCGTTGTTGTCAGGCGCGGCCGTGGGCATGCTGTTCGCTACCCGCCCACTCGTGGCCCTGGTGCTGGGGTTCTTCGCGACCGTGATCGTCTGGGCCGGCGCACCCGCGCGCGCCCGATTCGAGCTTCGGGAGTGGGCCCAGCGGCTGGCGGCCGCCGCGTGCGGTGCCGCGCCGTTCGTTCTCGGCGTCATG